>CAQFOZ010000008.1 GCA_948788915.1 uncultured Muribaculaceae bacterium | reverse complement strand
CGCGATTTCTGTGTGTGACTGGAGTTCAGACGTGTGCTCTTCCGATCTTAAGACACGGGGATTCAAGTGCGCGACTTGGGGATAAGTCAAGTGCGCGACTTGAGGACAAGTCGCAATCCTAACAGAGACGGGGCAGTGAGAGTTTAAGACACGGGGATTCAAGTGCGCGACTTGAGGACAAGTCGCAGTCCTAACCGAGACGGGGTAGTGAGAGTTTAAGACACGGGGATTCAAGTGCGCGACTTGGGGACAAGTCGCAGTTCTAACAGAGGCGGGGTAGTGAGAGTTATTAAGAATCGTATAATAGATCGTATAATAATACGGATGAACTCATTTATTCTGTTTTAAGAATCTCGGCGGGGGAAATCTTAGACACAAATGAGGAGGGCAATATAAGACAAAGATAAATTATGGCAAGAGTGGCGATATTTAGAATTATAATCGCGGGATAATCAATTTTTACCGGTACGAAATCTATGTAGTATGTTTCAGCATCCAACGGCAGAATATGCCATTTGTCCTGAATATAGAGAATCAACAAGGATATAGCATTGCCTATAATAAGTCCAGCCAATGCAATTCTTAGTGCAAGAAAAATGAATACACGGCGTACAGCCTTGTTGGGAGAGCCTAAGGCGCGTAATAAGGCTATAAATCTTTTTTTATCAAGAATTATTATAAGCATTCCGGATATAAGTGTGGCACACGCCACAATTGTCATCAATGTCAGAATTACAATGACATTTGTGTCAAGCAGTGAAAGCCAGTTGAAAAATCCCGCTCCGTGTGTATATGCGTTTTCTACCCTGTACATTTTGTATACCATACCTGAGGCAAGAGCTTCTCTGAGAGAAAATGAAAGGTCATCTGTATAAGGTATAAGCTTTTCGAAGTCTTTTGTCTGAATGGACACAGATATTCCTTCAGATCTCCCTATATCGCCTAAATTCTGTATAAGGGGCAACGCTCCGTATATAAATACATCATCATAAGAATCGAAGTGGGAGTTAAATATTCCGGCAATTTCAAGACGACGCATCTTTAAGGATCCTGTCATGAAATATGTGTCGATACGGTCTCCGGTTTTCAGACCTAATTTATCGGCAGCAAGACGGGATATCAATATTTTCAGGGAGTTGCCATCTTTAGTATAGTCCGGGAAACTGCCTTCCTCAAGATTGTCTTTTATAAATTTGCTGATTGTATTACCTTCAGTGCTTTTGAGATAGACACCTTTGAAATTGTCTGAAGTCTTTAAAATTGCCGGGATTGATGCTTCAAGACTATAATCGGTTATATATTCTTTGGATTCAAGGATTTTTTTTAAGGTTGGCGTGAGTGTAATAAGGTTTGATTCTCCTTCCGACTGAGGCACAACATATAGGCTGATATGTGAATTGAATCCTATGACTTTATTGCGTATCTCTCTCTTAAATCCAAGAACAATGGCTATGGCCATCATCATTACCGTTACTGAAAGAGCGACGGCGATTACCGCTACTTTTACGGCGGGTGCACCGTTGCGCTCTCCGGAAGATAAAGATATTCTTCTTGCCAAAAAGAAAGGATAGCTCATCAGGATTCAGGATTAGAAAACAAACTGCAGGCGAGCCTGGATTGTGTTTACATTGCGGTTGGGTGAAACGCAACTGCCGTGAACAGCTGTGTGTGAATAGCGGAGTCGTGCAATCATATATTTGTTTATATAATAATTGGCCGTAAGACTATAATCGTTGGCAATTCCTCCATAAATTCCACTTCCTTTTGAGTTGGCATCAGTGTAACTGAATGCTGCTACCAGTTCAAAAGATTTAGGCGACGGGTATGCAATATTACTGTCAGGAGAACTGAAAGTATATTCCTTGCCACCAAACACAATTCCTCTCAACATGGCGTATACTCCTGATGCATGGTATGCTGGGAGTGAACCGGTACGCTTTACAGACATATAATAATATTGAGTTTCCAATGCAAACCGTCCTTTGGCAAAGGATATCTCCGGTGATATTTTCCAGTCGCCGACAGCATCCCTTACATCTGCTTCCAGCATTGCTACTTTGCATACAGTGGTTGGGAAACTGGCGGAGAACTGACGGTATCCGTCAGAAGCCACCTCTTCTCCATCATCGTTTATTACACGGGTATGTGTGGCGGTTTCATAGGATGTGGAGATTCCGGCCTGAAAAATATTTCCTGGATTTGTCAAAGGATGGATTGTTGCGCGCAACGATCCGCCGACACTGCTTTTACCCTGCTCCGTGACGCTAAAAAGCAATGAGTGTCCACCTACGAATGCAGTTGCATATGCTGAAAACAATTTGTCACAGTGGGTGTACATGAGTCCGATCTTTCGGGAGGTTGTACGGAAAAAGGATTCCGGTGTTTCTGTTATCATGGCAGGTTTATATGAAGCTGACCCCCCTCCACGTATGCCAAACTGAGGAATGAAGTATCCGAGACGCAGATGGTTTCCGGCTTTAAAAAAACGCTGGATATATACATCTTTCATTCCTATTTTGCCATAAGAATAGCCAACTTCAATACGAGCCATCCAGTCCCCATATGTCGCACGGGCTCCTGCGCGTATTTCCGACAGTGCGGCTCCAGGCTTGAATCCGTTTCCTTCAGGAAAATATACAGCACCGTCAACGTGTATTCTACCTATGGGAGAAACCTTGAATTCGGGTTGTGGTTTTTCTGTTGAATATAAATGCAAAGATGAAAATATGGATAATAACAGAAAGTATTGTTTTAGTCGGGAAAAAGATTTCATAAATATATCACACTTTAAGAAGTCAAAATTGTATAGTTTGGTCGACAAAGTTACAAAAAAATTTGGAGGTGTTTAGCGCAAATTGTAAATTTGCGGAGAGCCAATAGCATGATTGGTATAAATAAGAAAACAGAAGTTAAATAACATATCATGGAACAACAGATTCAGAAGACGTGTCTACATGACCGTCATGTGGCGATGGGTGCTTTGATGTCTCCTTTCGCCGGTTTTGACATGCCTATTCAGTATAAAGGTATTACAGAGGAGCATAATGCGGTTCGTCAACATGTGGGTGTGTTTGATGTAAGCCACATGGGGGAAGTCCGCGTGACCGGTCCCGATGCATATAAATTTGTAAGCCATATTTTTGTCAATGATGTGACAGGAGCTCCTGACGGACAGATTTTTTATGGCATGATGTGCTATGAGAACGGAGGTACAGTAGATGACCTTTTGGTGTACAAAGTAAAGGATGATGAGTATTTCTTGGTGATCAATGCATCCAATATAGATAAGGATGTAGCCTGGATAAAGAAAAATGCCGATGGCTTCAATGTAAAAATAGAAGACCAGAGCCCTTATTACGGGGAAGTTGCTGTTCAGGGTCCAGAGGCGGAGGATGCCGTGGAGCGTCTTCTTGGCATACCGGTGAAGAATATCGCTTTCTATAATTTCGTGACACTGCCGATGAGTGGTGAGGACATAATTGTCAGCCGAACCGGCTATACAGGGGAGGATGGCTTTGAAATATATGGAAGCCATGATTTTATCAGAAATGTCTGGGACAAGTTGATAAAAGGGGGAGTTGAGCCTTGCGGACTCGGTTGTCGCGATACTCTCCGTTTTGAGGTTGGACTTCCGCTTTATGGAGATGAACTTACTGAAGATATCTCCCCGATTGAAGCAAGCCTGAGTATGTTTGTCAAGCTTGATAAGCCGGAATTTATCGGCAAGGAGGCTCTGTCCGCACAAAAGGCAGAGGGCGTTACCCGTCGTATAGTTGGTCTTGAACTTGAAGGGAATGCCATTCCGAGGCATGGATATCCGGTTGAGGTGAACGGAGAGCAGATAGGCGAAATAACTACCGGTTACCGTTCCATATCTACCGGGAAAAGTGTGGCGATGGCCATGATAAAGAAGCCGTTTGACAAGCTTGGTACAGAAGTTGAGGTTCGTATCAGAAAGAAAACTTTCCCGGCAAAGGTGGTTAAGAAAAGGTTTTACGACAAGAATTATAAAAAGTAAAGCCGGTCAGGATAATTGGATATGGGGCATATTAATGTCAATAAATAATAAATACTATAAAGATGAGTAAAGTTATAGAAGGTCTGCGTTACGCAGAGTCACACGAGTGGGTAAAAGTTGAAGGAGATGTTGCTCTTGTAGGGATAAGCGATTATGCACAGCATGCGCTCGGAGACATTGTTTATGTCGATATGCCCGAGGTTGGTGATGAAGTGACAGCGGGAGAGGATTTCGGTGCTGTTGAGTCAGTAAAAGCGGCAAGCGATCTTTTTAGCCCGGTCTCCGGAGAGGTTGTGGAGATTAACGAGGAACTTGAGGACTCTCCTGAAAAGATCAATGAGGATGCCTATTCTACATGGATTATGAAAGTTAAAATGTCTAATCCTGCAGAGGTTGATGCTTTGCTGGATGCGGCTGCATATGAAAAACTTTGCGAAAATGAGTAACAGATATATGCCCCATACCGACGGTGACATTAGAAAAATGCTCGACCGTATAGGGGTTTCAAGTGTCGATGATCTCTACGGAGATGTGCCGGCGGAAGTGATCTTTAAGGAAGATTATGCTCTTCCGTCTGCAATGTCTGAAATAGAATTAAGACGTTATTTCGAGGAACTTGGCGCAAAGAACCAACGGCTTAAAGTATTTGCCGGAGGAGGCGTGTATGATCATTATTCACCTTCGGTTGTGCCACATCTCCTTTCAAGGAGTGAATTCTATACAGCCTATACTCCCTATCAGCCCGAGATTTCTCAGGGTACTCTTCAATATATTTTTGAGTATCAGAGCATGATCAGTGAGTTGACCGGCATGGAATCCACTAACGCCTCTATGTATGACGGTGCGACGGCTGCTGCGGAAACAATGTTCATGATGGTTGCTTCTGCAAAGAAGAAAAATCGAGTGCTTCTTTCGTCTACGCTTTCCGATAATGTAAAGAGAGTAATCCTTACTTATGCCAAATTCCATGAGGTGGATATCACGGAAATTCCTGAACGCGATGGAGTGACTGATCTTTCTGCCCTAAAGGAACTTTTAGGAGGAGGAGATGTGGCAGGCGTTATTCTTCCGACACCTAACAAATACGGAATAATTGAGGATTTCACAGGTGTAGCCGATGAAATTCATGCCTCCAAAGGTTACCTTGCCATTTATGCGGATCCGTCCGCTTTGGCTGTGCTCCGCACACCGGCAGAATGGGGAGCTGATATCGCATGTGGTGACGGTCAGACTTTGGGTATGCCTATGCATTTCGGTGGACCTTATCTTGGATTTATTTCATGTAAAAGTGCCATGTTGCGCAAGATGCCGGGACGTGTAGTAGGCGCAACCAAAGATGCGTCCGGAAAGAGATGCTATGTGCTGACTTTGCAGGCACGCGAGCAGCATATCCGTCGCGAAAAGGCGACAAGCAATATCTGTTCTAATCAGAGTCTGATGGCGCTGTATGCCACAATATATCTTTCACTGATGGGCGATAACGGTCTACGCGAAGTGAATGCCCTCGCGTGCGATGGCGCACATTATCTGTGTGATAAACTTGTCGCATCAGGTAAGTTCCATTTGGCTTTCAATAAACCGTTCCTAAAGGAATTTACCTTGAAAACCGATATTGATGTAGAAGCCTTGAATAAGAAACTTCTCAAGGCCGGTATTATGGGACCATTGAATCTCGGAAACGGATTAGTGGAATTTGCTGTCACAGAGAAGAGAACTAAAGAAGATATAGATCAATTGATAACTTTAATTCTGGAGGAGGCATAAGATGAAGTATTACGATAAACTGATATTTGAGTTGTCACGTCCCGGAAGAAAGGGATATCAATTGCCGGAGAATGCATATGGTACGGATGCGCTTGCATCATTGCCGGAAAGTCTCATGCGAAGTGAAAGGCCGGAGCTTCCGGAGGTGAGTGAACTGGATGTAGTGAGACATTATACTAATCTGTCTTCCAAGAATTTTGGAGTAGACACAGGTTTCTATCCATTGGGAAGCTGCACGATGAAGTATAATCCAAAAATCAATGAGGAGATAGCGGCAATGCCGGAGTTTACGGAACTTCATCCCCTTCAGGATGAGGCATCTGTACAGGGTGCTCTTGAACTCTATTATAATCTGCAGCAGGCTCTTGCCAATATTGCAGGTCTGGCTGAGTTTACATTGAATCCTTATGCCGGAGCACATGGTGAGCTTACCGGTCTTATGGTGATGCGACAATATCATAAATCCCGCGGTGACCATAAAAGAACCAAGGTGATTGTTCCGGATTCAGCTCATGGCACCAATCCTGCGTCTGCGATGGTAGCCGGTCTTGAGGTGGTGGAAGTAAAGTCCAAACCCAACGGATCTATAGATGTAGAGGATCTGAAACCCCTTTTGGACGATACTGTTGCCGGAATCATGATGACAAACCCGAATACATTGGGAATGTTCGAGACAGAGATTGTGGAGATTGCAAAACTCGTGCATAATGCCGGAGGATTGCTTTATTATGATGGAGCCAATCTGAATCCGATGCTGGGCAAAGTTCGTCCCGGAGACATGGGCTTCGACATAATGCATATCAACCTGCACAAGACATTCTCTACTCCTCATGGAGGAGGAGGTCCAGGTTCTGGCCCTGTCGGTGTTGCAAAACATTTGATAGATCTATTGCCGTCTCCTCATGTGGCTAAAGATGAAAACGGCCGGTTCTATATCGAGCATAACGGAGAAAACCGTCTTGGAAGTGTAAGCGCATTTCTTGGTAACTTCGGAGTGATGATGAAGGCGTATGCTTATATTTTGAGTCTTGGAAAAGAGAATATAAGAAATGTTGGCCCTATGGCTACACTTAATGCCAACTATATCAAAGAATCATTGAAAGATGATTATTTGCTTCCAATTTCCGGAGTCTGCAAACATGAGTTTGTGTTCGACGGACTGAAAGACAAGTCTACCGGTGTTACAACTTTGAATGTGGCTAAACGATTGCTTGATTATGGTTTCCATGCTCCCACAATCTATTTTCCGCTTCTTTTCCATGAGTCTATGATGATCGAGCCTACAGAGACGGAAAGCCTTGAAACGCTTGACGAGTTTATAGATGTCATGCATCAGGTTGCAAAAGAGGCTCGTGAGAATCCGGATATGGTTAAGGGTGCTCCACATACCACTCTCATATCACATCCTGATGAGACATCCGCTGCCAAGAAACCGATACTTTCTTACAAACAGATGAAACAAAATGCCTAAGCATAGCGACCTGATTATCATAGGTGCCGGCCCCGGAGGTTATGAAACCGCACTTAAAGCCGCTGCCGGAGGAAAGAGCGTGACTCTTTTCAATGGTGGTATGCTGGGTGGCACATGTCTGAATGAAGGGTGTATACCCACCAAGTGTCTTTGTCGTGACTCTGAAATGATCAGCAGTTTCAAGGAGGCAGATAAATTTGGAATAGATGACTTTACGTTTGCCGTTGATTTTAATAAGATAATATCCCGCAAACAAGAAGTTACCGACCAATTGCGCACTGGAATCGCGACTATGCTCCGGCAGGCAAAGGTTGATGTGGTGGATGCAATGGCCTCTTTCCTTGACAGCCATACTGTTGTTGCCGGCAATGAGGAATACACTGCCGACAATATTATTATAGCAACAGGAAGCGTATCCAAATCCCTGCCAATCCCGGGTCATGATCTGGATTGCGTAATGGATTCAACCAGTCTTTTGAATATTGAGTATATTCCGGCTTCACTCACGATAATCGGCGGAGGTGTAATCGGTATGGAATTTGCATCAATATTTGCCGCGTTAGGATCGAAGGTTACAGTCATAGAGTTTATGAAACAGATTTTGCCTCCGTTCGATTCTGATATAGCAAAACGGTTGAAGCAATCCCTTTCCAAACGAGGGATTGAGATAATTACCGGTGCGGCTGCTAAAAAGATTGAGCAGAATGAAGACTATGAAATAGTTGTAACTTACGAATGTAAAGGTAAGGAGCAGACTGTTGTCAGTACGGATCTGCTGATGGCCGTAGGACGGGCTCCTCGCGTAGATGGCCTTAACCTTGAGGCAGCCGGAGTGGATTACTCTGCAAAAGGTATACCTGTAGATGATAACATGCAGACCAATGTCCGGCATATATATGCGATCGGTGATGTGAATGCCCGCATGATGTTAGCGCATGTGGCAAGCTTTCAGGGTGAGCGTGCATTGAATGTCATTAATGGAGAAGACGACAAGATCCGTTTTGATCTTGTCCCTTCTGCGGTGTTCACACATCCTGAATGTGCAATGGCCGGTATGACTGAAGAGGAATGTAAGGCAAAAGGTGTGGAAGTGGTGACAGGAAAGAGCTTTTACAGAGCCAATGGAAAAGCGTTGGCAATGGGAGAGAGTGAGGGCTTGTGTAAACTGATTTTTGCCAAAGACACTCACAAACTGCTTGGCGCGCATATAATGGGTGCTGATGCGGCGTTGCTCGCTCAGGAAGCCGCCAACTTCATGAATGCCGGTGCAAAAGCGGAGGATATCAGACAGACAATCTTTGGACATCCCACACTTAGCGAGCTTATTCTTGCCGCAAGTGACATTCGGAATTAGGCGTCAGAAAACGACGAGATAAAAGGAAATCAACGGCTCTTAAGTTCGAGATAACTTAAAGGCCGTTGATTGTTTTTGCACTTTGGGAGTTTAGGGTCTTTAGGGTCTTTAAGGTCTTTAAGGACTTTAAGGACTCTAAAAACTCTAAGTTTTTTTAAGAGGCGTGCTTCTTGGAGGAGGATGTGTTGCGTATCTCCACACGCCGTATCTTACCTGAAATTGTTTTGGGGAGTTCTTTCACAAATTCTATCTGCCTCGGATATTTGTAAGGGGCAGTAGTTTGCTTGACATGATTTTGCAATTCTTTGATGAGCTCGTCTCCCGCTTTCTTTTTCCAGTCCTCTGCAAGTACGACAGATGCTTTTACTATCTGTCCCCTGATTGGATCCGGAACACCTGTAATGGCACATTCCACTACTGCGGGATGAGTCATCAATGAACTTTCCACCTCAAAGGGACCTATACGATATCCCGAAGATTTTATTACATCATCAGCCCTGCCTACAAACCAGAAGTAACCGTCCTCATCTCGCGTTGCTATATCTCCAGTGCGGTATATTCCATCGGACATGGCTCTGTCAGTTAGTTTATGGTCATACAGATATTCGCGGAAAAGACCTAAAGGCCTGCGTTTGTCTATACGGATCACGATTTCGCCTTGTTCTCCGGGTTTGCAAGATTCTCCCGCAGCGTTTATCAGATCGATATCATATTCCGGATTCGGTATGCCCATTGATCCCGGCTTTGATTTCATCCAAGGGAAAGTGCCTATTGTAAGTGTGGTCTCTGTTTGGCCGAATGCCTCTTTTATATCCAGTCCGGTTAATTCTTTCCATTTCTCAAATACGCTTGGGTTCATGGCTTCTCCGGCCGTTGTACAATATTTCAGTGCAGACAGATCATATTTCTTTACATCTTCAAGAATGAGGAATCTATATACGGTCGGAGGTGCACAAAAGGATGTTATATGATATTTGTGAAAGATTTCAAGTAGATCTGCCGGTTTGAATTTGTCAAAGTCATAAACAAAGACATTCGCACCCGAGAACCATTGTCCGTATAATTTGCCCCATACAGCTTTTCCCCAGCCGGTATCTGCTAATGTGAGGTGAAGGGAGTCCTCATTCAGGTTGTGCCAATATTTGCCTGTGACGATATGTCCGAGAGGATACAGGAAATCGTGGGCAACCATTTTGGGCTCTCCTGTTGTCCCTGATGTAAAATACAGTAGAGAAAGATCCTCGTTGCGGTTTACAAGTCTATTCCTTTTAAATTCCGGTGCATTGGCTATTCCCTCATTGAAGTTTTGCCATCCGTCAGGAATAACCGGACCCGTTGAAACGCAACATTCCACAGTGTTGCATTCAGGCAACGCATTTTTTATATGGTTCAGCACCTCTTCATCTCCAACTGCAACAATTCCCTTTATTTTGGCCGCATTACAGCGGTAGACTATATCCTTTCCTGTGAGCAAATGTGTGGCGGGTATTGCTACGGCCCCTAATTTGTGCAGAGCGAGTATTGAAAACCAGAACTGATATCTTCTTTTAAGAATAAGCATTACCTTGTCGCCACGCCCGATGCCGAGTGTCTGAAAAAAAGATGCAGTTTTATCAGAGTAGTCCTTCATCTCTTTAAATGTGAACTGATGTTCCTCTCCTTTATCGTTTGTCCATAACAAGGCCGGTTTGCAAGGATTGGTTTCCGCCCATTTGTCTACTACGTCATATGCAAAGTTGAAATTATTGGGAACCATTACTTTATAGTTCTCTTGGAAGTCTTCAAGATTATCAAAATCGACCTTTTTCAAAAAACGTTCAAGCATAACAACTAAATTTTTACCTTAATATCCTGTGTTATAGTATGTCATCAAATAGACCGGCTCCGCAGAAGAAATATATTAATAAACTGTTCAAAAAAACATTTACTGAAATTTTTTAGCAATTATGGAACCGGACTATATTTAGTAAACGTACAAGATGCAACAGTGTTTATGCAAAGGTTGTAATTATATTTTAAATACGCAACTATTTGATAATAAAATTAATAAACACTGCACATAATGTAAAATTATGCGCAGTGTTTATTACACATTTCTAAATTCTGTGTGCAGGATATTATTTTTCGTTACCTTGTTGTTCCGGGTCGTCTTTTTCTGTTATATCAATATCTGTTTCTTCTGTCGGAACTTCTTTCTTAATATAATCAATAGCACGGATACCTCTTTTCTTTGCCCCGATATATGCCGGAACGATTACCCCCTTGCGTTGAATATTGGAGATAAATAGTGGTAAACCTATGCAAACCGAGTGAAGGGTGCAGGTATCTCCAGGCTCTAACTTGATATTACGTGAATCGAGAACTTTGAATTCATAAAGACGTAAAGATTTGTTACTTATAACAAAAGTAATAAATCTCTACAATGTTTATGAAGTTCAATTTGGTTCAATTTAGTTCAAAATGAATAAATTTTGAAAATAATGTAAAATTTAGATATTCAGGAGTGAGGAAACTATGGTATTTTGAGGACGGTCAGGGGAGTTTAGGGAGTTTAAGGTCTTTAGGGTGTTTAAAGACTTTAGAGTCTTAGGATTAAAATAGACTCTTCGTCTTAAAGATGGGGGTGGCGGACAAAATCGGTTTTTAGTTTAAGGAAGGAGGGGAATATGGGGTCATGTGATAGCCCAGCGCGTTGAGTTCAATTGCCATCCCTGCAAGATAAAGCTGGTGAAGACTGGCGACGTAACATCCGAGTGCAAGTTCTGTGCCGGGTTCTATTTTTTCGTGCATAAGTATGCTGTATACCCGGGAGGCACACTCTGCCACTAAACCGGATATTTTGTCAGCAGTTTCACCTTTATATCCGAGTAGTGCGATCACAGTCTCGTCGAGGCAGTCGTATCCGTTTATGTCTCTCAGATTTTCGTAGTAGTTGTTGCGATTTGAGTTGGTTTCCCAGTCTTTGTCCCAATAGTATCCCATTGCCATTCCGATAAACATCATCCATCCTAAAGACGATACAGGGTACTCTTGAAATTCCCTGATACCGTCCGGCATGTATGCTCGGGCAATATCCTGCCATTTGTCTTCGACATCCGGACATTCCGGTACACGGACATCAAGCACTTTTTTTCTTTGTAGAAATTCTATAAGGTCTTGGTTTACTTTAATCTCAAATTCTTTTGTTTCCATAGCTGTACTTATTTAAGCCTGTAATGTGGGTTGTCGGCAAGGAATGGATTCACAGCCCGCTCCCGTCCGATTGTAGTGTGTCCTCCATGTCCGGGATAAACGATGGTGGAGTCCGGAAGAGCAAGTAACTTATCTTTTATTGATTTTATGAGTTGCTCACCATTGCCACCCGGAAGATCAGTACGGCCCACAGACCCTTCAAACAGAGCATCGCCGGTAATCACAAATCCACCGTCTTTGTCGTACAGAGCAATACTGCCCGGAGAATGTCCCGGCACGTGAAGTACTGTAAGTTTTCCGTCTCCTATTTTTATTGTGTCTCCATCCTTGAGATATATGTTAACGCTTACATCCTCTATTTTCTCGTTTATGCCAAACATTTCCGCCTGCTGTTGTAATCTTTCGCCAAGAAATACATCGTCCTTGTGGGCTTCAATAGGTTTGCGGAAAATGTTTTGAGCGTATTTTGCTCCCACTGCGTGATCTATGTGAAGATGAGTGTTTATAATGTGTTCCACTTTCAGCCCGTTACGTTCAATGAAATTGCTTAATGCGTTTTCTTCTTCTTCGTTTATCATTCCCGGATCAATTACAGCGCATTCTTTTGATTCCGGATCATATACGACATATGTGTTGATTCCGAACAGAGAGAATTCAAATTTTGCGATCTTCATAGCATTTATATTATTTCTGTGTATATATAATTTTCTTAGTCTTAAAATATGGTTCTGAGAAGTATTGAGATATGTCCTGGATCAAACATCTGTTTTTAATATGTTGAATCTCACTTTCCAGCTCTCCTCCTTTCAAAGTTATAAGGCCATTTGGAATTGCATTCCGTTGAGTGTCGGCTATGTTTTTAGAACAAATTTTCAGAAGGTCCTGTTGTGGCATTACAGCGCGGCTTACAACAAAATCGAATTTATCCTTGCATTCCGCCACATCTCCGTGTATGAATGTCACGTTTGCAAGTCCGCATTCCTGTGCAATTTCTGATGCTACTTTGATTTTTTTACCGGTACGGTCTACAAGGTGGAAATGAATATCCGGAAACATGACGGCGAGAGGGATGCCGGGGAATCCGCCTCCGGTTCCAAAGTCAAGTACACGGGTTCCGGGTTTGAATTCTATGAATTTGGCAATGGAAAGAGAGTGGAGTATGTGATTGGTCTCAAGGTTCCCGATATCTTTCCTTGAAATCACATTTATTTTTTCATTCCATTCAGGATAAAGCTCCATCATTTTCAGGAATGCCTGTTTTTTTTGCTCACTGAGTTTAGGGAAATATTTAAAAATAAGATGTTCCATACAATTATAACAAAAAAGGCACCGATTTATTGAATCGGCACCTCTTAGAAAACACCCTGATTTCAGGGTTGAGTCAAAACAATCTAATTTACATCAGTTTTACCTTTATATTATATATATTATATTGTCAGAATTTATCAACACGCTTTAAAACCAGCGGACATATGCGAAGTCCTGACGGTGGGGGAGATCTGCGTTTTTCGGATACATGCGAAGTGAGTAGCGGTATGTTCCGGCTTCTTTCAGCGTGGACTCCAGTTCGTAAGTGTAGATGTCTCCGTCATGTTTGACTATGTTGAGCTCCTGTCGTCCTTCGTATTTTGATTCACCATGCTCTTCTTTGTAGAATACGAGCTCGACTCCTATTGAATCGCCCAATCCCTTGGTGTCTATGGTACATACGAGGTCGAATTTTTCACCGGAACGTGATGCACCAATATGCATTTCATCAAAATTACTTGAAAGAACCTGGATACTATCCCATTTTGATACCACATCTTCTTTCCATGCCACAATTTCACGGGCTTTTGAATAATCGTTTGCACTGAGTTTTGCAAATCGTTTTGCTTCCGGTTTATAGAAACGCTCAATGTAGTCGTCAAGCTGGCGTTTCATTGTGAAGTGCGGGGCAATGTTTCCGATTGAACGTTTGATATACTGTATCCATTCAGGGCTGTATCCCTTGTAGTTCTTGTCGAAATAAAGAGGAATAATCTCATTCTCGAGCATAGAGTATATGGTTGCCGCATCCAGTTTATCCTGCTGAGCCTGGTCTGTGAATGTGCGTTTGTCGGTAAGTGCCCATCCTGCCTTCTCGTCGAAACGGTAACCTTCATACCACCATCCGTCGAGCACAGAAAAGTTCAATACACCGTTCATCTCAGCTTTTTCTCCTGATGTTCCGGATGCCTCAAGCGGACGGGTAGGAGTGTTAAGCCAGATGTCAACACCTGTCACGAGGCGTTTTGCAACTATCATATTGTAGTCTTCAAGGAAGATGATCTTGCCGGAGAACTGGGGCATTTTTGAGATCTCGGTGATACGTTTGATAAGACCTTGTCCTGCACCGTCGGCCGGGTGAGCCTTGCCGGAGAATACAAACTGGACAGGGTATTTCTCATTGTTGACGATCTTGGCCAGACGATCGAGATCCGTGAAGAGAAGGTGAGCACGTTTGTATGTTGCAAAGCGGCGGGCAAAACCAATTATGAGCGCATTAGGATTGATTTTATCAACAATTTTGAGCACTTCTGTAGGATCTCCCTGGTTTTTAAGCCATTTCTCTTTGAAATCTTTCTTGACGAAATCAATGAACTTATTTTTCATTGTCATACGCATGCTCCATATTTCTTCATCCGGCACGTCGAATATACCTTTCCACATCTCAGGGTTACTTTGATCAAGGAACAGACCCGGATTGAGATGGTCGTGATAGAATTCTTTCCATTCGGTTGCAGCCCAGGTAGGCATATGGACACCATTTGTCACGTAACCGACATGAGACTCTTCCGGAGCATATCCTTTCCATACGCCGGCGAACATTTTCTTGGATACCTCCCCGTGCAGCCAGCTTACACCGTTGGCTTCCTGGCAGGTGTTCAGAGCGAATACGCTCATAGAGAAACGTTCGTTTGTGTCAGGATTTTCACGTCCCATGTTCATCAAATCACTCCATGATATTCCAAGTTTGGCAGGATATTCACCAAGGTATTTGCCAAACAAAGACTCCTCGAAGTAATCATGGCCTGCAGGAACCGGAGTGTGAACGGTGTAAAGAGAAGATGCGCGAACCACTTCAAGAGCCACATTGAAGGGGAGATGGTCTTTCTGTACATAATCTACGAGGCGTTGCAGGTTGAGCAGGGCGGCATGACCTTCGTTGGCGTGATATAGGTCAGTCTTGATGCCAAGCTTTTCAAGCATCAGTATACCACCGATGCCAAGCAAATATTCCTGTTTGATACGGTTCTCCCAGTCTCCTCCATAGAGTTTGTGTGTGATCTGTCGGTCCCACTCCGAATTCTGGTCCATATCCGTGTCGAGCAGATACAGTTTCATGCGTCCGACGTTTACTCTCCAGATGTGGCTGTAGACTATTCTGCCCGGATAGGGTACTTCAAGAATCATTGGCTGACCGTCTTCTCCCAATACAGCCTCAATCGGGAGCTGATCGAAGTTCTGGCTCTCGTAATTTGCGATCTGCTGACCATCAATTGAGAGAGACTGTGAAAAATATCCGTATTTGTACAGGAAGCCTACGGCTGTCATGTTTATACGGCTGTCGGATGCTTGCTTGATATAGTCTCCAGCAAGCACACCGAGACCACCGGAATATATTTTCAGACAATTGCAGAGGCCATATTCCATGGAGAAATATGATACAGACGGAAGTTTTGAATCCATGGGCTGTTTCATATATTCCTTGAATGACGTATATACTTCTTTTATACGCGCCATCATCTCTTTGTCTTTGAGTATTTCATTATAACGCTCATATGAGAGTTGCTGGAGGAGCATTACAGGATTTTCTCCTACATTGCGCCATAGATCACGGTCTATGTCACGGAAAAGTCGTTTTCCTGCGCTGTTCCATACCCACCACAGGTTTTTAGACATCTCTTCGAGCGACTTAAGTTCTTTGGGAATCTCAGCGCTTACTGTAACAGTGCGCCATACAGGTGCGTTTGTGTTGCTAACTTGGAGTTTCATATACTTGTTTTCTATTTGTTTACAATATAATTTATTTAAATTATTAATGTTGGGTTGTCAGACAAATTCGTTCTCTGCATCTTGATAGAGCTGTGCGGAATGCTTCGTCATAATATTTGATGAAAAAATTCCAGTCGGCCTTTTCTGCTGTCAGGAACGCTGCATGCCTGGCCTCGGTACGTTCTTTGCTGTCTTCCGAGACATATTCCAGTGTAGATCCGGATATCTGTCTTACGGCTTCCTGATAATTTGTATCCTGCCGGTCTATAACCATAACACCTGAGTTGCGCAAACCGTTTTTCAAGTTGTCAAGAACCCACTGTCCGAAGCCGGCCTTGTTGGTGGTAATGGTAGGCACTCCGAAAGCACAACTTTCCAAAGGGGTGTATCCCCATGGCTCGTAATATGATGGAAAGAGTGTAAGGTCTAATGAGGGAAGCAGATCATAATAAACAATATTCACAACACCGTCATTGCCGTCAAGATAGCTTGGTACAAATATTATGTCGATCTTTTTGAATTTTCCTTCTGCCTTAAGAGACCGGATCCTGCAGCATATGGAATCTGTATCTTCGTTGTTTAAACGGTGGGTGAGGAATTCAGATGAAGCTGTCCCGGCAGTTCCGGACTTCATGTTGTTCAGAAGGGCGGTATTTGGTTCTTTTACCCATGCGGGAACAAAAATGAAAACAACGGTTTTTTTGTCCGCAGGAAGTCTCTCTTCGAGCGACACCATTGAATCAATAAATAAATCAAGTCCTTTGTTCCTATATTCATTGCGTCCGGATGTAGCTATTATGAACGTGTCGTCATCATATGATTTTCCCGATATCGCATGGGCTATTGACAGCAAACGGTCGCGTCCGTCACGACGCAGTTTGTTGTATTTTGTAGTTTTAGGCACAAATCCCGGCTCGAATCCGTTTGGGGTCACCACCTGTGGCCGGATTTCAAGCAATTGCTCACATTCGCGCGCTGTGACCTCGCTTACTGTCGTGAAACAGTCAGCAGCATGTGCGGCAGCTTTTTCAAGCGAGTGTTTTGATTGCATATTCAGCTCGGATGCCATTTGATCTCCATTGTAGAAATGGAAATACTGATAAAGGTCTTTGCCGTTTCCGCAAATGCTTCGTCCTATGCTTGTGGCATGGGTTGTGAAAACAGTTGAGGCTTCCGGCATTGTGATCTGTGTGTTCAGCAGTCCCATTGCTGTGGTCCATTCGTCAAAATGGGCCATTATTCTCTCTTCTTTTATATTAAGGTGTACGGCCAGAGCTTTGAGCACAATTGATGACGCTATAGCAAAGCTACACGATTCATCGTAGTCCCCGTATGCGTGAAGTGAGTCTACTTTGTATCGCTCCCACATAGTGCCATAGTAATCGTTAAGATGCATTGATGTAGCTCCCGGATTGACAAGAATAGCTATCGGTGCACCGGGTATATCCCATCTTCCCGTGCGGATCGTTATTCCCCAGGGTAACTTAAGTCTGGATGAAGCTGATTTTAACAGTGTTTTTTTCTCCTTGAATACAGGGGATGGATTCTCCTGAGACCAGACGTCGGGTCCAATAAAAATTAGAGAATCTCCAAATTGCTCTTTAAGCTGGCGTGCTTTTGTTGACAATACAGCGTAAATCCCGCCGATTTTATTGCATACTTCCCAGCTTACTTCTGCCAGAAGACCTATTTGACTTGAAAGATCGTTTGAATTTGATTCGAACAGGTCTCCGGTTTTAGATGTAGAGTATGTCATTTTATAAATTTATTAATCTAAGAGAGTGTTTGAATTTAACACGAATTATAATTTAAGAGGATATTTGAAATTCTTTTCATCCGCCCGAAGGATCTTTCCGGTGAATTTACCGGGATTTTATCAGTCGCATAGCCCGCTATGCTCCTTCTTCAACCCGAAAAATTCCCTCGGAAATCTCTCTTCGGGTGAATGAAAGTTAAATCCAAACACTCTCTTCGCGGGCAAAATTATAAATAAACCATATTAAATGCAAGAAAAATTTCAGAAAATTTATTATTAAAGAGGTAATAAAATGCACAATATTATTAAATAGGCAATATCTTGCATAATTAATTATAGCGATAATGATATTTTAAAGGCTATTATTGGCATAATTGTACAAAAAACATCCCGACACATAAATGTCGGGATGTTTTTATAAATAATCTAAATAATGTTGAGTCTTTATCAGAAAGGGAGATCGTCTGTATCGTTGTCTGATGCGAACGGATCTGCAGGTGCTGTAAATCCGGCCTGTCCACCGAACGGATCTGCGGGAGCAGCAGGAGCAGCGGCAGCAGGAGCGGATCCACCAAAATCAGGTTGGGGCGCACCTATCTCGGATGCTGCATATGCGTTGATATCGGTATACCATCTCCCGTTGAACTCACGGCTTTCAGCATCAACAGATATTTTATATGATTTCCCTGCCTCTATGTGTATGTTGTCAAGCTTTGAACCGAAAACTGTGAATTTGACTTTGCGGGGGTATTGACCGAAGGTTTCAAGCACCCATTCATGTTTTCTCCAAAGGTTTCCGGCTTTGGAAGTTCCGGATTGTTCGCCAAGGTCAAGTATGATTTTACCTTCTATTTCCATAATTGTGTCTGTATAATTATTATTTGATAAGTTTCACTTATCGGATTATTGTTACAAAGATAGAATAATTAATTCAACCCGCAAAATAATATCTCAATGAACAGATAAGTAGCTGAGAAAAATTAAGCGATATATTTATTGTTTTAATCTTGAACTATAAAACTGGATCTTTTTGGTTGCTTTCGGCTTGTCGTTCAGTCGCATATGTGTATATGCTTCTTCGCTCCGCGCCAAAATCGACTCAAAAATCTCTTCGTTTTATATGTTCATTAATTTATCTCAACTACTTAAATAAAAAATGGAAACCTCGCGGAGAGATTTCCATTAAAGTAATATATAGCTTCTGAATCAGAATGCGGCAAGAGCCACGTCTGTGAGCCATATCCACAGAGGACAGAAACCGACAAAGAGTATGACACTTAGTGTCAGGGACGATGTGCCTGTAGCTACATAGATGTCGTTCTCGTCGGCGATAATAATACCGGAGAATGCCGGAGGAAGAGCTGATGCGACTACGAGCATCTTGAGATTGAACGGGTCCATATGGAACAGCAGACCAAGGACAAGCACAACAAGTGGCATCATTATCATTTTCATGATAGAGCCGAGGATTACCTGCCAGTTTATTGAGAGTTTTATTGCAGACAATGTGATACCGGCAGAGAATACTGCCATAGAAGCATTTGCCTTGGCAATGAGATTGAATGAAGGACTGAGCCAATCCGGCCATTTAAGACCGCAAAGGACAAGTACGACTGCCAGAATCGGAGCCCAGGCAACCGGTTGCGTAAGTGCGTGGAGCACAGGTTTTAACGGGTTCTGTTTTTTTGTTTTGTCCGGATTCTGTTTTTCAACTGATGCATTCATCAAAGAAAGTCCGACGGGAATACCCACCGCGTTGACTACTATACCGACAATAGCCACGACAAGAGCAACCGCAGGCGTTGTTCCGAATATCGGCTCCAATACAGCGAAACCAAGGAAGCCGATAGTCGGAGATCCGCTGATCAGTGCGGAAACAGCCGCATCCGCACCAGTATTCTTTTTAAAGCAGTATTTGAACACAAAATATACCAGCATGAAGCATCCCATTATGCCTATCAGCGAAACAAGGGTAAGCTTGAGATCTTTTGCAAGATCTTCGCGGGTTGACTGTACGATGGAGACAAACAGTGCGGCCGGCAATGCATAATCAAGAACTACCTTATTGAATTTTTTTGCATCATCCCCGTTAAATATGCCCTTCTTGCCGGATATGTAACCTGCAAGCATCACTACTACGATAGGTACGATCGCGTATAATATAATGTGTAACATAATAAATTCATTTGATGGTTAACAATACCTCCGGAGAAACAATTGTTGTCCGGAGGAAAATATAATAACAGGTATATTATACGGTGTAATCGATAAGCGGCGCGGGGTTAAGATACCCTATATGTCCGCTCTCCGCACCTGAATCCGCTGCAAGCTGAACATCTATCAGGCAAGGACGTTTTGAAGCAATGGCTTCTGTCAACGCGCTACCAAGTTCTTCAGGAGTCTGAACATAATATGTCTTGGCTCCGAAAGCGTCTCCCAGTTTGTCATATCTTGCATTGATATCCAGTGTTGTGGGAGCGGGTGCGTCACTGCCGGAAGGATTCTTGCCGATGCCGTTATATATGCCTCCGTTATTGAATATAACTACAGTTGCGGGTAAATCGTATCTACATATTGTAGAAAAATCCATTCCGGAGAAACCGAATGCGGAGTCGCCTTCTATGGCAACAACACTTTTTCCTGTAGCGACGGCAGCTCCTATTACGGAGCCCATGCCCATGCCCATGATAGCCCAGGTAGCGCAGTCGATACGATGGCGGGGGAGTGACATGTCTATAGTGTCTCGAGTATCATCAAGTGTGTTCGCTCCTTCGTTCACGAGTATTACATCGGGATTGGATTCAAGTACCGGCTTGATGGCATTAAGCGCAGTCCAATGGGTCATGGGACTCAATGTGGAGGATGCTTTAAGCCGTTCCATAAACTTGGCGTTTTTAACCTTGCTTTCAGTCTGCAGAGACGCTACCCATTGCGGGTCTGTCTGCATTGTTTTGCCTTTCAGACCATTTAGAATTGCTTCGAGTGATAAACCAAGATCACCGATCACCGGTGCTGCAATCGGAACATTTCTGTCTATTTCCGTTGGTTCGACATCCAGCTGGATGAATTTCATATTCTTATTCCATTTTCCGCGTCCGAATGAAAGCATCCAGTTTATACGAGCTCCGACCACCATCACTACATCTGCATCCTGCATTATTGTACTTCTGCATGACAGTGCGCTTAGTTCTCCGTTGTCGGGAAGAAGCCCCTTGGCCATTGACATTGCCAGATAAGGAATCTTGTAGGTATCGGACAATTCCTTGAGTTTGTCTTCAATCTGTGCATAAGCCGCGCCTTTTCCGAGAAGAAGGGCCGGTTTTTTTGCTGTTGAAAGGAGTTCCACAGCCCGGTTTACAGCGTCCTGATTAGGCAGTACCGGGGTATAGGGATCAATGGGGGTGTAAAATAGCTTTTCGGCATCCTCCCGATTCATAATTTCAGCCAGTGCGGGAGTTGTCATGTCTATATATACGCCACCGGGACGCCCGCTGACTGCCGCGCGGTATGCCCTGGCCACGGCCGAGGGAATGTCCTTGGCGTAGCTGCATCGAAACGCAGCCTTTACGAGAGGACGGGCTGTGTTCAGCTGGTCAAGCTGTTCATATGTGCCCATGTCCATATCAACCATAGTCGGGTCTGAGGCACCTGATATCTGGATCATTGGATAACAGTTGACAGTCGCATTTGTTGTGGCTGTCAAGCCATTGAGAAATCCGAGAGATGATACGGTGAGAAGAACACCAGGTTTGCGTGTCAGATAACCGTGTGTCGCCGCTGCCATACCTGCCTGCTGTTCAAAGCGGAATCCATAATAGTTTATGCCTATTTTCTGCATTGCATAAGCAGCCTCTGTGACAGGTATTCCTATGAGTCCGTAGACATCCATAAGGCCAAGACGCCGTAAGGATTCTGCGAGGATGTACATTCCGGTAACTTGATCCGGAAACTTAGGTGCGCCTGCGGTGCTTGTATTGGCAGGTGCAGTATTAGTAGTGTTGTTCATAGCTTATTTTATAAATAAGCCGGAATCTCTGGCGATCGTCAGCGATCCCGGCTTGAGTTTTAATAATTTCTATCGTCTGTTTTTTGAGTTTACTTACCTGCCGGGGCAGTCTGGACAGGTTTTGTGGTTCCATTCTTTGCAAACTCGGCCTGCTGTTCAGCGGTGTAGCCGAGGCTTGTAAGAATCTCTTCTGTGTTTCCGCCAAGGGACGGGCATGGACCATAAGTGGGCTGATAGCTGCTCATCGTGAAAGGACATCCTACAGTTACGAATTCACCAATGCTGCCTCCCTGATTTATACGTACAAGGGTGTTGCCGTCATAAAGGCTTTCATCGGTCATAACCTCTTTTGTGGAAAGTACCGGTCCAACCGGAACCCCTGCTGCTCCGAGAATAGATGTAACTTCATATTTTGTCTTGTCTGCAGTCCATTCACCTATTCTCTTGTAAATGGCCTGTTTGTTTCGGTCTCGTGCGTCTGCTGTATTGAAGTCCGGGTTGGTTAGCCAGTCTTCAAATCCCATGGCCTTGCATGCTGCCTCAAAATCCTTGGCACCGCGCTGCAGGATGACATAAACGTAGTTGTTGGCATCAACCTCCGTGTCATATCCTCCTGACGGTTTACATTTATAAGTCCATCCGAGAACACCACCACCTTCTATGTTTCCGCTACGGGGAACGCAATCTCCAAATTTACCGTCGGGATATTGCGGGAACTGTGTCAGATAGCCAATCTTGTCAAGAGTAAGCTGGTCACGGGTTTTGATACGGCACAGGTTCAGACACGCATTGTGCATGGACTGGTACACATAGCATCCTTCTCCGGTATTGTTTCTTTGCTGTAATGCGGCGAGAAGACCAATCAGAAGATGCATACCGGTGTTTGAGTCGCCGAGGGCGGCGCCGGATTGAGTAGGAATGTTATAATCCCCGTCAAACCAGCCTGTTGTTGATGCTGCAGCGGCAGTTACCTGTGCAATAGGTTCGTATGCTTTCAGATCTTTGTATTTGGAGGAAAGAGGGAATCCCTTTATTGTTCCGTAAATACATTTTGGATTAAGAGCGTGAACTGCTTCCCAACTGAATCCAAGTTTTTCGATTGCTCCCGGATGCAGATTCTCGACAAAAATGTCGCAACCCTGGATAAGTTTTGTAAGAATGGCTTTGCCGTCAGGGGTCTTTGCGTCAAGAGAGAGGGACTTTTTGTCACTGTTAAGCTGCAGGAAGTAATAACTTGGCTCGTTGGGATCGAACTGAAGTTCCTTACGAGTTGCGTCGCCAACACCCGGACGCTCTATTTTTATTACGTCTGCTCCTAACCATGCGAGCATCTGTGTGCATGAAGGTCCTGATTGTACTTCTGTAAAGTCAACTACTTTAATGCCTTTCAACGGAGCATTGTTTACTGATGTGTTCATAGGTGTGTTTTTTATAATATTAAAAATTAGAAAATATGTTATCAACCTTGATTAAAATAACTTTTGTTATTATAACATTTAATAATGTCCGCTGTTTGGAGCAAAACACGGGAGCATAATGAAATTAACAAAAATTATACATTATTATTAAAGGCCTTATGTACAAAAAAAGAGAATCGGTTTGATTTGCCGATTCTCTTTTCACGGTATTATATTTTAAGAGTGTATTAAATTCAAACAG
This sequence comes from uncultured Muribaculaceae bacterium, assembly GCA_948788915.1. Taxonomy (GTDB): domain Bacteria; phylum Bacteroidota; class Bacteroidia; order Bacteroidales; family Muribaculaceae; genus Lepagella. Next base: position 33,579 of record CAQFOZ010000008.1, on the reverse strand, counting down.
TTTCTAAGATCAAATTAGTGTAAGATACTATTCTTCGGTCTGTGTTTCCGCATATTCTTTGAGAAGTTTTTCCTGAACGTCTGATGGTACGAGTTCGTAGGATGAGAATTCCATTGTGAAAGAGCTGCGTCCACCTGTTATAGAGCTTAAGGATGTTGAATATGAAGACATCTCTTTCAACGGTACTTTGGCTGAGAGTTTCTCTATACCGTTTTCAGATTCCATACCCATGATAATTGCTCTGCGACTCTGGAGATCACTCATTACATCGCCCATTGTGTCGCCGGGAGTAAGTACCTCCACATCGTATACCGGCTCAAGAATTTTCGGGTTTGCGGCTTTGAAAGCCTGAGAAAACGCGTTGCGTCCGGCAAGACGGAATGAGATTTCGTTAGAGTCAACAGGATGCATCTTGCCGTCATAAATCATAACACGCACATCACGGGCGTATGATCCGGTAAGCGGTCCTTGCTCCATGCGGTCCATAAGACCCTTCACGATGGCCGGAATGAAACGGGCATCAATAGCACCACCAACGATACAGTTGTAAACCACGAGTTTGCCACCCCATTCAAGCGGAATTTCCTGTTTGTCACGTACATTGAGTTTGAACTCCTGGCTTCCGAATTTATATGTGTCCGGTTCGGGCATACCTTCGGTATATGGCTCAATAATCAGGTGCACTTCACCGAATTGGCCTGAACCTCCCGATTGTTTCTTATGACGATAATCTGCACGAGCCGCCTTTGTTATGGTTTCACGATATGGTATTTTTTGATCGATGAATTCAATAGGGAGTTTTTCATTGTTTTCTATTCTCCATTTAAGCGTGCGGAGATGGAATTCGCCTTGACCTTTTACAAGGGTCTGCTTCAATTCTTTGCTCTGCTCTACGATCCAAGTGGGATCTTCTTCATGCATACGGGTAAGTATTCCGGCAAGTTTCTCGGCATCACTTTCGGTCTGCGGACGAATTGCGCGTGTATATTTGGGTTGCGGATATTTGATGAAATCGAATTTGTATTCGCATCCTTTTGCATCCAGGGTGTTTCCAGTGCGCACTTCTTTAAGTTTAACGGCCGCACCGATGTCGCCAGCTTCAAGAGAATCGATAGGATTGCGCAACTGTCCGCATACTGTGAATATCTGGGCGAGCCGTTCTTTGCCACCTCTTGAAACATTCTCAAGATCGTCACCGGCTTTGAGTGTGCCGCTCATAACCTTGAAGTAGGAAACCTCTCCGATATGCGGTTCAACTGAAGTCTTGAAGAAGAATACTGACAGCGGTCCATTGGCGTCGGGCTTGACCTCCACACCGGAAGTGGTTTCGGGTGCCGGCATCTCGTTAACGAACGGACAAACATTACCGAGGAATTCCATCAGACGGCGAACGCCCATGTCTTTTGCGGCGCTTAGAACCACAACCGGATAGATCGAACGGTCTATAAGTCCTTTGCGTATGCCTTCACGCATTTCGTCTTCTGTCAGACTGCCTTGCTCGAAGAATTTTTCCATTAATGTCTCATCATTCTCCGCAGCAGCCTCTACGAGCAGTTGATTGAGCTCGCGAGCTTTTTCAATCTGATCTTCCGGTATCTCAGATATAGTCGGTGTTCCGCCGTCAGGACCCCATTCATATTTTTTCATTAAAAGCACGTCTATCATTGAATGGAAGTTTGGTCCAGTCTCGAGCGGATATTGGATCTGCACTACGCGGGCTCCGAAATGTTCGCGCATCTGTTCCATTACGTTTTCAAAATCGGCTTTTTCTCCATCCATCTGGTTCAAACCGAAGATGACGGGTTTTTTCAGTTTGGCAGTGGTGCGGAATATGTTTTCAGTACCGACTTCCACGCCATATTGAGCGTCAACAAGGATCAGACCCATGTCGCAGACACCAAGAGCGGTATATGCGTTGCCTACAAAATCATCTGCTCCGGGACAATCGATAATGTTAAGTTTCTTTCCGTTGAATTCTGCATTGAATACTGTGGAGAATACTGAATATCCATATTCTTTTTCAACAGGGAAATAGTCGGAAACTGTGTTGCCGGCTTCGACTGTGCCGCGGCGTTTGATAACACCGCATTCATAGATCATTGATTCAGCAAGGGTGGTTTTTCCTGACCCCTTGGAACCAAGGAGCGCAATGTTTTTGATTTCATTGGTTTTATAGATCTTCATACTTGTAGTTTTTTGAAGTTATCTTATAATACTGTTATAATTTCTATTAATTTTGTATCGCATTGGATGCAAAAGCGAACGCAAATTAGTAAAAATCTTCAAATAATAATTGTTTAAAAATATGTTATAAAACATGTTTTTGTTTTTTTAAGCATATAAGTAAGTATTCAAATTTTAACACTTACTCATTATAAATAGGTTCGATGGTCAGGGATTCAGAAAAATTAAAGCGCGGCGGTATATATATTCATGTGCCTTTTTGTCGGGGGAAGTGTTCCTATTGTTCCTTTTACAGTGTGGGCGGGTTAAAACGTATAGACTGGAAAACTTTTGCAGAAGCCGTAGTGGGGGAAATGCGGTTGCGTGTTTCTGAAACCAACGGATGGCGTAATGTTACCATATATATAGGAGGAGGAACTCCATCCATGATGGATGTTGTGGATCTGGCATGGATGCTTGATTGCGTCCGTGAATCAATCGTAAGCCGGACAGGGGCTGATGTGATGTTTCCGGAAATAACCATTGAAGTTAATCCGGATGATGTGGACGAGCATAAAGCCAAAGCGTGGAGGGATGCGGGGATTTCAAGGGTGAGTATGGGCGTGCAGTCGATGGTCGATCAGGAATTGAAATCAATTGGACGCAGACATGATGTCTCCCAGGTTCATGACGCATATGTTATATTGAGAAAGTATTTTTCAAATATAAGTCTCGATATGATATTCGGGTTGCCGGGACAGACACTTTCATCACTTGAAAAAACTCTTGATGAGTTTTTAAGATTAAAGCCGGAACATATATCGGCATATTCTCTTATGTATGAGGAGAGAAGTCTGCTGACAAAGCAGCTTGAGCGCGGAGAGATAGAGGAGCAGCCGGAAAACATATCGGTAGAGATGTTCAGTCTGATAAACGCCCGGTTGCGTGATGGGGGATATGAAAGATATGAGATCTCCAATTATTCTTTACCGGGCAGACGCTCGGTGCATAATTCGTCGTATTGGGAAGGAATCCCGTATATAGGGCTTGGACCATCCTCCCATAGTTTTGACGGTTATGGTGTCAGACGTTGGAATCATGCTGATATCAAGGCCTACAATAATGGCAGAGTGTCGTATGAAGTGGAGCACCTTTCGTCTGATGAAAGGAGAGAGGAAATGATCATGACCATGTTGCGGGTTAAAGAGGGCTTGGATCTGAAGCGGTTTCGGGAGGAATTTGGTGAGAGGGAATATGAGCGGCTTTTGAAAAAGTGCCGACCTTACATAAGAACAGGCAGGATTGTCAGGGAGTGTGACAGTCTGTGTCTCACAGATGCTGGAGTCATGATTTCCGATGATATAGTTTCAAGTCTGTTTTGATAATCTGTCTAAACCTTCGTATAATTAAATTGTCTGAAACAGTTTGATTTGTAAAATTTATTAAAAATATGACATCTCTTTTTAGAGTTTGTGATATTTTTTTTTGTAACTTTGCGCCATTATAATGGGAAATAGTTAGGTAATGCCGAAAACTGTTAAAAAAGTGCATTTTACCAAAATGCACGGAGCCGGCAATGATTATATCTATATCAATGCTATGCAAGAGATCCCAAAGGATCTCCCCACTCTTGCCCACCTTATCAGCGACAGACATTTTGGAATAGGCAGCGACGGACTTGTCGCAATAATGCCTTCAGATATTGCAGATTTCCGTATGCGCATGTTCAATGCAGACGGAAGTGAAGCCGAGATGTGCGGAAATGCCAGCCGTTGTATAGCGAAATATGTATACGAAAAAGGGCTTACGGATAAAAACGAGATAACTCTTGAGACTTTAGCCGGCATAAAGTTATTGAGACTGAATTTAAATGACAACTCTGTTGAATCGGTAACCGTTGATATGGGTAAACCTCTGGCAGGAGATCTTAAACGGGAGATTGTTTTCGGAGATGGAAAGACATTCGAAGTAACACAGATTGATATGGGAAACCCTCATGCCGTGATATTTACAGGAGATTTGTCTGATAGTAATGTGTTGCGTAACGGTCCGAGACTTGAAGTAGCAGAGATATTCCCTCAAAAATCAAATATAGAATTTGTGGAGGTGTTGGATCGCGGACATGTCAGAATGCGTGTGTGGGAACGGGGTTCCGGAGAAACTCTGGCATGTGGCACAGGAGCGTGTGCCGCGACAGTGGCATCAGTGCTTAATAATTTTACAGGCCGGAGTGTGGAATTGCAGTTGCCCGGAGGGATGTTGCAGGTTGAATGGAAAGAAGATAATAATCATGTTTATTTGACCGGAGGCGCAGAATTTATAGCCGAGGGCATATATTATTATCCGTCAGAGCAATGAAAATAAACGATAATTTTGAGAAATTACCCGAGAATTACCTTTTTGCAGAGGTTGCACGTAGATTGGCAGAATACCGTAGGAACCATCCGGATGCGGAGGTGATACGAATGGACATAGGTGATGTGACCCGTCCTTTGCCAGAGGCAGCAATAAAGGCGATGCACGAAGCGGTAGATGAAATGGCTTCGAGTGCCACTTTCCACGGTTATGGACCGGAACAGGGATACTCTTTTCTCCGGGATGCAATTGCGCAATGGGATTATGCAGACAGAGGAATAGCAATAAAAGCCGACGAGATCTTTATAAGTGACGGAGCCAAAAGTGATCTGGGTAATTTAGGAGATATTTATTCAGATGACAGCGTGGTTGCCGTGGCAGATCCGGGATATCCTGTGTATGTCGACACGGCAGTAATGTCCGGCAGAGGCGGCATACTCGAGAATGGAAGATGGTCGAAGATTGTTTATCTTGACTGTAATGAGGGGAATGGATTTAGACCGCTTCCTCCGTGCAGGCATGCGGATGTCGTAATATTATGTTCTCCAAATAATCCTACAGGTGTTGCATATTCCCGTGAGGAATTAAAGCGATGGGTGGATTATGCGCGCAAAGAAAAAGCTCTGATTATATTTGATTCGGCATATGAGGCTTATGAATATGGTTCTGAATTCCCGAGATCCATATATGAGATAGAAGGGGCGGAAGAAGTAGCCATAGAGGTGAGAAGCTATTCAAAAACAGCCGGATTTACAGGGATGAGATGTGGATATACAGTTGTGCCCCGGAAAGTATCAGGTTTTGATGGAAATGGAAACAGTATAGAATTGCGCAAGCTATGGAACCGCAGACAGTCTACGAAGTTTAACGGTGCGTCATATATAGTGCAGCGTGGAGCTGCCGCGCTATATACCCCGGAGGGGATGCGTGAGCTTAGGGCAACAATAGAATATTATCTTGAGAATGCAAGGTTGATCCGTGACACTTTGATTGGATTGGGTTATACAGTGTTCGGGGGTGAGTATTCGCCATATGTATGGGTAAAAGCCCGGACAGGAGAAAGCTCATGGGATATGTTTACTCATCTTCTGGAGAATAAACATATTTCCTGTACGCCGGGTATAGGATTCGGTGAAAGCGGAGACGGGTATATACGTCTCACCGGTTTTAATACCAGAGAGAACACACTGAAGGCAATGAAACGCTTTTCGGAATTATAATGAATTGATATGTAGCCTGACGGTGTTGTCTTTTGAAAAAAAAGATTTTAATGAAATTATAAAAGCCCGAAGCCGGGTAATAATTTAATAAATACAATATTATGTCTAATTTAAGATTTAAAAGTGTAGAGGAAGCAGCCGGTCGCAAAGCTGTGAAAGTGGTTCTTCCAGATGAAAGAGTGGAAAAGTATTATGCCAAGCAGGTATTCAACCGTCAGAAAATGTTTGAGTATCTTCCTAAATCCACCTATGACTCTCTTGTAAAGGCTATAGATAACCGAGAACCCCTTAGCAGGGAAATTGCTGACAGTGTAGCCGAAGGCATGAAAAGATGGGCAATTGATAATGGTGCCCGCCATTATACCCACTGGTTTCATCCTCTGACCGGGAGTACCGCTGAAAAACATGATGCTTTCGTGGAACACGATGGCAAAGGTGGAGTAGTGGAAAAATTCAACGGGAAACTTCTTGTTCAGCAAGAGCCTGATGCCTCAAGCTTTCCTAACGGTGGTATCCGCAATACTTTTGAGGCTCGCGGATATTCGGCATGGGATATTTCTTCTCCTGCATTTATTATTGACAATACTCTTTGTATCCCAACTGTTTTCATTTCCTATACAGGAGAAAGCCTTGACTACAAGACACCGTTGTTGCGCGCTCTTAACAGCGTGGATAAGGCGGCAACAAGAGTTGCGCGCTTTTTTGATCCGGAAGTGAAGCATGTAAGCAGTTATTTAGGATGGGAGCAGGAGTATTTTTTAGTTGATGAAGCCCTGTATGCGGCCCGTCCGGATCTTGTAATGACGGGACGTACCCTTATGGGACATGAGTCTGCAAAAAACCAGCAGCTTGACGACCATTATTTCGGTGCGATCCCAAGCCGTGTCGAGGCATTTATGCTTGATCTTGAAACGGAGGCCCACAAACTTGGCATTCCGGCAAAGACCCGTCATAACGAGGTGGCACCTAATCAGTTTGAGCTTGCACCGGTGTTTGAGGAGACAAATCTTGCGAACGACCATAACCTGCTCCTCATGTCTGTTATGGAGGAGGTTGCAAAGCGTCATAATTTCCGTGTCCTTCTGCACGAGAAACCGTTTGCCGGCATCAACGGCAGTGGCAAGCACAATAACTGGAGTCTTGGGACGGACAAAGGTGATATGCTTTTTGCACCCGGAAAGACTCCTCTCCAGAATCTCCGTTTCATTGCGTTTGTAGCAAATGTTATGGCTGCTGTTTATAAGCACAATGCGTTGCTCAAGGCTTCTATAATGAATGCAACCAACGCGCACCGTCTCGGTGCCAATGAAGCTCCTCCTGCAATCATCTCAATGTTCCTTGGCTCCCAGCTTTCGGCAATTCTGGACAAGATAGTCAGTTCAGAAGGAGACACGGCTATTACTGTCAAAGGGAAAGAGGGTATGAGCCTTGATGTAGCACAGATTCCGGAGATTATGATTGACAATACGGACCGTAACCGTACCAGTCCGTTTGCGTTTACCGGAAACAGATTTGAATATCGTGCTGTTGGTTCCTCTGCAAACTGTGCTTCCGCTATGATTGCCTTGAATGCTGCGGCTGCCGCGCAACTCAATGATTTTGCGGACTCTGTGAGTGCCCGTGTCGCAAACGGTGAAGAACTGAACCACGCAATTGTTGATGAGACCAGAAAACTTATCATACAGTCACGAGACATTCAGTTTGACGGCAACGGTTATAGCGAAGAATGGAAAGAAGAGGCAGCACGTCGTGGATTGGATGTCGAGACATCCGCTCCGTTGATGTATGATGCATACATGTGGCCCTCAAGCATAGAAATGTTCGAGAAGTCCGGTGTGTTGAGCAAGAAAGAGATCGCTGCCCGTAATGAGGTAAAATGGGAGATGTATACAAAGAAGATACAGATTGAGAGCCGTGTGCTCGGTGATTTGGCAATAAACCATATTATACCGGCTGCAATCCGCTATCAAAGTCTTCTTCTGGATAATGTCTACAAGATAAAGGAACTTTTCAAGGGTGACAAGTCAGACCGTATAGCATCTCAGGATCTTGCTTCAATTGAGGCTATCAGCGAACATATTTCAGCCATCAAAAGTGGTGTATCTGCAATGGTAGATTGTCGTCGAAAGGCAAACAAACTTACAGATGAAAGGGAAAAGGCCATAGCATATCATGATGAGGTAGCACCGAAGATGGAAACAATCAGATATCATATTGACAAACTTGAACTGATGGTTGATAATGAGATCTGGCCGCTTCCAAAATACCGCGAATTACTGTTTATTCGCTGAAATACAGCAATCAGGTTTTGTTTTTTGTCAATAGTAATGATAAAAAGATAGAAAGAGAGCCACTCGTCACGAGCGGCTCTCTTCGTCATCGTTTATGATGGTAGGTTATGACGACCGGTTGATTTGATTCCTCTATATAACCCGTATATAACCCGATATCATCGGGACTCCTCTCTAAATTGCCTATTTTGCCATTGACCGGTCCATTCTGAAAGAATTTGTATTATTTGTAACATTATGCATTGTGACGCTACAAAATTATATACGTAGTTTTTATAATTGCTTATCAGAATTACTGTAATACTTACACATTTCACTTTTTAAGGAAAAGATGTCGAGCTCCGAAATGATTTTTGCACAAAAAAGAGAATGAGAAGGAATTTTGACAAAGTTCCCGTAGATTATTAGCATTTTAAGTTATTCACATTTTATTACAAAATTGTTTAATTACTTATTCAATGGATATTTCAGGTATAAAAAAACATTTAGCCAAAGAAAAAACGACATTTTATTTGTTATATGTACGTAGTAATGATTCAGAGGATATATAACCGTTTACATAACTTATGATCTTTACTATATGCGGAAGACTTGTGAGAGAAAACATAGTGTTAATTCGCAATTTGCCATCTAATATCAATTTATCTCTTCTTCGATAAGGAATATTTATGACAATAACGATTTTGAAAATAGTTGCAGTCGCTGTAATTCTGGCCGCAATGTTTATAATAATATTGGGCATAGGTCATTTACTGATCGGAAGTTTCAATACGGATCGGGATGATATAAACCAGTTGCGTCATGATGTAGAAAGCAAGCATGATGTGGTTTCAGGGAAAAATATGTTTCACGATCTGGTGTCAGGCGACAGATTGCATGAAAGAGCAGAAGCGACTAAAAAGATCCGTAAAGGTTAAGAACTGTTTAAGAAATTGTTTGAAAACTTTTGTGTCAAAATCATTTAAAAGTAAAATGTATTGAAAAACACTGAAAATTTAAAAGAATTTGTTAAACCATATTTAACGGGAAACGTTATAATGATAAAATCAATGAGCGGCGATGATGATATGATTCCACAAAAGACCATTCGGCTGAATTATTGATTTGAAATATAAAAAAAGAAAACAAGGTTATAATTAAACATTTAGCGTTATGAAAAGAACATTATTATTTATGGCGGCCCTTATGACCATAGCAGGTGCATGGGCTCAGAATCTTAGCAAGAATGAAGCCAAGGCTCTTCAGACATTCCTTTCACAGAATGCGGCCAAAGGTGGAAACAATGCAGAGGCACTTCACATGATAGGCAAGAACGTGGCAGCCTGTCCGGGTGTAAAGGTAGAGAATGGTCATGTTACAGAGATTGATTTCAAAGGGAAAGACCTTGCCGGTACATTGAATTTAACAGGATTTACCGCATTGCAGAAAATAGATGTATCGAACAACAAAATTACAAGTCTGACACTTGCAAACAATCCAGCCCTTGTTGAGGTCAGTGCAGGTAAGAACCGTATCAGTGATGTTTCCATAACGGCTTGTCCGCAAGTTCAAATTATCAGAATAAACAAGAACCGTCTGTCGGAGTTTGATCTTAGCGGGGTGCCCATGTTGCAGAAATTCAATGTTTCTGGCAATATGCTTGAGTCTCTTGATGTGTCAAATGCTGTAAACCTTCAGTATCTGAATGTTATGAGCAATAGTCTCGCACAGTTGAACGTTACCGGTTGCCAGAATCTTAAATCTCTTTATGCTTCATTTAATGATTTAAAGGAAATAACATTCGCTGGTCTGGTAAAATTGGAAAACCTTAACTTGAACTCCAATAAGATTTCAAATCTGTATCTGCAGGATCTTCCGGCTGTTGAAACTCTTCTTTGTAGCGACAACCACATGGCTTCCTTGACAGTTAAGAACTGTAAGAATGTAAATGAGATCTGGGCTCCTTACAATGACTTGACAAGCGTTACAGTGGAAAGTGCTCCGAATCTGGCATTCGTTAATGTAGAATGGAATGACCTCACTTATCTGTCACTCGCAAACATGAACTTCTTGCAGAGAGTAAACGCAGCAAACAACCAGTTGATTACTCTTGATGTTTCATTCGATCCGATGCTCCGTTTCGTGAATGTTACCAATAACAATATGCTTACCGATCTTCGTGTGGATGCAGATCCGATGCTCCGTCACGTAATTGGTTACTCAGATTGGAATTATGGATTTTAATTGAAAATATCAATATAAATTTAATACTGAGCCACCGGTGATCCGGTGGCTTTTTTATGTCCGTAACTTTTCTTAGGAATAGTTTTATCTGATGGATAAGAAATCTCTAAACCAAGTATCAATGGTTTGGAGCTGTCAAATATCGGTGTCAAATAAACAGCAATGTAAATTTTGTGATTAAATGTAAATGGGTTATTTTTGCAAAATAAAGAGAATACAATTAACAGGTTGAGTTGTATGCAGGAATTGACACTTGTTTTTGATGCTGGTTCTACGAAAACGGAGGTGGGAATAATCTCCGCAAGCGCAAGTAATGTTTCGAATGTTGAAAAACGGCAGATTCCGGGCATCAATCCGTTAGTGGTTCCCGATGAGTTTGTCTTGAGGTGCTTGCGCGAATTGGAGCACGACACGGAGAATGTGGCAAATATATTTTTTTATGGAGCCGGGTGTGCTTCTTTGGAAATATGTTCGCATGTCTCCACGCTCATTTCAAAAGTGTGGCCGACGGCGGAGGTTGAAGTCTCAGGAGATATGCTTGGTGCTGCAAGGGGCTTGCTACTGAACAGATCCGGAGTGGTATGTATCCTTGGTACCGGTTCAAATTCCGCGCTTTATGATGGCGTGACACTTGTCGATAATATTCCTCCGTTAGGATATATTCTTGGAGACGAAGGAAGCGGTACGTCATTGGGTAAACGTATGATATCTGATATATTAAAGCGACTGGCTCCAGAGAATATCCGGCAAAAATTCTATGATGAGACAGGACTTACCAAGGATATGGTGATAGAAAATGTTTACCGAGGGGAGACCCCCAATAAATTTCTTGGTTCGATGGTTCCGTTTATAAAACGTAATATCATGGATCCTTATGTGAGAAATATGGCTAAGGAGGTTATAGGATCATTTTTTGACCGGAATCTTATGCAATATGAAAATATAAAAATACTCCCTGTTAATTTTGCCGGCTCCATAGCATTACATTTTTCGGATATTGTAAAAGAAGAAGCAGCTTCAAGGGAAATCAATATTGGATCAATCGTAGCAAAACCAATGGACGGTCTGATAGAGTATCATATGAATTATTGGAGAAAATGAAGAAATTTATTATAATATTTCTGATTGTGATTATGACCGCAGGATATTGTTGCGATGCATTGGCAGATAAATACTGGGAGCAGAAAGTCTCACTCTTCGATCATCTGCCGATAACAAATGAAGACATCGTCTTCTTAGGTAATTCAATCACAGACGGAGGAAATTTTGAGGAACTGTTCAAAAGGGAAGACGTTAAAAACAGGGGCATACGGTCGGATGCAATTCCCGGAGTTATGAAAAGACTTGATCAAGTTACAAAGGGACATCCAAAGAAAATATTTTTGCTTATAGGTATAAATGATGTTTCGCATGGCCTTTCTGTTGATGTGCTTGCCCAACGGTATGAAAATCTTGTTGACGAGATAATAAAGCGTACTCCGGACACTCAATTGTACATACAGTCTCTGATGCCGATAAATAACTCTTATGGGGTATATAAGGGGCTGAAAGGGAAAGAAAATGTAGTCAGACAGTTTAATGAGCGCATAAAAGACATAGCAGGCAAACGCGGTTTGAAATATATTGATCTGTGGCCTTACCTTGCAGATGAAAAAGGAAGGCTCGACTGCAAGTTCACTAATGATGGACTTCATCTCACCGGCCCAGGTTACCGGGCGTGGACAAACGGAATAAGGGAGTATCTTGATGAGTGAAACATACTTAAAAGAACAGGAGTTTCGTTATAAATAAAACTTCTTAATTATAAATTCAAACATTTTCATAGAAATAGATTGAAATGGCAAGAAATAGATATATAGTTAATGGTCTAAAAAAATGTGTTGCGGCAGTATTCTTGATATTGTCTTTTGTAAATGCAAAAGCTGAAGTTATAGTTGTCGAACCTATTTTTGAGTATCCTGTAGCTCCCGAGGAGATTGCCACATTGTCGGATAAATCCAATTGGATTATGCAGCATTTTTGGGACAAGATGGATTTTAAACAGAAAATTGCGCTCAATCAGGCCGCTGTAAATGATGCTATGCGTGTTTACACATTTCCTATGCAATGGGCCGACAAGGTTGAGGTTGACAAAAGTGTGGATAAACTCATTTCTCAGTTGTCAAAAAATCCTACATTATTGTTACAGTTTACCAAAGGTGCTGAGGAAGCTCTTTACAGCAATCGGGCAGATGTGTGGATAGACGAAATTTACATAAAATTTCTTGAGAGTTTTCTAAAGAATAAGAAATTTTCTGATGCACGAAAGGCGCGCTATTCACGTCAGTTGCGCCAACTGCAGAATACACGTACTGGGCAATTGGCACCAGCTTTTAGTTTTACGACTCCAACCGGCAGCCCGGGTGATTATAACCCGATTGGTGTGTTTACCATAATTGAGTTCGGAGATCCGGATTGTGATGAGTGCCGTCATGCAAAACTGAAAATGGAAACCAGTGTCTGGTTTGCCTCTATGGTTGAGAAGGGTCAGGTAAATATACTTTTTATAACACCTGATCCTGAAGAAGGATGGCAAACTAAAATGACGGGCTTTCCTTCCAATTGGGTTGTAGGTGCTTCGGATACAGTTGCCGATAAACTTGATATCAGGACTACTCCGTCTTTCTTTGTTGTGGATAAGGAAGGAAAGCTAATAGCCAAGAATGTTAGTGTTGATCAGGCAATGAATTTAGCACGAAAAGAGAATACGGAAAAGTAATAAAACCATAAAAATGGATCTGTTAAAAAAATTATATATAAAAACTACTGGTTACTCATATACAAATATGGGACGCCTCTTCTTGCGCTTGTTTGTAGGTATAATGATGATGCAGTTCGGGGTGCGTCAATGGATTCACTTTGATGAAGGTGTAGAATACTTTCCGCAATTCTTGTTTCTTGATTCCTCAGAGTCTTTAGGGCTTATGATAATTATTGAAATATTGTGTTCATTGTTCATAATGGCCGGATTTCTTACACGATTGATGACACTGCCCCCGTTTTTTTCAATGTGTGTGGCTGAATATTATCTGCTTAATGATTTTACAACACAGGAGAGTTACCTGTTAAACTGGTGGCAGGTAGGCTATTTGCCGATAATGTTTTTAGGCATATACTTCTTTATTATGCTTGTCGGTCCAGGTAAGATTTCAGTAGATTATTTTCTTTCTTTACATTTTATTCATTCCAATAATAGAAGCGAGTCGGAGTTGGAGGAGGTATGAAAATTGCTGTCTTGGTTTCAGGGGGTGTGGATAGTGCGGTGGTTGTGGATCTACTTTCACGACAGGGCCATGAGCTTCATCTTTTTTATATCCGAATTGGAATGGATAATGGGGAAGGAGACTGTTCTGCAGAAGAGGACATTGAAATGTGTACGTTGATTGCCAGGAAATATGGGCTCCCGCTTAAGGTGGTTTCCCTCCATGAAGAGTACTGGGATCATGTGATGGCCTATACATTACGTACAGTGAAAGCCGGACTTACGCCCCATCCGGATATGATGTGTAATAAACTTATAAAATTTGGTTTTTTTGAGGAAAGATGGGGGAAGGATTTTGACAAGACTGCAACAGGTCATTATGCTTCAGTGAAAGAGATCGACGGCAAATATTATCTTGCGACAGCGGTGGATCCAGTAAAGGACCAAACAGACTTTCTTGCCCAGATTTCATATTCACAGCTTTCCCATATAATGTTTCCTTTGGGAGATATCCCGAAATCGGAGGTTCGCAAGCTGGCTAAAGAGGCGCGTCTTCCCAATGCGTCGCGAAAAGATTCGCAAGGAATATGCTTTCTTGGGAAGATAGATTATTCCGATTTTATAAAGCGTCACCTTGGAGAAAAATCAGGACCGGTCATAGAGATTGAGACCGGGAAAAAGATTGGAGTCCATCGTGGATATTGGTTCTATACAATAGGCCAAAGAAAGGGACTTGGACTTAGTGGAGGTCCGTGGTATGTCGTAAAGAAAAATGTGCGGGACAATGTAATTTATGTATCAAACGGTTTTGATACAAAAAAACAATACGGACGCACCATACCGGTAGAGGAGATGAACTGGATAACGGAAAATCCTTTTTGCAATGGAGAAGAGAAAATTCAGGTTGCATTTAAGACTCGACACACACCGGAGTTTACCCAGGGAGAACTGACATATAATGCTGACGGATCATATATACTTGAGGCACAAAAAGATGTTCAGGGTATAGCTCCGGGACAGTTTGCTATAGTCTACACTCCGGATTGTAAATTGTGTCTTGGTTCGGGAATGATATCATTAGTTGTAAATAATAGATTCCAAAATAATGGATCGTTCAGAAAAATATAAAGTAGAGGTATTGGGGATTACATATAACCAGATAGAATCTGGCGTGTATGCAGTAATACTCCAGGAGGTTGGCGGGACGCGGCGGATTCCGATCGTTATCGGATATCCGGAGGCGCAGGCCATAGAATGCAAGTTACAGGAAATTGTGACACCCCGTCCGCTGACTCATGATCTTATGCTTGACATGATGCATAAGTTTAATCTTAGTATAGAGGAAGTTCAGATAAAACGTTCTGACAATGGCGTGTTTTATGCAGATGTGCGTATGACTGATGGTAAAAATGCACGGAGTGTAGACTCCCGTGCATCGGATGCGATAGCCATTGCCATAAGAGCAAATGCCGACATATATGTAATGGGGGATGTTATGCGGCAGGTCGGCTTTGAACCGGAAGAGATACATCATCCGGAAGAAATGGTCTCACCTGAGGCAAAGACAAAGACAACTACTCGCCCCAGGGCAAAAAGAAAGACAATAGAGGAACTTGTGAAAGAAATGGAGGCGGCTGCTGAAGCCGAGAATTATGAATTGGCTGCGGAACTAAAGATGAAAATAGAAAAAAGAAGAGCAAAAAAATAATTATCATACAGTTTAAGAAATGAATTACACCCCAAAAGTTAGATAAAAAACTTTTGGGGTGTATGTATTATCTTTGCGTTTTATGGTAAATGAGGGTAAATATTTAAATATAATTCAAAAATTAAAAAATATTTATTAATTTCGGTGTATAGTTCTTCAATTAAGAAAAAATAATAATGAAAAACCGTAGACAGAGAGTTGAACTGATGGTACAGTTAATCAGCAATAACTGTATAGGCAGTCAGGAGGAACTCTCGAAATTGCTGGAAGAAGAAGGTTATCCGGTTACGCAGGCCACGCTTTCGCGCGATTTAAAAATGCTTAAGACCACAAAGGTGCCAACCGACCGTGGAGGCTACATGTATATATTACCCGACAGCAATTCCTTGAGAGACAAATTGTTGGCTCGCGGACAGATGAAAATGAATGCCAATTATCGAAGTGGCTTTATTTCTCTGATGATTTCAAGAAATGTTGCTGTGATTAAAACAAGAAATGGCTATGCGGCAGGACTTGCATACGATATAGACATGAGCAATACTCCTGAAATTCTGGGCACAATCCCTGGTGCAGATACCATTTTTGCGATATTACGCGAAGATGTGACTCCTGATAAGGCGATGGCGATATTTTCTCGATTGTTGCCACTTGATAATAAAGATTCTCATTATTAGACGCTGACAGATAGAAATGATTAATGTTGGAATTACAGGTGCCGATACAAAGGTAGCCGGTGAAATAATACGTATTTTAGTTAATCATCCTGAGGTTGAAATGACGATACTTTCTGCCCCGGGAAAAGAGGGTATACCTGTTAACGCATATCATCACGGACTGATAGGGAAGACTGATTTTCGTTTTTCAGGACCTCTCCCAATAAATCCAGGGTGTGATGTAATCTTTGTTTGTGGTAACTCTATGGCCGCCGCCGAGTTCTCCGCGTTGCGGCTTACTTGTCCTGACATGCGGTTTATTCAGGTTGATGATATTCCAAATCTTGATATGGGCAAGGAAGGAGTGGTGTTCGGACTTTCTGAGATAAATCGTAAGCTGTTGGTCAGAGGTGCTGTATGCTCGCGTGTACCGTCGTCCATAGCTGTGGCGGCTTTGGTTCCACTTTATCCTTTGGCTTTGAATATGCTTATGAATAATTCGCTTCAAATTAAGGTTACTGCTCCTCGGGATGTCTGTGAAAATGATTTGTCGGATGCGGAGAAAGACATAGCCGAAGAATTACATGAGCATCAGTTGAGTTTCGATATGCCGGTGAAAATAGAGAATGTGTGTACGGATAATGAACGATTCCTGGAAATGGAGATCTCGATGGATTGTAACGTGTCGCTTGATCAGATCATGAAAATATATGACATGTATGATGATCATAATTTTAGTCATGTTGTGACAGTAGCGTTCAGTGACAAAGAAACTGAAGGGACGCCAAACCTTGTTTATTATGTTCAAAAGCCGGCTGACGATAAATTAAAGATACTTGTAAGGCTTGATCCAAGGATGAGAGGTGGTGCTTCCGAAGCGGTTCATAACATGAATTTGCTTTTTGCTCTGCATGAAACCACAGGGCTTGAGATAAAAGCTTCAAGGTTTTAGAAACTGTTTAAATATATTACGAAAAATTTTATATAAAAGTTCTTTCGGTAATTTTGAGGTCCTTTTTGGCTGCTTCCGCCAAGTTTCGTTGGTCAAAACCGATAGGTTTCTCCCGTCTCAACTCGCGGAATCATCTCAAAAATAACTCTCAAAATTCCTCGAAAATAAATTTAAACGGTTTCTTAGAAACAAAAGAGACATAAAGGTTCACGCAAAACAAACTTTAAGATGTCGGTAAATAAAGTGATACTTATAGGATATGTCGGCTCGGATCCGGATATACGGTATCCTGAAAAAGATAAGCCGGTAGCGTTTATTTCGCTTGCAACAAATGAGCGCTATGCAAATTCGGAAACAGAGATAACGGAATGGCATTCCCTTGTTATGGGTGGTTACAATGCTCAGTTTGCTGAGAAATATATCAGAAAGGGAACGCGCCTTTATGTTGAGGGTAAGTTGAGGACCCGGGAATATCAGGACAAGATGCAGATCTCTCGTCGTAAAACGGAAATTATTGTTGAGCGCATAGAATTGCTGGGCAGAAAAAATAATGTGTAAGTGTTATATTTAAAGATAGACAAGAAACAAGCAAGATACAACAGATATAGATATGAGAAAGTGGCGAATTGAAGATTCAGCAGAAATATATAATGTTCCCGGATGGGGATTGAAATATTTTTCAATCAATGATAAAGGACATGTACAGGTTACTCCTAAGGAAAATGGACCGTCAGTTGATCTGAAGGAGGTTATGGATACCCTTCAACTCAGGGATGTGGATGCCCCTTTGCTTTTGCGTTTCCCTGATATTCTTGATGATCGTATACGAAAGATTTCAGATTGTTTTCACCGTGCGGCGGAGGAATATAATTATGAAGGGAAAAACTTTATTGTCTATCCGATTAAAGTTAATCAGATGCGGCCTGTGGTGGATGAGATAGTAAGCCACGGGAATAAATATAACATTGGTCTTGAGGCCGGTTCCAAGCCTGAGTTGCATGCTGTGCTGGCTGTAAACACACATGAGAATTCACTTATCGTATGTAACGGATACAAGGACGAGAATTATGTTGAACTTGCGTTGCTTGCCCAGAAAATGGGGCGCAGGATATATCTTGTGGTAGAGAAACTAAATGAGCTGAAGCTGATATCAAACGTATCTAAAAGACTTGGTATAATACCGAATATTGGTATAAGAATCAAATTGACATCTTCAGGTTCCGGCAAATGGGAAGAATCCGGTGGTGACGTCAGCAAGTTCGGGCTAAATTCATCTGAACTCCTTGAAGCTCTTACATTTCTTGAAAAAAACAAGATGCTGGAAAGCTTGAAGCTGATACACTTCCATATAGGTAGTCAGATAACCAAGATCCGCAGAATAAAGAACGCACTGCGTGAGGCAATGCAATTCTATGTTCAGCTTTCAAAACTTGGATTCAATATAGAATTTGTGGATATCGGTGGTGGACTTGGAGTGGATTATGACGGTACCCGTTCATCTTCTGGAGAAAACTCCATGAATTATTCAATTCAGGAGTATGTAAACGATTCAGTATCCGCATTGGTGGATGTGTGTGTTAAAAATGGACTTAAGCAACCGAACATCATTACGGAGAGTGGGAGATCGCTTTCGGCGCATCATTCTGTATTGATAATTCAGGTGCTTGAAACAGCTCGGCTTCCGATATGGAATGATAATGAGGTTCTTGATGAAAATGCGCATGAACTTGCCCGGGAATTATATAATATATGGGATAAGATCAATCCTCAGAGAGTGTTTGAGGATTGGCATGACGCATTGCAGATCAGAGAGGAAGCACTTGAACTTTTTAGTCTCGGATTGCTGGATCTTAAAACGCGGGCCCAGATTGAGAAACTTTTCTGGTCGGTGGCCCGTGATGTCCGCGATTTGACCAAGTCTATGAAACATCCGCCGGAAGAGTTGCGAAAGGTAGCCAAAATGCTTCCCGAAAAATATTTTTGTAATTTTTCGTTGTTCCAGTCTTTGCCTGACTCTTGGGCCATAGACCAGATGTTTCCAATAATGCCTATAAGCCGTCTGGATGAAAAGCCGGCCAAGGAATGTACAATACAGGATGTTACCTGCGACTCAGATGGGAAAATAAATCATTTTGTCTCTCCGCAGGGTTCATCTTATTCTTTGCCGGTGCATGAACTTAAAGGTAATGAGCCTTATTATTTAGGGGTGTTCCTTGTAGGGGCATACCAGGAGATTCTTGGCGACCTACATAATCTTTTCGGTGACACCAATGCCGTGCATATCTCTTTGACTAAGGACGGATATGAGATTGATCAGATTATTGATGGTGAAGCAGTAGCAGATGTGCTTGATTATGTGGAATACAATCCTAAAAAGTTGGTGAGAAATCTGGAGACATGGGTGACTTCTTCAATGAAAAAAGGTATCATAACGCCTGAAGAAGGGCGGCAGTTCTTGAATAATTACAGATCCGGATTATACGGGTATACTTATCTTGAAAGGGACTGATGCGCTATTTTCTGAAACTCTCCTATAACGGAGCTCTATTTCATGGCTGGCAGTCACAGCCAAATGCGGTCAGCGTGCAGAGCACAATAGAAAAGGCATTGTCGACAGTTCTGAGGACTTCAGTCCCGATAGTTGGCGCCGGACGCACCGACACAGGAGTGAATGCCCGTATTATGTATGCGCATTTCGATGTTGATGGCGAAATATCTGATGAGCATCGTTTTCTTTTGTCGCTTAACAGGCTTGTAGGTCATGACATAGCTTTGGAAAGGATCATTCCTGTACATGATAAGGCACATGCCCGTTTTGACGCAACAGAAAGAGAATACCGCTATTTTGTAGCTTTTGATAAGAATCCGTTTCTTAATTCTTTTTCATGGCATTCTCCGTCTGTACTTGATGTCAATGTCATGAATGATTGTGCACGTATACTGACAGATATAACTGACTTTACCTCTTTCGCAAAATTACATTCGGATGCAAGAACAAATATATGTGATGTCCGCGAGGCCGAATGGCGAGAGTGGATAAATCCTTATGGAGTGAAGGGCATATATTTTATTATACGGGCGGACAGATTTCTTCGTAATATGGTAAGGGCTGTGGTAGGAACGCTTGTTGATGCCGGACGAGGGAAATTGACAGTAGATGGGTTCAGAGATATCATTTCCGCGGCAGACAGATGCTCGGCGGGAACATCTATGCCTCCTCAGGCATTATTCCTTTGGGATATTAAATACGATTATTTAGACAATTAAACATGGACGTAAAGAGAAGGATTGAGGAACTAAGAACGGATCTTAACCGTCATAATCATAACTATTATGTGTTGAATTCCCCGGAAATTTCAGACAAGGAATTCGACCTTATGCTAAAAGAACTTGAACGGCTCGAGAAGGAAAATCCGGAGTTTTTTGATCCTGATTCTCCTACACAGCGGGTTGGATCCGATCTTAGCAAAGGATTTGAGCATGTGGTTCATGCACGCCCAATGATGTCATTGTCCAATACATATTCAATAGGAGAAGTAGACGAATGGTTCGGGCGAGTCTCCAAGGCTCTTGAAGGAGAAGATTTTTCAATAGCCGGAGAGATGAAATTTGATGGCACCTCAATTTCGATAACCTATAGGAACGGCAGACTGGTGCGTGCCGTCACGCGAGGAGACGGCACACAGGGTGATGATGTCACCGCAAATGTACGTACCATCCGCAGTATTCCTCTTCAGCTTTTGCCGGGAGACTGGCCGGAGGAGTTTGAGATACGTGGGGAAATTCTGATGCCCTGGGATGTGTTTGAGAAACTCAATGCCGAACGGGCATATAATGAAGAACCTCTTTTTGCCAATCCCCGCAATGCCGCGTCGGGCACGTTGAAAATGCAGAATCCTAAAGAGGTTGCCCGTCGTCATCTTGACGCAAGGTTCTATTATCTGCTTTCTGACAATCTTCCGTTCGACAATCATTATGAAAATATGCTCGCGGCCGAGCGCTGGGGATTTAAGGTGTCGAAAGCTATGTCGCTGATGCGTACTTTAAAAGAGGTGGATGATTATATCGCTTATTGGGATGAACACAGGAAGGAATTGCCGGTTGCGACTGATGGGCTTGTGTTTAAAGTCAACTCTCTTCGCCAACAGCTCAATCTTGGTTATACAGCTAAATCGCCACGTTGGGCTGTGGCATTCAAGTTTAACCCGGAAAGGGCGTGTACACCTTTGCAGTTTGTTTCTTTCGAGACCGGCAGGATGGGTATAGTTACCCCGGTTGCCAATCTTGAGCCTGTGTTGTTGTCCGGTACGGTTGTGAAGCGTGCTTCTTTACACAATGATGATATCCTTAGAGAACTTGACATTCATCAGGGGGATTCGCTATACGTGGAGAAGGCTGGTGAGATTATTCCGCAGATAACCGGGGTAGAGCTGTCAAAACGTATGCCCGGTGCTGAAAGGATAGAGTTTGTGAAGAATTGTTCGGAGTGTGGAACTCCGCTTGTCAGGATTTTTGGAGAGGCGGCATGGTGTTGTCCAAATAAATACGGTTGCCGGCCACAGATTACGGGGCGTATCGAGCACTTTTGTGCACGCCGGATGATGGATATAGACGGAATAGGAGAGGAAACCGCGGAATTGCTGTATGACTGCGGTCTTGTTGAAAATATAGGGCAGATTTATTCGTTGACTGCTGATAAGCTCGCAAAGCTGGATCGCATCGGTGAGAAGAGTGCGGACAGGATTATCAAGGGTATAGAGGCATCAAAGAATGTGCCGTTTGAAAGGGTTGTATATGCCTTGTCCATCCCTAATGTGGGAGAGACAACAGCGAAGCGCCTTGCCAGGGCCGTTGGCAGTATGGAGAATATGATGGGTATGGATGTGGAACAGTTGTCTGCAATACCGGATATAGGCCCGATTATTGCACGGAACATATACGATTTCCTGAGAGAACCTGTAAACATACGGAATATTCAGGATCTTACCGATGCCGGAGTGCGTATGAGCATTGATGAAGACTATATGCAACCGACCGGTAATTCACTTGAAGGGAAGTCTATAGTTATATCAGGAACATTTGCTCACCACAGTCGCGATGAATATAAGGACATTATTGTCAGGGAAGGTGGAAAAAATGTTGGAAGTATTTCCAAGAAAACCACTTTTGTCCTTGCCGGTGAGAATATGGGGCCTGCGAAACTTGATAAATGCCGGTCTTTGGGAATACCGATAGTGTCGGAAGATGAGTTTCTTTCAATGTTAGATAATAATTAGAAAAATATATAAAGTATGCAGGTGTCACCCTCTTTGTTGGCGGCTGATTTTTCCAATCTCGCCAAAGATATAGACATGATAAATAAATCGGATGCGGATATGTTGCATCTCGATGTTATGGATGGTGTTTTTGTACCAAATATCTCATTCGGATTTCCTGTAATGGAGTCTGTATCTAAAATTTGTACCAAACCACTTGATGTGCATCTTATGATTGTGCATCCCGAACGATGGGTTGGTCAGGTACGGGATATTGGTGCGGGGATAATGAACTTTCATCAGGAGGCTTGTGTGCATATGTATAGTCTTGTCCAGGATATACATAATGCAGGTATGAAAGCTGCGGTAACGCTTTGCCCTTCAACACCGGTAGATACGCTTAAAGATATTATCGGAGAGTTGGATATGGTACTTCTTATGTCTGTGGAACCGGGTTTCGGGGGACAGAAATTTATACCACACACATTGACCAAAACTGAAGAGTTGAAAAAACTCATAAATAAAAGCGGCTCATCTGCTCTAATTGAAATCGATGGAGGAGTAAATGCGGAAACGGCACCGTTACTTGCAAAAGCCGGAGCAGACATACTTGTTGCCGGAAGTTATGTTTTTAATGCAAAAGACCCGATTTCTGTTATATCCTCTCTCAGAAAACATTAAAAAATATTAGCACTCCATCCCACGCTAAAATTCATTTTTATGGGATGGAGTGCTAATCTAATATCAATTGTTCCGGATATATCTGTTTCCGGAGTGAATTGGGCAAAATGAGTTTATCTATTGTTCTATCAAGGCTAAAGCAGTGTGATATTTTGCCATTTTAACCGATTTCTTGAATGCCTTCCACGCTTTTCGTCCGATTTCATCTTCTGCATATTCCCAGAAAGGTTTGATTTTTGAAAGAATCTGAGAGTCTCCGCATAAAATCTCTTCATAATGTTTCAGAAGCTGGCGATGAAAATTAATCATCATTTCAATGCGGTTATCTTTTCTCATCTCTTTACCGGATTTATATTCCATTAACAGAGACGGGCGTCCAAGTAATCCGCGAGCTGTCATGATGCCCTTGATTCCGGGGAACTTCTCTACAATGCGTGTAATATCTTCAGGAGTACGCAGATCTCCATTGTAAATTACCGGATTTTTACTCTTGGCAAGAAATCTTTCAAACTGATCCAGATGAACTTCACCACCATATTGCTCCTTTGCAAAACGGGGGTGCATGGTTACATGTGTCAGTTTAAGGTTATTGACAAGATCAATTATACCGGTCCATTCGTCTTCACTCATCATGCCGAGACGCATTTTGAGAGAGAATTCAATTCCCGGATATTTTTCAAGTACGGAAGCTATTTTCTCAAACTCGTTACGATTACCGATAAACCCTGCGCCTCGACCTTTTGCCGTCTGCAATGGAAACGGACAACCGGAATTAAGATCTATCCGTTTGGCATTATTTTCAGCAAGAATGGCGATAAGAGGCTCAAGCTCTTCCATATTACGGAATATAACCTGAGGCACGACATTAAGTCCTTCATTCAGAGGAGATGTGAAATCCTTAAGGTCATGCTTTCTTATCTCCCCTCGTTCAAGGCGAATGAAAGGGGTATAATAGGTGAGGTTTCCACCGTATATTTTATTATGAAAATGACGCCATGCGGCATCCGTGTGCCCCTGCACCGGGGCAGCATGTAATTCTATTGACATACTATGCTTATTTATTTGGAGGGGAGAAATGCGAAAACCACAGCACCCATAAGACACGCGTAAGCGGCGATGTGGTTCCATTGGAGTTTCTGTCCCTGAAACATTATCATTGCGATTATTGTAAACACTGTCAGTGAAATTACTTCCTGAATAATCTTAAGCTGAAATATTGAAAACGGTCCTCCATTGTCTTTGAAACCGATTTTGTTTGCAGGAATCATAAAGCAGTACTCAAGAAGGGCTATTCCCCATGAAAGGACTATCACGGCAATGAGTGGCCAGCTTTTCGATACTCCTGATGATTCAAGTCTGAGATGTCCGTACCATGCAAATGTCATGAATACGTTTGAAATGATAAGCAAAACTATAGTAATAACCGCTGTTTTCATCTATGTTGGGGAACTGAGGTTTTCAATTCTTCTTTGTCCTGCAAAATTACTGATTTTTTTTCGTTAAATTTGTATCGATTTTTAAAATTTAGAGAGTTATGAATGTAAAGGAGATTACGGATAATATTTACTATGTAGGTGTTAATGACCGCACATTAACTCTTTTTGAGGGACTTTGGCCTTTACCTTACGGCGTTACTTACAATTCATATGTTGTCAAGGGCGAAAAATCTGTTGCCCTGATCGACACTGTCAATATAGATGAGGTTCGGGAGTTTATCAATAATATCCGCTCGCTTAAACTTAATGTAAATATAGATTATCTCGTTGTCAACCACATGGAACCGGATCATTCCGGTTCTATTGCCGAGATTCTGAGAATGTATCCTGATATCAAAATTGTCGGCAATGTGAAAACAGTTGAGATGATCAAGGGCTTTTATCATATCACGGATGACAGCGCATTTAAAGTGATAAAGGAGGGAGATAAAATAGATCTGGGAGGAAAAACTCTACAGTTCTCTCTCATTCCGATGGTTCACTGGCCTGAGACAATGGTTACATATGTGCCGGAGGATAAACTTCTCTTTTCCGGCGACGCGTTTGGCACATTCGGAGCCCTTAACGGAGGTGTTGTGGACTATGAGATGGACACAGATGTATACATTGAGGAGATGTACCGTTATTATTCAAATATTGTTGGTAAATATGGCGTCCCTGTTCAGCGAGCCCTTTCAAAACTTAAAGATATTCCTGTCAGTTATATTTGTCCTACTCACGGTCCGGTCTGGAAAGAGAGGATAGGGGATGTGATGAAGATAGTCGACAATCTTTCAGCCTATCGTAGTGAAGAAGGGGCCGTGATTGTTTACGGATCCATGTATGGAAATACTGCCGAAGTGGCTGAAACAATAGCATCAGAACTTTCAGGCAGGGGAATTAAGCCGATAAAGGTATATAATGCTTCTACAGCTCCTATGAGCAATATTATCAGTGATGCATTCCGTTACAAAATTCTGGCTGTCGGTTCTGCCACATACTCAATGCGCCTTTTCCCTCCGGTGGAGACATTCATGAACGCAATGGAAACACGGGAGATAAAGAATAAGGATTTTGGTATTTTTGGAAGCTATACATGGGCGAAAGATATAGTGCTTACCAGACTTGAGGAATATGCAAAGCGCATGAAACTTCCGGTAAAAGCGGCTCTCTGTTTTCAACATTCATCCAACGACGGGACAAGTGCGGAAGTAAAGAAATTTGTAGATAAATTATTATGATATCATTGGCAATATTTGATGCTGGGGAATTCTTTCAGTGGTTTGTGGACAATGCGAATTACTTGTTTGTATTCATATTCATGACTATAGAGAGTAGTTTCATTCCGTTCCCTTCTGAAGTAATTGTACCTCCGGCTGCGTATTTGGCGTGTGCTAATGTCGGAGTGGGTCAGGATATGAATGTATATGTCGTTGTATTGGTAGCGACGTTGGGCGCGTTGTGTGGCGCATTCATTAACTATTATCTGGCGTTATGGATTGGCAGACCGGTGGTATATAGGTTTGCTGACAGCCGTTTCGGGCATGCCTGCCTTATTGACAGGGCAAAAGTGGAAAAAGCCGAAAAGTATTTTGATGATCATGGTGCTGTATCCACCTTTGTGGGGAGACTGATACCCGCTATTCGTCAGTTAATATCAATCCCTGCAGGTATTTCCAGAATGAATGTTTTGCAATTCTCAATCTTTACCGCATTGGGTGCTCTTGTATGGAATTCTATTCTTGCAGGATTGGGATATTGGCTGTCTGTCCATGTGAAGCCGGCTGATCTGTTTGACAGTGTGGAAAAATACAACGGCTACCTGACATGGGCCGGCTATGGAATAGGAATATTTTGTGTGATCTATATTCTTTGGCAGGCATTCAAAAAGAAATAGAATGTATATTCTGCATCCGGTTATGAGGTGATAGGCATTTATCAGGCTGAATTGTCGGTTTCTGCTGTGTCCTGTTCTATTTGTTTTATTTGATCCGGATGATTCTTAACGAATTGTTTGTAGGCTTCCACAATGCGTATTTCGTCGTTGTGTTCATCGGCAAGTTTTGATTTGGTTTTCACAATATTGGTGACATAAACAGTGAAAATAGGGAACATCATCATTCCTAATGCGGCAATCAATACTGACAGAACTCTGCCTACTCCCGTCATGGCCTCGATGTTTGAACCGACTGTGGTTACATCCATCGCAGCCCACCATAATGCATCCTGATAATCGTGTACCATCGGATTGATCTTAAACTCGAAAAGATAGAATGTAAGACTTGCGAAATATACGGTAGACAGAAGAATTATTATATAGGTGAAAAAGAGTCCTGTCGCTTTATTGTATGTGAACCAGTTGACGACTATAGCAAGTGCGTACCCACCTCTGATCAGAGGCATATACCGTATAAGATAGCTGACTTCATCTGAAAGATGCCATCCGAAATGAAAGATAATTGCCTGGTATGGTATGGAGACTATGAGGAATATAAAACGGGTTTTCATATAATGCCACTTGTCTTTGGAAAGGAATAGCTCTACAAAGAAGTCCAACATGAAAACTACGCATATCCAGAATTGCCATTTCTGGAATTTTACTTCATGATAAAACGAGATATTATTGAATGTGTCAATAGAGATTATGGCAATAAGAAACAAGGAAAGCAACATGATCGCGATATGAAGTACCATCATCAGCCCTCGTTTACGTATGAATCCTGCTAATACATGAAAGTTCATAGTACCTGGTTTATAGCGGAAATAACTTGTGTCTATATGGATAAGTTATGCTTATTTGAAAAACGTTTAAACCGCCCGCCAGGTTCAAGACACGTGGTTCTTATGTGTTAGCTCAGCTGATTGATTCACCAATCATCGTCCCTGTCAAAATCCATATAACCACTGTCGAAATCCATGGTGTCTATGTCGTCCATGTATAGATTGTCAAAATCATCATGCAAAACATCATACATATCGAGGTCATCAATTTCATCCATTCGTTCCTGAAGCATGTCCAATTTATCCTGGATAACGTTATAACGATGTGACGATACATCGCATTGGTCAAGTTGATCTTCAAGCTCGTCTATCTGCACTTGCAACTCATCAGCATCGTATTCATCGATATTTAATGTTTCCTTGTTTTCAATAATACCTTTATATTCTGCAATTTTGTTTTTAGAATTTTTGATTTCGCGTTGCAATTGCCTTACGTTGGCATCATAATCTGTATCTTGGGCGTAAGTGTGATTCTGATAGGGTGTATTATACAGATTAGCATTAGACTTATTTGAAAGCCAGTTTCTGATCATATTAAAAATGGCTAATTCTCCGAGGAAATTCCAGAACGACATAGGCTATATTTTTTTTCTCAACTAAAAAACAATATGTATGCATAAAATTAATAGTAAAATAAATAATAGTCAATAATAATGTTTAAAAACATAGATTTTTATAGGATATATGCCATTATAATTGCCGTTATTTGAATATACTTGTAAAAACACCGACAGAATGCATTCATGAATTCGTCTTCCGCTATTCCGGTGTCATATACAACCTGCCGATTCAGTAGATTGCCTCCTACAGGAACATTATAACGAGTACGTGATTGAGGTTTGCTGTTAGGAATAAAAGACGCTCGTTGATGGAGGATATCAGTATCCAGTCCGAAAGCATGTTTAATTTACTATGAAAAGAGGATCAATTAGATTCTGCTGATTGCTCTTCCTTCGGTCAGGTTTCCTCATCGAAGATGAGGTTGAACATCTCTTTGAGTTGGGTTTTATCGGTCAACAGGACGTGAAGTTTTTTTAGATTCTTGGCGTTATCGCTCCAAGGAATCCAGACTTTAAGATATCCCTCCGGTCCGTACTTCTTATTGAGATGTTCTATTGTCCGTTGATAGTGTCCGGTTCTGTCGAGTTGAGGATAATTTGCAATGCCATACTGGATAGTGCGTCTGATTATCGTTTGTGGTTCAATAAAGCGGTCAGCCTCGGCTACGATTAATCCGTACTCGTTACGTGGTTTCATACTGTTGGATGCCCGGTGATCCTCGACAGCTTCTCCCATAATTTGAATCTGCTCCTTAGTGAAATGAGACTTGACAAATTCGTCTGCTTCAAGAATCTTGCGTGACTCCTTGTGATGGTTCTCCCGACCGTTGGTTAGACCAAGATCATGGAATGCGGCAATAACATAAACCATGTCGATATTCATTGCTGGTGTATGTTCGGAGAGTTTCAGACTTTGTTCAATTACCATTTTGACATGGCTATCCTGATGTGCCTTGTCAAAAGAGGCGTAGCGAGGAATAATCTCCCTCTCCACATAGTTGATGATTTCCTGAGATACTTGTTTCAATTCCAATTCGATATTTTTATTTTATTAATATCTGATAAGATGGATTTTCGGGAGTGGATCAGAACAGGTTGTGTCTGGGTAATGATGATGCGTATTTTGAACGGAGTCGGTCAATCAAACGGATCATTTCTCCTGTGAAATGATAGCCGCGCCATACACCGGTGTTCATTGTAATAACCCAGCATTCCCCATTGGGGAACCTCTGTATTAGGGAATGGGCTGATGACAAAGTGCCGCTTCTTAGCCAATTGCCTTTTGAATCTACTTTTGTCCATCCGATGCAGACATTCTCTTTCTCAGCGTAGGCAGTCATCCGTCTCACACTGTTTGCAGAAATAATATCTTTTAATTTATTGTCTCCGTCGATTGACGCAATGAATCTTGAGAGGTCGGCTGCGCTTGCCAACCAGCCTCCGGCTCCCATGAGACCATGAATATTTGCTCCGCCATAACAGCGGTTTACCATTTTTCCGCTACCGTTGTATTCTTCTATCAGCTCATTGTCGGGAGAATAATACTTTGCTTCACGAGGAAGTCTGTCTTCATAATAATTGGTTGCCGGCTTTATGCCGGTTATTCCTGACGGCAACATGATATTGTTGATTACATAATCCCAATAAGATATTCCACTGATTTTCTCAATGATTTTTGAGAGAACCATATATCCGAAATTTGAATAGCGGTGACCGCTGCCAGGCTGGAATCCCAATCTCCTCCCTAAAACAATCTCGATCAATTCTTCGTTGGTTGGCGCTTTTGCAAGATTCCGGGCCTTGATTATTTCATGTGTATTGAACATAGGATCTCCGGCCCGGAGTGTGAACCCTCCTCGATGAAGCAGAAGATCTTCGACAGTAATGTCATATATCCGTATATCCTCTATGGCATTTGTATATCTGTCATCATTAAGTAACCCTGTTTTGCCAAAAACTTTATCGCTGAGTTTTAACTTGTTATTCTCCAGTAATTTCATTATGGCTGTGGCGGTTATTAATTTGGAGGAGGAAGCTATACGCATTATTGAGTTGGCTTCCATGGGCTTGTTTTTTTCTTTATCCGCGAAGCCGTACCCCTTGGTGTATAGCAGAGAGTCGTTGCGTGATATTGCTATCTGCATGCCTCGCAGTTCCCAACGTTCCATGAAGCGTTCTATCTCTCTGTCCATATTGGACAGAGAAGTGCAATCGGAAGCTTTGTTGGATATGGTGTCGGACCATTGTATGTCTGTCGATGTCCTGACTATTGGAATTTGTTCTTGTTTTGATGCTTTTAGGTATGGAAACAGGTTGAGAAATATATAAATTAAAATACAGCTGCTGATAATTCCGATGGTTGCGTTCTTAATGTTTTTGCGTTTCATGACTTCAAAATTATTCATTATTTTCGATATGGGCAATAAAAAAAGCGACGCAGTAAGAATACCGCATCGCTTTCTTATTAATGGAACTTTGATTACTGTTTTGCACTTAAAGTGTATTTCAAAGTCACAGGTCCCGGTGTCGCACCGTCAGGAAGATCTTCTGCTGTAGGAACAACAGTAACGATATTTGACAACTGTGCATAAGCAATGGATTTGTCAACCTGCAGCACATCGAATGCCAAAGTGAACAGGTGTTTGCCTACCGGAAGGTAAACCGGATTGATTTCTCCTCCAAACGGCACAACAATGGTATATCCCATATCTACGTGGTCAAGAATATAGTTTACACCGGATATTGCAGCCGCATTGCCTCCAAGACCCTCTACTGTGATGCTTTGAACTTTCAGAGGCTCACCGGATACAATGTATAGCTGGTCATTTGCGTTGACTACATTATCAATTGTAACAGCAACATTTACAGATGGTAGATCGTCATCATCACTACATGATGCCATGAAACCTAATGGCAATAACAACAATAAATAGAGTAACTTTTTCATATTATTTTAAATTTAGGGGTTTTCGATTAGCAAGAATATAGTATAGGGTATATTTATAACTATAACTTAGTGTTCTTTATTTGTATAACAAAAAATATCCGGGATAGTTGTATCCCGGATATTTTTTGATTAAAATCATTTAATATAATCAAATATTCTCACTTATTTCCGGGGTCTCCTGTGGTTTGGTGTCGCTGCATTTTTCTTTTATGAATATTACGCAGACGGCTCCGATTATCAAAGCGATGCCGGCCACAGCCATCATCAGGTATTCCGGAGCTACTTCACCGGGGGTGTGGAGCATACTGAGTATCCAGCCACCGGCAATAGCCGCGATAATCTGAGGCAGACATATGGTGCAGTTGAACAATCCGAGGTAGGCACCGATATTCCCTTTTTTAAGCGAGTTTGTGAGTATGGTAAACGGCCAGGCGAGCATTGCCGCCCATGCGCAGCCGATCAGCACAAACGCTATGAAAAGTAAATACTTATTCGTGAAAAAAGCAGTCATTATGAATCCGGCCGCGCCTAACAGCAGGGATAGTGAATATGAGAATTTGCGATTGCGGAACCGTGGCAGCATTACAGCCCATACCACAGAACCGAGTGCCTGTACTGCATAAAGCAGTCCGACCCAGTTGCCGGCATTGTTATATTGCGGAGAAGTGGCATCCAGTACAGTGGCTTTCTCGAATTGGCATTTAGCTCCTGCTGGAATATTCCATGTCTCCGAATCATTTACTTCGACAGTTCCGTCAGGAAGAGTAGTGGCTATATCGGCCTTGGTAAGTGTGAATGGTTCTTTTACCACGGCAGGCAGCTCCATTGTCGCTTTGCCATGATCTACTATGATTTTGTCGCCATTGATGATAAGATATTTGCCGGTATAGAGTTTCCCATCTATGGATATACCGGAAACAGATTCAACTGTTGGGGTCTTAAAAGCATTGAAAGCCACCGTGTTTGTGCAATATGTCCATAGAAACAGGAATGCGAACCAGCAAAAGAATTGCACCAGACCGACTGTCCAGAATGTGGACGGTGCTTTACGGAGCAGATTGACAACGTTTGAGTCTCCTTTCTCCCGGGTTTCCGCTACTCCGTTATATTCATTATATTCTTTGGGCGGCCACTCCTTTACTTTTACCAGTGAATAAACAACACATATCAACAATATTGCCGCACCGAGATAGAATGACCATATGACAGTGTCAGGCACAACACCGGCCGGAGCGGTGTTCTTGATTCCAACCCACATGAGGAGGAAAGGAAAAATATAACCGACAATAGAACCCGCATTGCACAAGAAACTCTGTATGGAATAGGCGAGACCTTTCTGTTTCTCATTCACCATGTCTCCTACAAGCATTTTGAATGGCTGCATTGCCATGTTGATGGAGGTATCAAGCATCATAAGGGCAACAAGTCCGAAAATGATCGCGCTGGATATGGACAGATGGAAGCTGCCTGAGTTTGGAAGCAGACACATGACCACTACTGCTATGAGTGCTCCGATTATCAGATAGGGGAGCCTACGTCCGAAACGGTTCCATGTGCGGTCCGACAACATTCCGACAATCGGTTGTACAATAAGTCCCATCAACGGGGGCAATATCCAGAAATAACTCAGATCATGCGGATCTGCTCCGATGGTTGTAAATATACGGGAAACGTTAGCACTTTGAAGTGCATAAGCAATCTGCACTCCGAAAAAACCGAACGACAGATTCCATAGTTTCCAAAAACTTAAATCAGGTTTTGTTTTCACGTTGTTTAAATTATAAGGTTACGTATATGAATATTACTTAAGTAAGTGGTAAAAATTAATGGACATATAAAGCACAGCTATTTTTTAACAGATTTTGCTGCGGAGGGATGGAGCATACTCCGGTATGCGACTGACCGACAAGGTAAAATATGTAAAAAAGAACAAGCTTTATAGTTCAAGATTCAATCACTTACATATATCGTTTAATTTTTATTACTTACTTATCTTTTATTTGTGAATACAGCCACGCTATTTCCTCTTTCCATATGAGGTCATCGGGTGTCTCAAGGATCAAAGGCATTGAATCGAATCTCGGATCGTTGACAAGCCGAATGAAAAATTCCTCTCCAAGACTGCCTTTGCCTATCGACTCGTGGCGGTCTATTTTCGATCCGCATTCCCTTTTGTCATCGTTAAGGTGAAGGGCGCGGAGATATCTGGATCCGATGATATTGTCAAAATCCTCCCACGTTTTTCTATAACCCTCTTCCGTTCTAAGGTCATACCCGGCGGAGTAAGCATGGCACGTGTCAACGCATACTCCTACACGCGATTTGTCTTCAACCTTATCTATGATATGAGCGATTTGACCGAACTCGTATCCGAGGTTTGTACCCTGTCCGGCAGTACACTCTATCACAGCTGTGACACCTGTTGTCTTCTCAAGAGTAATATTGATACTTTCGGCAATCAGATCAAGGCATTTGTCAATACTTATCTCTTTCAGATGGCTTCCCGGATGGAAGTTAAGCATTGTTAGACCCAGTTGCTCGCAGCGCTGCATCTCCTCAAGAAAGGATTTGCGGGACATAGCGAGTTTTGCCGCATCCGGATTTCCAAGATTGATAAGGAAATTGTCGTGGGGCAGTATTCGGTCAGCTGTATAATTGTTCTCAGCACAATATACCTTGAATTTCTCGGTCTCATCTTCCGAAATAGGTTTGGAAGACCATCTGTTGCTTGATCCGGTGAACAGTGCGAATGCTTTGGCTCCGATTTCCGCAGCTCTGAGTGGTGCGTTTGAGACACCACCGCTAACGCTGACATGTGCGCCTATGTATTTCATTATAGTACAGTTTTATTCAATTAACACAAATCTAAGCAAATTTCCTCAATCAGAAATAATCGCACTAAATAAATTTATCAAATACAATATGTCCAATACACTAAAATTGAGAGGGCGCATCATTTAGATACACCCTCATCATCTCAAAAATAATCTTATAGGATTTGATTATGCTTTTTATTGTAAATAACACTACTGTCCACTAAAAAATGGACGGGGTTAAAAATTAAATAAATTCGG
>CAQFOZ010000007.1 GCA_948788915.1 uncultured Muribaculaceae bacterium | reverse complement strand
TTTTTTTATTCTTGAGCTGGTAAGGGACGCTGAATCACTGTTTACTAAAAAATGGAACCATTTTTTAGTAAAGGACGCGGATTGGGACGGATGTCGCACGGATTGCAGGGCTTGGTTTCTTCAACGTTATATTTTGCGCGACTTGGGGACAAGTCGCAATCCTAACCGTCGGGTACATGGCGACCGCTATTAACAAGTATTCTGTTAAGAAGTAGGATGTGAAATAAAGATATATTATTTGTTTTATATTAATTGCGTATGTTGGGTGTCGGGAGATATTTTATTTGAATAAAAAAGTGTAACTTTACGAATTACTTATTAAAACAGGATAATGAAAAAAAGAATGCATATCGTGATGCGACTGGCTGTTGCTGTGGCAATGCTCGGCTTTACAGGCCAGGGAGAGATACATGGTAAGACCATTAAGGGTAGTGTTAAAACAGAAAAGGGAAAGGCTTTGGCAGGTGTGCAGGTTTCTGATGGAAGAAACTTTACAGTAACAGATGCCAAAGGAAATTTTGCAATGGATTCCGAGATTCCTTTGGGATATCTGTTTGTTGTTACACCTAACGGGTATGAGCCTGTGACATATCTGCAAAGCCGTCCTAAATTCTGGGAAAGCGCAAAACCCGAAGAAAAAGTGGATTTCTGTCTTAAAAAGATTGATAATGAGCGTCCTCTTGGAATCATAGCTATAGCGGATCCACAGATCTCCAATAGATGTGGGGATGTTGACCGTTTGAAAAATATGTATTTGCCGGAAGTGAACAGAGCAATCGATTCTCTGAGAAACAAAGGAACGGAACCTATCGTCATGACTCTTGGAGATGTGGTGTGTGATTATTTTGTGGCCCGAGGCTATGGCTATACTCTTGATAAGTTCAATGAGGACTTCAAGGTAAACGCACCTTTGTACCATACCATGGGAAACCATGATAACGATCCTTTTAAATCCGGTGATATCAACGGTGCGTCAACATGGCATGACATCAACGGTCCGTCATATTATTCGTTCAACCGTGGAGGTGTTCATTTTCTGGTTTTGGACAATATAGTGTCTGTTAATGCGGGTGCCGCTCCGGGTGTGCCAGGCAACAGAAGCACCCATACCGCACTGACAAAGGAACAACTCGATTGGGCTGCAAAGGATCTTGCATTTCTAAAGGATAAGAATACCCCAGTTGTAGTGACTATGCATGCTCCCTTTTTGACATATCCTGTAGGTGAAGGCGAAAAAATTAAGGATACTTATCGCTTTAAATCCGGAGGTCCGGAACTTGGAGAACTTCTTAAAGATTTCCCCAACGTCAGGGTGTTCTCGGGACATGCACATAAGAATCATTATTCGGTAACTCCGGAAGGCAATATTCGTGAATATAATTATGCCGGTGCAAACGGAGGCTGGTGGCCGGCAAGTCTTGAACCGCATAAAGCCAATCTTCCGGTATGCGGTGACGGTTCTCCGTGGGGAATTGGAATCTGGGATTTTGCAGAAAAAGAACCCACCCATGTGTTCAAAGCGTTCGACGAACCTCTGGATTTCCAGATACGTGCTTATGATTTGAATCGTATCTTTGTCAACGACAAGGAAATAACAACCGCATATCTGCCCGGAACGGATGTTAACAAAAATGTGGTGCTTGCGAATGTCTGGGCTTATGAACCCGGTTGCACCGTAAAAATGTTTGAAAACGGGAAAGAACTTGACGTGCGTAGGGTAAGGGCAATGGATCCATATCTGGTCAGCCGTTACACAGAGCCGATAAAGGCAGAATATGGTCTGCTTCACAAGGGCTTCAAACCGGAATCGACCGCGCATATGTTCCGTGCCCAGGCATCTGCCTCTGATACTCCAGTCACTATAGAATTTACGGATCGCACGGGGCGTAAATTCACCACCACGCTCATCCGCAAGTAGACTGCTACCGGATAATATAGTACCCGGGATTTGCGTTTTGAGAGTATGAGAAAACTCTTGGCACTCATCTTTTTTACTACGTTTATAATTCTTCTTTCTGCTTGTAGCACAAAGAAGAATACACCCGCTTCGCGTCAGTGGCAGGCATTCAACACCCGTTATAATGTATATTTCAATGGTAAAGAACATTATAACGAGCAACTTCAGCAGATGGAGCGTGATTATGAGGATGATTATACACGTCGTCTTCTCACGCACCCCGCTGAAGCACGGTCAGACCAGAAAATGCCACAGCCAAGCGGGGATTTCAAACGTACTGTAGAAAAGATGCAGAAGGCTATACAGTTACATTCCATCAAAAAGAAACCACCCAAAAAAAGTGCCTCACCAAAGGAAAAGGCTTTTAGAGCGCGTGATGAATTCAACCCGTTCCTGCACAATGCGTGGCTTACTATGGGACGGGCACAATATTATGACGGAGATTTCTCCGGAGCCGCTGCAACGTTTATGTATATATCACGCCATTTTACATGGTTGCCGGAGGTTGTAACGGAGGCACGGATATGGCAGACGTTATGTTATTGTGCCATGGACTGGATATATGAGGCGGAAAACAGTATCCATCTTGTTAAGGAGAAACAGCTGGTAAATAAAAATTTAAGGAATCTGTATAACCGCGCTATGGCCGATTTAATGATAAGATCCGATAACTACGACGCTGCAATACCGTATCTGGCAGACGCAGCCAAGGTTGCTTCCGGCACACAGAAGAACAGGCTTTGGTTCTTGTTGGGTCAGTTATACTCTCATCAAGGAAAACGGAAGCAGGCTTACGAGGCCTTCACTCAAGCCGGTAAGGGACAAGGTATACCTTATCGTGCCAAATTCAATGCGCGTATAAAGCAAAGTGAGGTTTATTCAGGCAGGAATATTGCCAAAGAGGTAAACTCTCTCAGGGCGATGACGCGGTATGCGCGTAACAAGGATTATGAGGACCAGATATACTATGCGATTGGTAACTTGTATCTGTCACGAGGAGATTCGCTGAAGGCAGTGGAAAATTATAAACGGGCTGTAGAAAAATCGACACGCAACGGCATTGACAAGGCTTTGGCACAACTGGCTTTGGGAAATATATATTTCGCACAGGGAGATTATGTGAAAGCCCAGCCGTGCTATTCAGAAGCGGTGCCACAGTTGCCGGAGAGTTATCCGGATTATCAGATGTTGAAACGACGCAGCGATGTTCTTGACGAACTGGCTGTATATGCCCAGAATGTGCAGCTTCAGGATTCGTTGCTTGCCCTGTCCGAAATGACTCCCGAACAGCAGATGGAGGTGGCGAAACGGTTGATAGCCGAACTTGTGGAGCGTGAACGTAAGGCTGCAGAAGATGCCAAGCGGGAAGAGGCAATGGCCGAGAGAGAGGCGCAGGATGGAGAAAGTCTGATTAAACGCAATGATCAGGCTGCCCAGGGATTTACTGCAAATGGAGACAAATCCTGGTACTTTTATAATGCCATGACTAAGTCGCAGGGTAAGACGGAATTTCAGCGCCGATGGGGAGCCCGTCGCCTTGAAGATGACTGGCGTCGCAGAAACAAATCATCTTTTGCATTCGGTGATGATACTGATACTGAAAATAATACCGCAGATTCTACAAATGACAGTTCTTCCGGTTCTGAAAAGAATGGTGGAGATGAAAAGGATAATAAAGCCGGTGACAGTTCCGATCCACATAATCCGGAATACTATCTTTCACAGATTCCGAATACGGAGGAGCAAAAGAAAAATGCCAATGATGTCATTCAGGAAAGCCTTTATAATATGGGTTTGATTCTCAAGGATAAACTTGAGGATTATCCGGCAGCCAAGACTGAATTCCTGACTCTTGAAAAGCGATATCCCGATAATATTTATCGTCTGGATGTCTATTATAATCTATATCTTATGGCTGTGCGCCGTAATGATACTGCGGATGCCGAATACTGGAGAGGCAAAATACTTTCGGATTTTCCGGACTCGCCTTACGGCATGGCCATGAAGGATCCTAAATATTTTGATAATCTGCGCATGATGAATCAGATACAGGAGGAACTCTATGAGGAGGCATACCAGGCATATCTTGACAATGATAACAGTACGGTTCATAGCCTTACCGAACGCATGGAGAAAGATTATCCGTTGTCCAAGATTCTTCCGAAGTTTGTATTTATCAATGCACTTTCGTATCTTACCGAAAAGGATAACGAGCAGTTCCGCGCGCAGCTGTCGTCTCTTCTTGAACGGTGGCCGGATACTGACATGACACCGATGGCAGCCGGGATTATGAAAGGGCTGAAGGCCGGACGCGTGCCCAATGCCGGCATATCCAATTCACGTGGACTTATATGGGGCATGAGTCTTACAAATGATTCTACGGCAGGAGCCAACGAAACAGCCGCGATGTTCCTTAACACACCGGATTCTGTCCAGTATGTGGTGCTGGCCTTCCCTCGTGATTCTGTAAATTCCAATCAATTGCTCTTCGATGTGGCAAGGTTCAATTTCTCATCGTTTGTTGTAAGGGATTTTGATATGGAGCCTATGAGTTTCGGAGAGATAGGACTTATTGTAATCAAGGGATTCAGGAATCTGAAGGAGGCCGAGTATTATTCCGGAGTGATGCAAAGCAAAGGACCGGAATTGCCTCAGGGCACAAGATCAATAATAATAAGCAAACATAACTTTGAACTTCTTCTCAACGAGGGGCGTTCATTCGAAGAATACTTCAGGTTCGTGCAGAGTCTTTCCGACACACCGCCGGAGGGTTTGCCTCCGGTGACACCTCCTGATGAAGAATAAAGGCACCCTTGTTTAAACAGCTTTAACAGCTTTAGAATATGTCAGATAAAATACTTTGGGCAGATGATGAGATAGACCTGCTGAAACCGCATATACTTTTTCTTAAAGCCAAGGGATATGATGTCAGCACCGTTTCAAACGGGCGCGATGCTCTCGATGCTCTTGATCATGATATTTATTCGTTGATTCTTCTTGACGAGAACATGCCGGGAATTTCGGGACTGGAAACACTTGCCGAGATAAACAGGCGTCACCCGGAGCTTCCGGTGATCATGATTACAAAAAGCGAAGAGGAGAATATCATGGATCAGGCCATCGGAAACCAGATTGCCGATTATCTGATCAAACCGGTGAATCCCAATCAGATCCTTCTTTCAATCAAGAAAAACCTTCACAGCCGCGAGATAGTTGCGGAGCAGGCAACAACCAACTATCAGCAGGATTTCATGCGGTTGTCGGCCCGTATAAACGCGGCGGCTTCTCTGGAAGACTGGATGGAGGTATATAAAGAGTTGGTGAGATGGGAGCTGAAACTTGCGGATACAGACAATTCCATGTCGGAAATGCTGTT
Organism: uncultured Muribaculaceae bacterium; assembly: GCA_948788915.1. Classification (GTDB taxonomy): domain Bacteria; phylum Bacteroidota; class Bacteroidia; order Bacteroidales; family Muribaculaceae; genus Lepagella. The sequence continues at coordinate 53,820 of CAQFOZ010000007.1, read as the reverse complement.
GATGCAGAAACGCGATGCCAATTCCAATTTCTGTAAGTTTGTAAAAAGAAATTATGAAGACTGGGTGACAAGCGATAACCCGCCTTTGATGAGCCCCCGTATTTTCAGTAAACGAGTCTTTCCTATACTCGATGCCGGAGAGAAAGTCTGCCTGATAGTGATAGATAATTTCAGATTTGATCAATGGAAAGTGGTTCAGCCTCTGATCTCGGAGTTCTTTAATATTACTGAGGATATGTATGCCACAATTCTCCCTACTTCAACACAGTATGCCCGCAATGCTATTTTCGCAGGGCTGATGCCATTGCAGATAGAACAAATGTTTCCGCAGTATTGGGTTGATGAGGATGAAGACGAGGGTCTGAATATACACGAGGAGAAGCTTGTAAAGACGCAGCTCGACCGTTTCCGGCGTAAGGAGAATTTTATGTATACGAAGCTTAATGATTCGTCGGCCGGGGAGAAGTTCGTGCACATGTTGTCGTCGAATAAAGATGTGCCGTTGCAGGTGGTGGTGCTTAATTTTATAGACATGCTGTCTCATGCGAGAACAGAATCCAAAATGATTCGCGAGCTTGCAAACAGTGATGCAGCTTACCGTTCGCTGACGGAGAGCTGGTTCCGTCATTCTTCTGCTACAGAAATATTCCGCAAGCTCGCTGAACTCGGATATAAGGTTATTCTCACCACAGATCACGGCACTATACGGGTTGACAATCCGATAAAAGTGGTTGGGGACAAGAATACCAACACCAACCTGCGTTACAAAGTAGGGAAAAACCTGAATTATAATTCCAAGCAGGTATATGAGATGCATGATCCCAAACATTTCGGTTTGCCTGCTCCTAATCTTTCGAGCAGTTTCATTTACGCCCTTAATGAGGATTTCTTTTCGTATCCTAACAATTATAATTACTATGTGCAGTATTACACCGGCACCTTCCAGCATGGGGGCATTTCACTTCAGGAAATGCTTGTACCGTTGATCACACTGACTCCGAAAGTATGAGATCTTTGCTCTACATATTCATTGCAGTTCTTGCCGCCGGTATGCAGGCGGCGGGTATACGCGATCTGGAGGAACGGGCGGAGAGGGGAGATGCCGGAGCAATTTCCGGGTTGCGCGATTCAGCCGCTGTCGGCAATGCCCGTGCGATGAATTATCTCGGTTTTTTGTATTGGCAGGGTCTCGGCACGAGACATGATGCCGATTCGGCTATCTATTTTCTAAGGAAAGCAGCGGATCTCGGTGATGCCAAGGCATTGGGTAATCTTGGCCATCTGATGCTTATAGGTTCTGAAAAACTTCCTGCTGACACTGTGGAGGGAATACGGCTGCTCGATGTTGCAGTAGAAGGTAGAAACCTCGCTGCCTTGAGAGAACTGGCAGATCTGCTTGATCATACCGAAAGATATGATACGCTTTGTTCCGGGGGAATAAAAAAGATAGCCGATGCATATTCGCATGGCTATCCTTTGAAGTATGATTATAAGAAATCAATTCGGTATTATTGGCGTGCGGCGCAAGCGGGCGACAGCGTCTCGTCAAGAATAATAGACGAGACAACACAGATGTTTCCGGATATCCTTAGAGAGTGCTTGAATTAAACCTGTGCGACTTGGGGACAAGTCGCAGTCCCGGCACAGACGGCTAAAGGGGCAAGATTAGAGATGATAGGTTTATGAGGAATCGCGGATGTCAAGCGCATTGATGCGCTTGATGAGTGGCACGGAAAGGGGCGGATTGAGGCGCGGATTTTTTTATTCTTGAGCTGGAAGGGACGCTGAATCACTGTTTACTAAAAAATGGGGCCATTTTTTAGTAAAGAACGCGGATTGGGATGGATGTCGCACGGATTGCAGGGCCGGGTTTCTTCAAGGTTGTGTTTTGCGTGTGTTTTGCGCGACTTGGGGACAAGTCGCAGTCCTAAAGGCGGGTAGATGTCACCCGAAGACAGGCGGTTTATTAATTATTTGAGACGGAATTTCACCGGGATGGACGCCTGCGAATCCACGGCTGCGCCGTTTTTCTGGGCCGGAATCCATTTCGGCATTTTTTTTGCGATCCGTATAGCCTCTTTTTCCAGATCAGGATCTACCATCCTTTTGATTTTGAAACCGTCAAGGGTGCCGTCGGCTTTTACTGTGAATGTTACAAGCACGGTTCCTTCGGCTCCGTTTTCCATAGCTGAAGCCGGATAAACAATTGTTTTGGCTATGAAATCATTCATAGCGGCAATCCCTCCCGGATATGAAGCCGGTGTGTCTTGAGCTGAAGCTGAGACTACAAATGCGAATATTCCTAAAAGAGTTGCTAAAATTTTTTTCATAACTTATAGTTTTTATTTCTAAGTGAGTGTTCAAATATACTTACGCATTCTCAATGATTAGACTCCTAAATTAATAAAAAGTTTATCGCATACAATGAAACTCAGTACATTCACAGAGGTTTCATTCAAAAAACGCGTAAAATTATGTTTATAGTTCCGATTTGCGCTTAATTTGGAGCTTATGAGCATGCGCTTTTGCGGAGGTTCCGGAAAGAATGACAGCGAGAACGGAGATGATGATAAGGAGGATACCGGATATGTCGCGGATGCTGAGCGTTTCGTTAAACACCAGTATTCCGATGATAACGGCAGTAACAGGCTCCATCGCTCCTAAAATGGCAGTGGGTGTGGAGCCGATCCGGATGATTGATTCTGTAGTGCACAGGAAAGAGAGGGCTGTCGGCAAAAGTGCGAGACAAAGTGCGTCTCCCCATTGGAACCATCCGCGGGGCATGTCGTGTGAGCCTGTAACAGCCATGTTGCAAAGGAATACGAGCATTCCGAAAAGTAACACATAAAATGTCATTGTCAGTGGTGGCATCGTCTTTACATCCGTGTGCTTTACACCGACAATATAGATGGCGTAGGACAGAGCCGATATCATAACCAAGACAGTGCCTGTCAGACTGAGAGATGTTTCGCCATCACCTTTAAACAGAAGCCATATTCCTGAGAGTGAAAGAGCGAGGGCTCCGAACGTGATCCACGAGAATCTTTCTTTAAAGAAAAGTATCATCAAGACCGCCACCATCAGCGGATAGACAAAAAGCATTGTAGAGGCAATCCCCGCATTCATGAAACCGTAGCTTTGAAAAAGAGTTAGTGATGATATACCCAGCAATATTCCCAATATGGCGAGTGTGAACAAATTTTTAAAGTCTGTTCTGAACGATACGTCTTTAACCAGCATTATCACGGCTAAGACAGGAATTGCGAGAAGGTATCTATAGAACAGCACACTGAATGCAGGTATTCCCGCATTCAGCAGAGGAAGGGCAAAAAGCTGATTCATGCCATAGGTGATTGCCGCGAGCAGCCCAAGAAGGTATCCGGTTTTCTGATATGCAGACATATTTTGTCTTGTTAAGATAGTTTGAATTTAACACGAGTTTTAAATCAGTTTATTGTGTAATATTTTAGAAGTTGTTAAAAAATAAATGTGAAATTTGGGGCGGCTATCTTTGAATAAAAATCATTTAAGGCAAAGGAGCATAGCTGGCTATGTGACTGCGCCGCGAATGGCTTTTAACAAAAGAGAGCCGGACATAAAGTAAAATTTCACTAACAGACATGACATGTTAAAGATTTTAACTCAAAGATATTCTTTTAAGTCACCTTTGGGGTTGCAAGCTCGGGCATCTTTCTCCTTTCGGCTCAGTCACATAGCCCGCTATGCTCCTTCACCTCAAGAAGAAATCAGCTCCAAGCTTGCGACCCCAAATTCACATTTATTTTTAAACAACTTCTTAGTTTTATCACAATCATCATTAGTAATTTTGGTTAAGAAACTGTTTCTAAAATATTTTAATTAAATTTGCATTTAATTTGATACAATTTACGTAATTATGAAATCATTAAAGAAGAATTTTTTAAGAACTCTTATATTATCGTTACTGATCGCAGTCTTGCATGTTCAGGGATATGCAGCTGATGCATATACAGTCAACGGTATAACATATACGATTGAGATATCTCCTCTTAGAGCAGTTGTAAGAGCTTCCGAATCGGGCAACTATCAGGGTTCCGTCTCTATACCGCAAAAAGTCAAAATAAATCAGACTACATATGATGTGGGAGGAATAGGAGAAGAGGCGTTTGCGGAATGTACCTCACTGACCTCCGTTACTCTTCCGACGGGACTTACGTATATCGACAGACAAGCATTCGCAGGGTGTACAAAACTCACCAAGGTGAATATTCCGTCAACTTGCAAAACCATAGGCAGCAATGCCTTTAACGGTTGCCAGTCGCTTCAAAGTATTACCTTGCCCAAAGTCCTGATAGCTCTCGGAGAATCTTCTTTCGATGACAATATCGAATATGCGGGCAATGTGTTTGTAGGCTGCACGTCGTTGACTTCGATAAATCTTGAGAGCGGCAATCCGTATCTTTCGGTAAAAAACGGTATGTTGTACGACAAAGATCAGACATATCTCATAGCATCTCCGGGAGGAAAAACATCACTTACAATAGCCGAGACAACTCTGAAAATTGGGGAGGAGGCTTGTTCGCAATGCGTCAAAATCACATCTTTGTCAATACCCAAGAGTGTGCAAGATATTGATCGCAACGCGTTCTGGGGCTGTAGTAAGCTTGCTACCATAAATTTTACCATGCCGGATCGTGATTCCTTTGGATCTTATGTCCGCATGAACATATTGAGAGGCGCTTTTGGCAATTGTCCGGCTATACGTTCCGTGTACTTGCGAACCACTGTCCCACCTTCGATCAAGGAGGATACATTTGACAGCAGTGTGTATTCCAGTGCGACGCTTTATGTTCCGGAAGGCACGAAAACCGGAGGTTACGACAGCATAGACGGCTGGAAACTGTTCAAAACCATCAAGGAACTTCCCGGATCCGGTGTAGATGAGTTCATGTCGGACTCCAATGCATCGGCAAGTGTGGAATATTTCAATTTGCAGGGTGTCAGGGTAACGGAACCAACAAAGGGTATCTACATCCGTCGTCAGGGTTCCAAAATAGAGAAGGTAATAGTGAAATAGGCGCGGGCATCGCGTGCCGCGCAGTTTCTAAAGTGGAGCCATCTCAAAAGAGAGGTTGTGTAGCAGTGTGTTTAAAACAAAATTATTATCTTTGCAAAATACGGAAAACAGGTATATAAGATAAATATATGGCAAATCAAGAATTGAGTGAACAGGAGATTGTGCGCCGCAGAAGCCTTGAGGCTTTGCGGGAGCATGGAATTGATCCATATCCGGCAGCGGAGTATCCGGTTACCGGGATGTCCGCTGAAATAAAAGCAAATTTTAAAGATGAGGAGGAACCCAGACGGGAGGTGTCTGTGGCCGGAAGAATCATGAGCCGACGGATCATGGGTAAGGCATCATTCATGGAACTTCAGGATTCCGAAGGACGTATCCAGGTTTATGTGAGCCGCGATGACCTTTGTCCCGGGGAGGATAAGGAGTTTTATAATGTGGTGTTTAAGAAACTGCTTGATATCGGTGACTTTATCGGTGTAAAAGGATATGTGTTCCGCACTCAGATGGGTGAGATCTCCATTCATGCAAGTGAGATAACGGTGCTTGGCAAGAGTCTGCGTCCGCTTCCTGTCGTGAAGATGAAAGACGGGAAGGCTTACGATGCCTTTACCGATCCGGAACAGCGTTATCGTCAGCGTTATGTGGACCTTGTCGTGAATCCGGGTGTGCGTGAGATATTCCTGAAACGCACGAAGATGTTCAACTCGATGCGCGGTTTCTTCAACTCATTCGGTTACACGGAGGTTGAGACACCTATTTTGCAGTCGATACCGGGAGGAGCGTCGGCCCGTCCGTTCATCACACACCATAACGCACTTGATATTCCGTTGTATCTGCGTATCGCAGATGAACTTTATCTGAAGCGTCTTATCGTAGGCGGTTTTGAGGGTGTGTATGAGTTTTCAAAGAATTTCCGTAACGAAGGAATGGACCGTACCCATAATCCGGAATTTACCTGTATGGAGATTTATGTTCCATACAAGGATTACAACTGGATGATGAACTTCACGGAGCAGATGCTTGAGAAGATAGCCCTTGATGTCAACGGCACAACAAAGGTGAAGGTGGGTGAAAACGAGATAGATTTCAAGCCTCCTTACAAGAGAATTACGATGACGGATGCAATCAAGGAGAAGACAGGATTTGACATAACAGGCAAATCTGAAGATGAGCTTCGCGCGTTTTGCAAGGCAAACGGTATCGAGGTTGAAGAATCTATGGGCAAAGGGAAACTGATAGATGAAATCTTCGGAGAGAAATGTGAGGGCACATATATCCAGCCAACATTTATTACAGACTATCCGATAGAGATGTCTCCTCTTACCAAGCGGCACCGCAACAATCCGGAACTTACCGAACGTTTTGAGCTGATGGTAAACGGTAAGGAGCTTGCCAACGCATACAGTGAGCTTAACGATCCGATAGATCAGTACGAACGGTTTGTAGAGCAGATGCGCCTTGCCGACAAGGGGGATGACGAGGCCATGATTATAGACGGTGATTTTATCCGCGCCCTGGAATACGGAATGCCTCCTACATCCGGCATGGGAATCGGTATGGATCGTCTGGCCATGCTGCTTACCGGACAACAGACAATCCAGGAAGTGCTTCTTTTCCCGCAGATGCGTCCACAAGTGTCGCAGAAGTCCGCTTCGGAAGAAGGTGCTCAGGACGGCGAAGAAAAAATGACTAAATAAAGTTAAACAACCGACCTTTTGTATAAGATCGGTTGTTTGGTTATATATTCGGGTCTGACTGTTTTTGATAAAAGTGCACAACGGGCAGATAAAAACAGGAGCCAGGTTGTGAGATCAAATTCGAATAATCAGCAAATTAATATTAAACAATATAAAGATAGAAATTATGAAAACAATCCAACTTGACATTCAGCATGCAGTGTCATATGTAGAGAAAGAGTATAAGGCTCTTGAACCGGAGGCGGTAAAGGCACTTTCTGTTCTTGAGGAGGGTACCGGTGCAGGTAATGATTTTCTCGGCTGGCTTGATCTTCCGTCAGGTACAGATGAGGCGTTAATAGATAGAATCAACGCAACAGCACAGCGTCTTCGTGAGAATTGTGATTATGTGGTTTGCGTTGGCATCGGCGGAAGTTATCTTGGTGCCAAGGCTGTAAATACCGCACTTCAGGATAATTTTGCTGATTATTATGCTCCGCGCCCGAAAGAACCTAAAGTTCTATATGCCGGCCAGAATATAGGTGAGGAATATCTTACAGAACTTGGGAAACTTCTTGAAGGCAAGAGATTCGGTATTATTGTGATTTCCAAATCGGGTACAACTACAGAGCCAGCCATCGCTTTCCGGTTGCTTCGCGATCAATTGGAGAAACAGGCCGGCAAGGATGCGGCAAAGAGTCTGATAGTTGCCATAACTGACGGCAGTAAAGGTGCGTTGCGCCAGATGGCTGATGAAGAGGGATACGAGACATACGTGATTCCGGACAATGTCGGCGGACGATTCTCCGTGCTTACCCCGGTTGGTTTGCTTCCTATAGCTGTTGCCGGACATGATATAAAGAAGCTTATAAACGGTGCGGCAGATATGGAACGCACAACATTGCATTCATCGGAGGAGAATCCGTCCATGATTTATGCACAGTTGCGCAATGCATTGTACAGGAGTGGCAAGAAGATAGAGATACTGGTGAACTTCGATCCCAAGCTCCATTATTTTTCAGAGTGGTGGAAACAGCTTTATGGAGAAAGCGAAGGTAAGGACGGCAAGGGTATATTCCCTGCGTCGGTAGATTTCACAACCGATCTACACTCAATGGGACAGTGGATACAAGACGGAGAGCGTACAATTTTCGAGACTGTGCTTTCTGTAAGGAAACCGGCTGTTGAGAAACGTGTACCGGAGAATGCCGCCAATCTTGACGGCATGAACTATATCGCAGGCAAGAGAATAGATGAAGTAAACAAGATGGCTGAACTCGGCACACAGATGGCCCATGTCGAGGGTGGTGTGCCCAACATCCGTATCGAGATCCCTTCACTGGACGAGTATTCTCTTGGTCAGCTGATATATTTCTTTGAGAAGGCATGTGGCATCAGCGGATACATGCTTGGTGTGAATCCGTTTAACCAACCCGGTGTGGAAGCCTACAAACGCAATATGTTCAAACTGTTGAAGAAACCCGGCTATACAGATTGATCTGCCAGCAAAATAAAATATAAAAAGCAAATAAGGTTCATAGATTCTATGGACCTTATTTTTATTGGCAACTCTTCTGAAGGGCGGTTTTAGATGTACATTTCAAGACTCTGCGACTTGGGGACAAGTCGCATTCCCAACCTGTAGAGTAGATGCCACCCGAAGACAGACAGTTTTGCGATGTTATATTACGCGACTTGGGCTTTCCATTAAGTAATTAAATTGTGAAATAAATTTTTTTGAATTATTGTAGATGTGTGGGGATATGCCGGAGGGAGCCGGTATATCCCCTTTTTATGTTGTGTGTCGACAAGCCGGCTTCCCAATACCGGGGAATTCCCGGAGATTGTTAATGTCGGATATTGTTGTGTCTTTATATACTTGGAAGTCACCTTGATATGTTTTTAACATTCTTTTTAAGGATTTTAACACAAATGGTTATAATAATGGGATAATATGTGCCGTTTTTTAATTACTTACAAAGAAAAGTGATTGTTTATGATATAGATTGGATAAGATTCAATCTTTTTGAAAAACACAAAGATCTTGCATCTGATTATTCTTGCAGTTCAAAATTGATTATATGAATTAATTATAGAATTGAATTATCCGGTTGACATAAATATTGGCCGGAGATTTCGTAAGCCATACACTTTTTCATGACTTGGATATGTTTAATATGGCCTTGAATCGCCATCCCGGTGCGTTGTCTGTAGTGTATACAGGTGCGTGACGGAGAAGCATAATTGTCTAAATTTTGGGTTATATACATTAGTAATTTCTATCATCTGTCTTGAGCAATCATGACAGGAAACCGCCCCGCACATCGTGAGATGCGCGGGCGGTTTTTTTTTCTTACAACGGTGATATTTAATAAATCTATTAAGAAGTTGATCAATGAGTGCTAAATGCAGGGTGTTTGATTGTGGATATTTGAAATAAATTTTTAATTTTGTAAATTACGGTAATTATTACGACAAGAGTAGGTTTAATGTCATTGAAGTTTTTGGCAACCAGAAATCGTTGAATGACTAATTTGAACTAAATATAACTTACTTTTGAGACAGAGGATTAACTAAATTTGAAAACATACTTGTATTCTGAATTTTAGCATGGCCGAGTATAAGATGATGTCTCCCGAGCAGGAAGACCAGATGATTGAAGATGCATATCAGGATGTGCTTAAGGCATATCTTGCGAGCAACCACCGTAAGAAGGTGGAGATTATAGAGCGTGCTTTCCGGTTTGCGAAGGCCGCGCACAAAGGTGTGCGCAGGCGCAGCGGAGAACCCTATATTCTTCATCCGATAGCGGTTGCAAAGATTGTCATTTCTGAACTTGGTCTTGGCTCCACATCTATCTGTGCCGCGTTTCTGCATGATGTGGTGGAAGATACAGAGTTTACCAAGGAGGACATAGAAGCCAATTTCGGCAGTAAGATAGCTTCGATAGTAGAGGGGCTGACAAAGATCTCCGGTGGTATCTTCGGCGACAAGGCTTCATTGCAGGCCGAAAATTTCCGCAAGCTTCTTCTTTCAATGTCAACCGATATCCGGGTGGTGTTGATAAAGATGGCCGACCGTCTTCATAATATGCGCACACTGGGTTCCATGCGTCCAGAAAAGCAATATAAGATAGCAGGGGAAACCCTTTATGTGTATGCTCCGCTGGCACACAGGCTTGGCCTTTATAAGATAAAAGATGAACTGGAGGATCTTGCATTCAAATATGAGCATCCCCAGAAATATGCCGAAATCATGGCCAAGGTGAGTGAGGGAGAGCATCACCGGGAGGAGATTGTGGAGGAATTTGTGGCACCCGTGCGGGAGAAACTTGATGCCGCGGGTTTCAAATATGAGATCAAGGCGCGAGTGAAAAGCGCCTATTCCATCTATAACAAGATGGAGACAAAGAAAATTCCTTTTGAGGAGATATACGATATATATGCCGTAAGAGTTATTTTTGAGAATGATGATGACTCGCTTGAGAGGTTGCGTTGCTGGGAGATATACACATTCTTTACCGACGGGCACAAGGTACATCCGGATCGTCTGCGGGACTGGACAAGCACACCGAAAGCCAACGGTTACCGGGCTTTGCATCTTACGGCGATGGGTCCTGACGGCAAGTGGATAGAGGTGCAGATACGCAGCCGCAAGATGGATGAGATAGCGGAGCTTGGCTATGCCGCCCACTGGAAGTATAAGACCGGTGTGCATGAAGATGACACCGAGCTTGACAAATGGATGAATACCATCAAGGATATACTTGCCAATCCGGAGCCGAATGCGATTGATTTTCTTGATACTATCAAACTGAACCTTTTCTCAGCGGAGATATATGTGTTTACTCCCAAAGGGGATCTGATCACACTCCCTCAGGGAGCTACGGTTCTGGACATGGCTTTTGCCATACATACCCAGCTTGGCATACATTGCATAGCAGGTAAAATTGCCCATCGGCTTGTTCCTATATCCCACAAACTCGATTCCGGGGATCAGGTGGAGATAATCACTTCTGAATCGCAGGTTCCGCAGCAGGAGTGGATGCAGTTCTGTAATTCCGCCAAAGCACAGAACCGACTGCGTTCCATTTTGAGGAAAGACCGCCGCAATATGCTTGAGCGCGGGAAGAAAACTTTTGAGGAACTGATGGCTAAAGAGGGGTTGGAGATAAACAGTGATGTTCTGATGCGTATTTGTACAACATACTGTCTTCATGGTCCTGATGATTTATATCTGATGCTTGCCAATGACGATATTAATTTGTCGGCAAAACAACTCAAGGATCTTAATAGAAACCGGAGTTCTATTCTTTCCAAAATTTTGCGTAATCCATTCTCCAGCAAAAAGGATAATGTGGCTGAGACACCGGTCAGAAAGATCAACCGCAAAGAGGTATATGTGCTTCATCCGGATACGGAGATGCCGAATTACAGGCTTGACACTTGTTGTCAGCCTATTCCCGGAGATGATGTGCTCGGTTTTGTGGATGATGATGAAAATGTGATTGTGCACAAAGTGAGCTGTCCTAACGCGATGAGACTTAAAAGTTCTTTCGGTTCGCGTCTTGTGGCCACGAGATGGGGAGGCGCTGCGGAGAAATTCATTGTGGTTATAAGCATAGACGGTATAGACCGCCACGGTATTCTGGAGGAGATAACCGCCTTGATATCGCGAGACATGGGGCTGAATATCCGGGGGCTGAATATCAATACCAGTCAGGATGTGTTTCATTGTGAGATCACCATTCAGGTTGACAATGCCAAGACCGTGGCAAATATATGCAAGAATCTGAAAGATAAGATCGATGGCGTGAAGTTTGCCAAAAGAATAAGTTAAATTTACCTCTTGTCTAATAAACTGTTGTTTGAGAATTTGCTTGATTATATCAAACGTGTTGAAGTGATTTAAACTTTTTACGAAAAATAAAAGAATGTGAAAATATGTTTTCTTCATCATCAATCTTCATTAATATTTTGGTATATTTCCCATATTTCGTCAGTCACATAGCCCGGCCGAAGTTCGGCTCCCAGACTTGCTCCTTTCTCAATATGGAAAATATCCTCAAAATCTTAACGAAGCTTAACGATGAAAAAAGTTTAAATCACTTCACTTTTAACGTTGTAACAAATGAAGAGAATCAGTAATCTGACATGGGCGCGTCTCGGTCTGTTGATCGGGGCTACTGCTATAATATTGTTTTTTATGCCGCATGCCGACAGGCAATCATACAGTTATGAGCTTAATGCGCCATGGAAATACCCGTTACTGACAGCGGATTTTGATATGCCTATTTTACGGGACTCCATGAGTGCAAATGCGTTGCGCGATAGCATAGATGTGAATTTTGTTCCTTTTGTAAAGCGAGATTCCGAGGTTGGAGAAAAGGCTCTTGTAAGATTCCAGAACAGTATTGCCGGCAAAGCGGGTTTTTCAGAGGCAGCACATCTGCGCAGTCTGCTTAAGGAGGCTTACGCCCGAGGCATTGTAGACGGAGATATCTATGCCGGTATGTTGAAACGAGGGAAGCACGTTTTGCGTACGCTTACCAGTGAATCCGGCACTTCTATGGTGCAGAATCTTGATGCGTCCCGAATGCTTTCCGCCGCAAAGGCATTCGAGCATATTGATTCTGTATATGCAGCGGCTTTCCCGTCACACGGTAATCTTGACGGGGATGTGGCCAAGGCTCTGAATCTGTGTCTTATACCGAATATTGTAGAGGATGAGGCTTCGGATTCAAAATACCGCAATCAGGAATACTTACAGGTGAATGGTGCGCAAGGTGTAATCAAAAAGGGGCAGAGGATTGTGGACCGCGGAGAGATAATCACGCCACAGATCTACACCAATCTGAACACATATATGGATATTCTTGAGAAATCACAGGGTACCGACACATTCCATACATATTTTTATATTGGTCAGGCATTGTATATACTGTTGTGTTTCTCGGCCCTATATTTCTTTCTGTATCTTTACAGGTCGCGCTTCTACAATTCCTTGCGCAAGATGGTGTTTCTGATGAGTTTTATTACCATTTTTGTGGTCTTTGCCATACTGATGTTTGAATATGTGCGTTCCGGTCTGTATTTTGTACCGTACGCTTTGATTCCAGTGGTAATATTGATATTTTTTGATGCCAGGACAGCTATTTTCTCACTTCTGGTAACAGTAATGATATCTGCGCTTGTGGCTGTCTTTCAGTTGCAGTTTATATTTCTTGAACTTTCGGCGGGGCTTGTTGCGGCTTTCAGTCTCGGGCGTCTGAGTCAGCGTTCCCAGCTTTTGCGTGTAGGTTTCCTTACATTCGTTACATATTCATTATGTTATTTTGTGACAGAAGTTGTTACTATCGGTAACCTGCAACAGTTTTCATGGCGGATGATAGGTGTTTTCACGATAAATTCCGTGATCCTGTCTTTTGCATATATCCTGATATTGGTAATTGAGAAACTGTTCGGCTTCACATCTACGGTGACTCTTGTGGAACTGTCGGATATCAACAGCCCGCTGTTGCGTCGGCTGGCAGAAGAGGCACCAGGCACATTCCAGCATTCAATGCAAGTTTCCACACTTGCTTCCGAGGCGGCGCGTGCAATTGGAGCAGACACCCAGCTCGTAAGAACCGGAGCGTTGTATCACGATATAGGGAAGCTGGACAGCCCTATTTTCTTTACGGAGAATCAGCATGGAGTCAATCCGCATTCCGGTCTGAATCCGGAGACGAGCGCACATAAGATAATATCGCATGTGAGCAGCGGCCTGCAGATTGCGTCAAGATTCAAACTCCCGAATGTGATACAGCATTTTATTTCGGAGCATCACGGTACAAGCGTTGCCAAATACTTCTATAACACGGCAATAAACCAAAGTGAGGACGGGATGGTTGATGTCAGCAAATTCAGGTATCCGGGGCCAAATCCCCAGTCGAAAGAAACGGCCATATTGATGATGGCCGATGCGGTAGAAGCGGCTTCGAGAAGCCTTAAGGACTATTCTACGGAATCCATAAACGAGTTGGTAGACAGAATTATCGACGCACAGCAGAGTGACGGCATGTTTCGCGAGTCTCCTATCAGCTTCAGGGATGTGGAGGTTGTAAAAGATACCTTCAAAAAGCGTCTTGCCACGATCTATCATTCCCGTATATCCTATCCGGAGATAGTGAAGAAATAATATGGATTGGGGAATTGACTAATCTTTTAAGTTATGAAGATGTTGTTGACAGGCGCTTCAGGATTCGTGGGAAGCATATTGCTGCCGCTCCTTTGCAAGGAGTACGATGTAACTACGCTCGGGCGTGGCATGGTCAACGATATCGCTTTGGATTTAACGGTAAATGTACCGACTCTTCCAGACAGTTTTGATATAGTTCTCCATGCCGCGGGAAAGACGTATGTCAGGCATCGATCAAAGAATGAGTGGCAGGAGTTTTACGATGTAAACGTTCAAGGCACAAAGAATTTATGTCGTGCGTTAGAGCGTTCAGGTGTGCCTGAAAGATTTGTATTTCTTTCGAGTGTGGCAGTTTACGGATGCGTCGAGGGGGAGGATGTAACTGAAGAGGCACCTCTCAATGGGACGCATCCTTATGCACAGAGCAAAATAATTGCAGAAAGATACCTTTCGGAATGGTGTACCGTCCATGGCGTGGCTCTGACAATTCTGCGCCCCGCCTTGATTGCGGGTCCTAATCCCGTAGGTAACTTAGGAGCTATGATCAGGGGACTGAAGCGTGGTTTTTATTTCAGGGTTGGTAACGGAGAGACCAGAAAAAGTGTGGTTATGGCACAGGATATTGTCACGCTGGTAAGACTGACCTCAGAGAAGCCCGGAATATATAATGTGACCGACGGTCGTCACCCTTCTTTAGCTGAGCTTGAGGATGTTATTTGTCGTCAGATGGGAAGAAACGGACCTCTGTCCGTTCCGTTATGGTTCGCACGAATTCTGGCACGTTGCGGAGACATGGCCGGGAGTCGCGTCCCGATAAATTCATTAAAACTGGAAAAGCTTACCAAAACTTTGACCTACAGTAATAAAAAAGCTGTAGAGCTGTTGGGTTGGAAGCCAGTAGATGTGTTGAACTCATTTAAACTTTTTACCGAATGTTAAAAAAAAGAACTTCTGAATACATCTTTCATTAACCTTAGCGTTTCTTTTTTGCCGCTTTTACCTCTCTCATCAGCTCCAACCGGAAGGTTGCAGCTTCTTCGACAGGCAAAATCGCCTAAAAAATAAACTGCTAATGTTAATGAATAAAAAGTTTAAAAGAGTTCATTGGATAATTTTGAAATAAGTCAATGACAATGCTATATATATTAGTTTTTCTTGCGCTAATTGTTTTAGAGTCGGGCTATTTTCGTCTGGCAGATAGGTTCGGCATAGTTGATTGTCCATGTGGGGCTTCGGCTGATGTAGCCCCGACGGTCAGAGGCGGCGGAGTGATATTCTATTTCAGCGTTGTGCTGTTTTTCATTATTTCGGATTGGCAATATCCTTTGTTTGTGGCCTCTCTGACATTAGTTGCGCTTGTGAGTTTTATTGATGACATAAGAGATGTAGCGATACCTCTTAGGCTTGTTGTCCATTTTATGGCTGTTGCATTGCTGTTCTGTCAGTTTGGCTTGACCGCGATGACTGTAGCTCCGTGGATTATAGTCTGCGCTATGATAGTCGGTGTGGGCATCATCAATTCCTATAATTTCATGGACGGTATCAACGGCATGACCGGTGCCTATTCGCTTGTTGTCGTATTGTCGCTTGCGCTGGCCAATACAGCGATTGGCTTTGTGGATTTTGAACTGATATGGTTTGTGGGAATAAGCCTGGGTGTGTTTTGCCTGTTTAATTTGCGCCGACATGCCAGATGTTTTGCCGGAGATGTCGGCTCGGTATCTATGGGATTCATAGTTTTGTTCATGTTGTTGTCGCTCATTGTCAAAACGGGTGATGTGACATACCTTGTTTTTCTTGCAGTATATGGTGTCGATACGGTAATGACATTGGTCTACAGGCTTATACACGGTGAAAACATCTTCAGAGCTCACCGCAGACATGTATATCAGAGGCTTGTTGACGAATCAGGACTGTCACATCTGACAGTTGCCGGGCTGTTTTCTTGTTTGCAGCTTGCCATTTCACTGGGAACTTTATTTCTGCCGGTAAACAAATGGGTCTACCTGACAGTCGTGATTCTGGTATTAAGCATCGGCTATATCTGTCTCACTTACAAGATGCGAGGTATTCAACCACCGGACGCATAGTAGCATATATGTCTGGTAGCTGTTCAGACACCTTGATATTTTATTGAGCAGATTTTATTTTTGTATACACATCCGATATCAACCATTATGGAATCGGGTCCGGTGGATAACGAGTTGAAATAGTTGTCGTCAAGCGAGACCATACAAGAGTGAGGCACAGCCGATATTATGATATCATAGGGAGGCTCGGGTACGGCTTTCAGCCTGATTCCGTAATGTTTGAAGACTTTACAGGGATCGGCATACGGGTCAGTGACATGTATTTCGACCGCATGGTCTGCAAGACAGCGATAAAGTTCGGCCGCCTGAGAGTTGCGAATATCATCTGTATCCGGTTTGTATGTCACCCCCATTATCAAGACTTTGGGTCTGCGTGAGACACCGTATTGTGCCGGCAGACTGTCTATTGCTAAGCGGGCGATGTATCGGGCCATATTGTCGTTGACTTTGCAGCTGGCAGCGGTGACCGGAATGTCTGTTCCAAGTTCAGTAGCTTCGTCAAGCAGATAATAGGGGTCGACAGGGATGCAGTGGCCTCCCACAAGTCCGGGATGGCAGTTGAAAAAATTCCATTTTGTAGATGCCATTCTCAGTACCTCATCAAAATCTATGCCTGCGTTATGAAACAGTTGATATAATTCGTTCATCAGGGCGATGTTGACGCTCCGCTGTACGTTTTCCATTATTTTAGCAGCCTCTGCAACTTTAATTGATGATGCCTTATGTATTTTGGCAGAAATGGCGGTGGAGTACACCTTTATGATTTCTTCGAGAGCGTTGCTGTCAATGGCACTGACAATCTTTTCTGTGTTACAGAATGTGTGCAGCGGGTCACCGGGATTTATCCGTTCTGGAGAATATCCCGTTTTGAAATCCCTTCCGGCCTTCAGACCTGATGTCTTTTCAAGAACAGGGATGCATACGTCCTCGGTGCATCCAGGATATACGGTTGATTCAAACACCACGTAATCACCCCGTTTCAAATGGCGTCCTACGGCTTTCGACGCTTCTGTAAGTTGCGATATATCAGGTTTTTTGTTGTTGTCGACCGGTGTGGCTACGGTGACAATAAAGAAAGAGGCTTTGTCAAGGACATCCTCCGATGCCGACAGCTCAGCCTTTTTGCCTAACGAAGAAGCCAGCTTGTCGATGAGAGTTGAGTCTATGTCGTATCCTATGGTATTAAAATGCATTGCAAAAGCGGATACAACGGGGCATCCTACATATCCGGTACCTATTACGGCCAGAGATGTACTGTGTCGGGCAAGCCGGTCGTATATGTTAAAAATGCTGTTATTCTGCATATACCTGATTGTTTATTAAGCGGTATCTGATTCCTGACTCGGGGCACTGCGCTTTGCCTTCGCTGTCAAATTCCAGACGGTGACTATTGTGACTTATCCAACCTATCTGCCGGGAGGGGTTGCCTGCTACAAGAGCGTAGTCCGGCACCGATTTAGTTACCACGGCGCTGTCATCGACTACCGACGTAGGATGTATAAAAGGCTTATTCATTGGTGCTTGTCTTGTTTATATTGGAAAAGAATGATTTGACAGCTGCTATCACGCTGTCTTGTTCGTCCCTGGAAATATGACTGTGGATGGGGAGAGAAATGACAGAGGCTGACAACTGCTCTGCAACGCTCAAGTCTGAATCAGTGAGACACAGGCCGCTATAAGCAGGCTGCCGGTGGAGCGGCAACGGGTAATATATCATTGATGAGATGCCTTGACGGTCAAGAGCCTCACGTAGCGGATCGCGCAGTTCGGGCGAGACTTTTATTGTGTACTGGTGGTAGATGTGAGTAGCATAATCAGGCTCGGACGGTAGCCGGATCCCTTCAATATCCGCAAGCTGCCGGGTATAATATAAAGCGGCATTCCTGCGCGCTTCGTTCCAGTCTTTAAGATGTGGCAGTTTTGCTGACAGAACAGCTGCCTGCAGGGTATCAAGCCGCGAGTTCATTCCAATCATCCGATGAGTGTATCTTACTGTCTGGCCATGATTTGCCAATGCCCTGATACGTGCAGCCAGGTTGTCGTCATCGGTAAACAGCGCCCCTCCGTCACCGAATGCTCCGAGAGGTTTGGTCGGGAAAAACGATGTGCAACCAATGTGTCCTACAGTGCCGGCATGGCGCCGGTTATCTCCGCAGATATGGCAAGTGGCTCCGAGCGACTGTGCATTGTCTTCGATAATTTTCAGATCGGCTGTGCGGGCTATCTCCATCAGGGCTGTCATGTCGCACGGCAGGCCGAACAGATGTACCGGTATTATGGCCTTGGTACGGTGTGACAGAAGTCTTTCAACACTTCGGTAATTGATGCCGAATGTTTCCGGGTCGACATCAGCAAACACCGGTACAGCGCCAACGAGTGCCACTGCTTCAGCCGTAGCGGCAAACGAAAAGGTCGGAACTATCACTTCGTCACCATGTCCAATACCGACGGCCATAAGCGCGAGAGTCAGCGCGTCGGTACCGTTGGCACATGTGATGCAATGTTTTACGTTCAGCAATCGTGCCAGTTCTTTCTCCAGAGAGGCGATCTCCTCTCCTCTGACGAATGCGGAACCTTCCAATATCTTCCTGACCGAACTGTGTAGAGGTTCGGCTATATCGAGATATTGTCTGTGAAGGTCTGTCATTTTTACCATAAGCGTTAATGCCTGAAATTTAAGAGGAATGGATGAAAATCGCCTGTCGCTCCGGTGGGACGGGAAGTACGGATTGTTTCTATAGCGTCAATGGAGGCTTCGGCATCCTCTATGGAGAAACCTTCGCCTTTAAGGATTTTTTCGTAGCTGAGGGTGTGGAGATTTGTAAATCCACTGGAAAAATCGAAGTTGTTTCCGTTGATGGACAGGTGTCTATATATGGCGGATTCAAAGGAAGAAGCCTCGGGAAGATACCGGCGGTTTATACTCAGTAGGTATCTTACTCGTGCCTTGTCGAGCATAAGGAATCCGGCGATACAGTCTGCCTCCGAGTAATGGACAGTGGATTGTTGCACTTTCCCGAATATCCACTGCAGCATGTCGATAAAATGTACACCTATATTAAAAACCAGACCGCCACTTTTTTCCGGCATTCCTTTCCACGATGACATATACCATGCTCCGCGGGGAGTGATGTAGGTAAGGTCGATATCGTAGACAGTCGGTGATGAATTGGCGGCAACCATTTCGCGCAGACGCATGATTTCGGGATGCAGCCTGAGTTGCAGAATAGGATGAATGCGGTGTCCGGTTTCCCGGCGGGCTTTTTTCATAAGGTCAAGTTCCGACACGGAAAGTGCAAGCGGCTTCTCACAGATTACGTCAGCTCCTGAATGCATCCCCATGACCGAATGTCTGGAATGGAGATAATTCGGGGTACAGACAGATAGAAAATCGACATGTTCCGTGCTTATAAACGTCTTAAACTCATTGTAATCGGTTGTAAAACGGGTATCAGGAAAATATCGGTCGATTATGCCGACACTGTCTGAAATGTCGTGAGAACATATAAGATGACAGCCAAGTGTCTTCATCGCTTCAAGATGACGAGGCGCAATATAACCGGCCAATCCGATAATTGCAAACTTCTTATTATTACCAATAAGCATATCTCATCCGCATGTTTATTCTCAATATTAGTGCAAATTTAATTAATGTTGGACTATAAAACAATAATTCACCCCCCCTAATTTGTAAATTTCTGATTTCTAATTAGTTATTTTGGGCTACTATTGTTAATAGGAGTCTGACAACTCGAATCAGTGAAATGCATATTGCTTTATTGTATTTTGTTGGTTACAATTGATTTTCCGGTTAGAACATAATTCAAGTGCCAATGATCTTATCTGTATCATTGGCACTTGAATTTAAAAGATTTTAATTGCTGTTGAATGTTTGTGGAAACCGAATTAATTCGGTTTCCACAAACATTATTATTTAATTGGGTTGAAGGGTCAGTGTATATTTACCGGCTTTGAGAGTCAATGTGGCGTTTCCGTTGAAAGCCTCTGTGATTTCGATATTCTCACCGCCTTTCTCAAGAGAGTATTTGACACCCGGAAGGATAGGCTGTACCACTCCATCAACTTTGGCACCGCCCAGGTTTATATCAGTCCAGTTTGCATCTGCGACTTTGAATTTGATGCCGGCTGAGATAGAGAGGTTTTCCAAAGACCATACGCCTTTCACATCGGTTGTAAGGAATTCCAGAGATGTTCCCCAGCCATTCATATCTCCACGGAGATAGATGCCTGACGGTTGTCCGGGGGTGTCCGGTTCAAGAGCGTCGAATATGGCAGACCAGTTTTCTCCCGAACCGGAGAGTGTAATGGATCCTTTGAATGTTGATGTTAAAGAGATGTTATCGGTTTTCCAGCCGAGAGCGACTTTTTCACCAAACACGATAGGATCTTTAATACCGAGATTTGGCGCACCCCAGCCTTTATCGGCAATTTTGAAAATCACCCCGGATTGAATCTCTATATAATCCAGTTCATATACGTTTGCCTCAGTGGTTGTGAGGAATTCGTAGTTTGAAAGAATGTCAAGATCCTTGCCGTCGTTCAACTGATCGTTGAGCCAGCCGTTCATATCTCCTCTGACGTATATTCCGGAGGGTAGTCCCGGTGTGATGATGGCAAGATAATTTACACTTACCGACTCAAAGCTTACGGCGTTTGAGGTGTATGCAGTATTTTCTATTACTTTGCCATTTTCATTCACTACGTTTGCTCTCAGGCGTACATACAGTTTGCCCGGTTTTGTAGGAATATCTGCATTCCCTTGTACGTCAAGCATCTTGCATATTGCTTCGGCCACGGAGCGGTATGTCGGATTAATGGCATTGCGGTTAAAGAAATTTGTGGTAAGTGTGACACTTGCAGGTGCTTCTGCTACAGCAGGCGTGGTAAAGTCTTCATTCAAAGATAATTCCACATTGTATGCCACAGATGCGTTGTAGCCATACTGTTCCGGCTGTGAGCATGTAAGCTTGAAACTATCATTTTTGTTTTCCTCCGTAATCACCACGGCTTCGTTTGCCATCTCCGGAGTGTTGAGGAATTCTAACACAGGGTCGCCTTCGTGTGTGCCGAGGACAGGGTTGTCGTCCCAGGTTTCGTTGCAGGCAGAGAAACCGAGAGCAACAGCCACAGCGGCGAACATTATAGAAATTTTCTTCATTTTTTTCTGAGTTTAATAACTTTGATACACTCGGTTAATATCCCGTATTCTGTTTGAAATCGGGTAGTGCCGCGATAACGTTTGCCGGAACAGGCATAACATCATAACGGGCATTGATACTGTTGCCTTCAAGCGTATTGCCTTTCCAGCTCCACAGCTTTTGATCCGGACCGGTGAATTTTCCGAAGCGGACGAGGTCTGAACGACGTGTCAGCTCCCAGTAAAGTTCACGGCTGCGCTCAGCCAGCATGTTTTCGGCTGTGAGATCAGCACTTGTCCATGGTGTCACACCGGCGCGTCCGCGTACAAGATTCACGTATTGGAGACCTTTGGCTTTGTCACCGACACCGTGCATAGTGCACTCTGCGTATGACAGGTAAATTTCGGACAGACGAATCATGGCAAGGTCTGTATCAGTAAACTGAGTTGATGTGATGTCGCTGCTAAAGATTTTAGGAGCATTCTCGTTATAACGCGGGAAGTAATCGTTTCCTCTGTTCAGGCCGGTCCATTTGACACATACATAACCATCGCCCCATGTGCTGAACTCTGTGTTTTCGATATTGTATGTCTTTTCAGCGTTCTCACCTTTTTCGTCTTTATATTTCACAGTCCCTTTCACCCACAGAGCCCAACGTTTGTCCGGCTCAGTGAAGTTTTCGGAGAACTCTTTTGTAGCTTTCATACATTTCCATGCATCCGAGCAACCGAAGTCAAGACCGCTCATGCCTCCTTCATTGGCCAGCACTCCGTTAATAAGGAATACAGTTCCACCCCAGCTTTGAAGTCTTTCCTGGTCAAAAGGTATTCCCCAAAGTATCTCATTCTCGGCTGCGTTTCCGCCTCCGGGCATGTAGTCGTGATTGTCACGGCAGAAGAGGTGCAGATACTCATTGGCAAGACCGGAGTTGAGATATCCGCCGCCGGTATGGCGCTTGATTATATTCTCACAACGCTCGGCACATTTGTCCCATGCGGAGGTTACACCTGCCGGATCTTCTTTTGTATAGACTTCTGCATTGAGATACAGGCGGGCGAGAAGTGCTTCAGCACCATCAATGCCTACACGGCCGTAAACAGGGACTGTTGCGAGATTCCCATTGTCGACAATGTCAACAAGTTCTTTTTCGAGCCATTTATAAGCCTCATGACGCGGATATTGCTCGGGGACAGTCGCTCCGTCAGGTTTTGCAAGAGCCATGGATGTTTTCCCGAAAATATCCAGAACCCAGTAATAGCTCATTGCGCGGAGGGTTCGGATCTCATCGCGCAACACAACTATTTCGGGAGTTGTATTTCCTTCTGCCTCGGACAGGAACTGGTTGCAGAGGGCGATATGCGCGTAAAGACGGGAATATGTTCCGTAGATATTACCGTTTGTTGCGTCGAATGTATTTGTGATAAGGTCATAAATACCATCGTCTTTCCAGATCCAGATAACCTCGTCTGTCGGGAATTCGTTCATCATGAATAGAGCACGTGTGTATTGTCCACGACCGTTGTCAAGGCCCGAAATAATAGAAGAGCCGGGTCCTTCCTGACCGGATGTGGCCATAGACTGGTAACATATCATCGCCTCGTTGATAAGAAGCGTTGAGCTCGTGGGTGACTCCAGGTTTGGATCGTTGGCCTCGAGATCGAGGTCTCCGACACAGGAGGTCATGCCAAAACTCATGGCCACCGCTGCGAGCATCATATATTTCTTTAATTTCATAATTGTTTGCAGATTAAATTTGATCAATATGATTAGAATGTGGCCACAAGTCCGATTGAATATGTGGTTGAACGCGGATATACGCTGTTGTCGATACCGCCGAATACCTCGGGATCAACACCCTTGTATTTTGTAATCACAAACGGGTTCTGGACAGCTCCGAAGAGTCTCAGACGAAGATTGCCCGAGAATAGATTCTGCCATGTATATCCCAGGGTGATGTTGTCACAGCGCAGATAGGAAGCATTACGCAGATAGTAGTCACTCATGTAACGTGCCTGCTCAAAATAGGAATCATTCTTCACGAGGTTGTTGAGGCCGTATCCATAAAGGTCATTGTATACCGCCTTTGTTGAAAGCACGTTGCAATATACGTAGTTGCCGATAGACGCACGCAGGTTGAAACCAAGATCCCAGTTTTTCCAGCGGAAGTTGGAACCGAATGTCATTGTTACCTTAGGTTCCGGTGATTTGTTGATAACCTTGTCGGCCTCGTCAATCTGTCCGTCTTTGTTCTGGTCTACATACACGCCTTCTATAGGCATTCCTGCCTGGTCATATACCTGCTGCAGGAGATAGAATGAATTTGCCGGATGACCGACAGCATGGATCTGGACTGTGTTGCCGTTACCTCCGGATATGCCTCCGACTTTGAATACGGCATTCTCGCCTTTAAGTTCGGTGATTTCATTGTGGTTCCAGCCTATATTGTAATTCAGTGTCCAAGTGAAATTGTCTGTTACAATCGGTTTGGCGGAGAGATTGAATTCGACACCGTAGTTTTCAAGAGTACCGATATTCTGGTTCAGCATGTTGGTGGTTGAGGATCCGGCCGGAACCGATACGAACGCCAGCAAGTCAGTTGTCTTACGGTAGTAATACTCGAAGCTACCGCTGATACGGTTGTTGAGGAATCCGAAATCGATGGCGGCATTCCAGTTGGTTGTTGTCTCCCATGTGAGGTCAGGATTGTAGCCGCGTGCATAAACGGGGAGATACCAGTTTTGCACACCGTTTACAGGTAATCCCATCGGATAGGAAACAGATGGCGCGGCAATTGCGTATAGCGGCATGTAGTTTATGGTTGAACCTACCTCCTGCTGACCGGTCTGACCCCATCCGAGACGCAGTTTCAAGTCGTTCAGCCAGCCTGACGCGGGCTGCAGGAATGCCTCTTCGTTGATTTTCCATCCCAATGCAACAGAGGGGAAGACACCCCAGCGTTTGTCTTTGGCAAAACGGGATGTGGCGTCACCACGGAGGGTGAATGTAAGAAGATAACGATCCATCAATGAATAGTTGATACGACCGAAGAATGAGAGTAACTGCAGATGGTCTTTCCAGTGATAGTTGCCGTCCGGAGACACTCCGTCTTTCTGGAACTGTTCTCCTACGAGATCTTTTGTGGCCTCGTTGATATCCATAGAGTAGATAGGAGTGTTGTTGTCATAAGTAACTGTCGGATAGTTGAAACCCGGTGTTGTGCGGAAACCGCTGTTTCCGTTGGCTCCTGAATAATGGCCCTCATTATAGAAACGCTGCCATGAGTAACCGGCAGTAACATCCAGCATTGACTTGATGGCATCGAAATCTTTTTTATAGTTCAGATAGAAATCAAGAAGAGTGTTGCTCTTGAACTGGTATGTGTCTGTTCTGTAGCCTCCGGCATAATGTTCGTGGTTTGTCCATGCCTCGCGGGAGTTAGGCGCTACTATATTTACTTCGTTTGTCTTGCTCACATCGTAACCGAGATTGAGGTTAGCGTGGAGCTCAGGCAGGAAATGCATCGAGTAGTCGAATTGAATGTTACCGTTGGAGCGGTATACATCCGCGTGATTATCTTTGTTCAGCAACTGACCGACGGGGTTGGCTGAGGCTTTATCATTGATTTGATAATTAATCTTCCCATCTACCTCAGAGTAATTTGCAACCTCATAGAAGCCGTTCCAGAGATAGCGCTGACCGCTGTTCCCTCCTGTGATTTCCTGGTTTGAATAAACCGGGTGTGTCGGGTCAAAGCTGATGGCTCCGCTTAATGCTCCGGAATCACCGAAGTTGTTACGGACATAATATCCTTTGGCGTTGGCATTGATGCTCAGATGGTCATCGAAGAATTTTGGAGACAGGTTGAATCCAAGAGTCGTACGTTTCATGCTCGAAGTGCGGATGATACCGTTTGAGTTCATGAAAGACGCGCTTACGTGGTAGGGAAGCCACCCTGCCGTACCTCCGACAGAAAGGTTGTAGTCTGAGCTGACAGTTGTGCGGAGTACCTCTTTCTGCCAGTCTGTGTTTGCATCGCCCATGGCGTTGAAAGCGTCCGATCCTTCACCGTATTTCTGAGTTATCAGAGAGCGGAATTCATCCGCGCTGAGAACATCCCATGTCTTCTGCGCTGTGTTCACATACATGTTTGCGGAGAAATTGACCTGCGGTCTGCCGGCTTTTCCTTTTTTAGTTGTGATGATTATGACACCATTGGATGCGCGCGAACCATAAATTGCTGTTGCGGATGCATCCTTGAGGATTGTCATGGATTCGATGTTTTCCGGAGAAATCATTGCAAGCGGGTTGCCCATACCTTGCACACCGTTGTTATCCAGTGGCACACCGTCAATTACAATAAGCGGATCGTTGGATGCATTCAGAGACGAACCACCGCGGATGCGGATATTGGCTCCGCCCTCGGGGCCTCCGGCTGTGGTTACAACCACGCCCGGTGTCTGGCCTACAAGCAGGTCTTGAACAGAGGTTGCCAGACCTGCCTCCACTTCGTTGGGATTGATCACGGCAACAGAACCGGTGGCATCGGATTTCTTGACCGAGCCGTAACCGATAACGACAGTCTCTGCGAGCATCTGTGCGTTGGTCTTCATCACAATATTTAATTGAGTCTGACCATTGACCGGAACATCCATCGGGTCATAACCCACGTAACTTACAACCAGTATGGCTGTTGGGGGTACGTTGATGGAGAAATTGCCGTCTATGTCAGCGGATGTACCGTTAGTGGTGCCCTTCTCCATGATTGTGGCTCCAATAAGGTCTTCGCCCGACTCGTCTGTCACGTGTCCCTTGACAGTGATCTTCTGAGCCAATGTCGGGAGTGTCGCAATAAGCAGCATTGCTGCTAAAACGCAAAACTTCCTTTTCAGCTGAAAACAATTGTTCTTCATGTAAGATTGAGTTTAATTAGATATTGAGTTACTTTAGATAATTTCCATTTGGCTGTGCTTTTTCGGTTAGTATTTACAGTATTTGCACAACTGTTTTAGAGTTTGAACCCTTTAATTTTAGCACAAAGAAAGATTTCAGATGGTGGTTATATATAACCTGTTCTCCTTTTCAGAGCAGTGATTTCAAGGTTAAATGTGCATTTCATTGTTAAATCTTTCTCTAAAATGTTTTAAATAGTTTAAATTTTTTCTCTTTCATGGTGTGCATGATTGTGTTGAGATACAATAGATCATAATTGTATTCGGGTGTCTGTGGCGCCACATTCTCATGCCATATATTCATTTAATGTGTGGGCAAATTTAGAATTTTATATAATATGTAAACATTTCTTAAAACGAATTAACAATGTTAATTAACATAATTAACATTTTATTTTGCCGGGAACGGTTCGGAAAATGAAAAAAGTAGTATGAATCTCTGTTTTTGTTGAGTCGGAAAAAAGTAGTAATTTTGTGATATCGGGCGGATAACGCCGTCTGCCTGCAATCATTTAAAGGAAATGGAAAGGCGAGTTGAAGGTGATAATATTATCCGGATTAATGATACTGTTTCCGGGCACGAGTCTCCGATGGTAAGCGTGGTGATGGTGGCATACAACAGTGAGCGCTATATAGATGAGGCTATTTCCGGGGTTGTGGGACAGAGATGTCGGTTTGGTGTGCAGCTTGTGATATGTGATGATGCGTCCACGGACACTACTCCCGGGAAGGTTGAAAAGTGGCGGATGCTTTATCCCGAAATAATAGATTATCACCGTAATCCACATAACCTTGGGGTGCAGGGGAATTATCTGGAAACGCTGAGGCATTGCAGAGGCAAATACATAACAATGTGTGATGCGGATGATTATTGGTGCGACAGCTCTAAGTTGCGCCGACAGGTGGAATATATGGAGAATCATCCGTCTTGTTCACTTTGTTATCACAGGGTTGTGAATTATTATGAGGAAGACGGTGAGATGAGCCTCAGTAACGGAGGTGGAGCGGTGGAACAATCGGCCGCAGGACTTGCGTCGCGCAATACAATCACCAATCTCAGCGTAATGTACCGCGCCTCTCTTTATGATCTTGCAGCCCTTCCGTCGTGGCTCGGAGAAATCAGATTGATTGATTATGCCTTGCATATGCTGTTTGCTTCACGTGGTGAAGTGCATTATATCAACAGACCGATGGGCGTTTACCGGCATCTCCCTTCCGCTATATGGAGTCAGGCTGAGGCCGGACGCAGAATAGAAATGGCAATAGCAGTGCGCAAAAAATTGATAGGATATTTTTCGGACCGCAAGGAGTTGTGTGAGCCTCTTGAAAAATCTTGTGTCAATATGGTTGCTAATTTCGAGAAGACCAAAGGGAAGCCGGCTCAACGCCGGCCGCTTCTGAGCCGTATCAGGGGTGCTGTTTCGAGATTGCTCCCTCGTCCGCGTCCTGCGGGAGATAAGACGTTGCGGAGAAAACCGGAATGTTCATGAATAAGGAATATGATTTGAATGGGTGAGTTAAAGGATAAAACGGCAAAGGGTCTGCTCTGGGGTGGATTGGGCAACGGTGTGATGCAGTTGCTGAATCTTCTTTTCGGCATTTTTTTGTCGCGGCTTCTGACTCCGGCCGATTACGGGATTGTCGGTGCCCTGACTATTTTTTCTGCGCTTGCGGGGATTTTTTCTGAAAGCGGATTCATTCTTGCTATTGTCAACAGGAAAGATGTAACAGCAACCGACTATAATGCCGTGTTTTGGTTCAATGTAGTAATGAGCCTGACAATATATGGTGTCCTTTGGTTATGCGCCCCTTTGATTGCGGACTTTTACAGGCAGCCGGAGATGGTGGCTCTTTCCCGCTTCATTTTTACCGGATTTGTGTTTTCCGCGCTTGCATCGACTCCGACAGCGTATTTCTTTCGTAATCTGAATGTAAAAATACGAAGCAAGATACAGATATCGGCACTTGCGGTTTCAGGTATGGCCGGTGTGTGCTGTGCTTTTCAGGGTTTAGGGTACTGGGCGATAGCCGTGCAGGCGGTTCTGTATACAGCTGTCAATTCCATATTGCTATGGATATGTTGTCCGTTCCGTCCTAAATGGCAGTTTAGCTTTTCTGTTCTCCGAAGTCTTCTTCCGTTCAGCTTTAAGCAACTCGTGGTTTCTGTATTCACGCAGTTCAACAACAATGTTTTTTCAGTGTTGCTGGGGCGTTTCTATGGAATGCGTTCTACCGGATTTTATACACAAGGCAACAAATGGACTTCGATGGGGACAGGAATCCTGACCGGTATGCTGACCGGTGTGGGACAGCCAGTGCTTAGACAGACAACCGATGATCCGGAGCGCATGCGCAAAGTGTTCAGGAAGCTGTTACGTTTTACGGCAATGCTTGCTTTCCCCGCGATGTTGGGACTGGGTCTTGTGTCAAGGGAGGTAATAGTACTGCTGATAACTGACAAGTGGCTTGACAGCGTGCGGGTGATGCAGATACTTTGTGTGGGCGCGGCTTTCCTTCCTGTTGCTACTTTGTATGGCAATCTGTTCAACAGTATTGGGCGCCCCGGTATATATATGTGGAATGTGATATCTTTGGGGCTCACCCAGACGCTATGTCTATGTGTTTCTTATCACCGGGGGCTGTATGTGATGCTTGTTCTCTATGTTTCGGTCAATGTGTTGTGGACGCTTGTTTGGCAGTTTTTTGCAAAAAAATGTACGGGACTAAGATTCCGCGACGCAGCCTCAGACATATTGCCCTATCTTTTTATGGCTCTGCTGGCAATAGCGGTAACCGTTTTGCTGACATCCGGTATAGGGCATCTTGTGGTGTCTCTTATAGTGAGGATAGTGTCGGTTGCGTTTCTGTACGCATTAATGATACGCTTTATGCGTCCGGATGAGTTTAAAGAGGCTTTGAATTTTTTGTTGCGGCGTAAAACAACATCTAAGGGTTTATGAAATGAATGTAAAAAATCTGTTTCCAAAACATTCGGTTGTCTCTCCATTAATGGCCGTAATAGTGAATATCCTTCTGGTATTCATAGTTTATAGCGTGGCCCGTATTGAATTTCTGATTGAAAACCTTGATGTATTCAGGCAGAGTATCAGCGAAGGACGTCTTTGGGGGCTTCTGTTTGCAGGTATGCGGTTTGATACTCCCGGAATATTTTATACCAATATACTTTATATTTTTCTGATGCTCCTGCCACTGCATTGGAAGGAGCGTCCGGGATGGTACAGGATTTGCAAATGGGTGTTCATTATTGTCAATTCCCTGATGCTGATAATCAATTTAGGTGATTCCGTGTATTTCCAATATACTATGCGTCGCACCAACTGGGGTGTCTTCAGCGAGTTTGGCAACGAGACAAATTTTGGCAAGATAATAGGAGTGGAGTTCTTGCGCCATTGGTATCTGGTGGTTCTGGCAGCGATTTTGATATGGGGTATGTGGCGTCTGTATGTTTCTCCCGCGATGGAGATAAGGAAACAGAATCTTGTCAGATATTATATATTGATGACGTTGGGTCTTGTATTCGGGACTGTAGTTACAGTCTCCGGAATAAGAGGTGGACTTTTCAATCATTGGTATAATTATATCATTGCCTTGCCGGTAGCATATGTGTCATGGAGACTTCTACATTACCGGAAGCGGTCTGCCGCATGGATGACAGGTGTGATTTGCGGATGTGCGGCACTGATACTTCTTGTTCTCGCTCCGATCGGGGGATGGAGGCACAGGGATATAAGACCAATAGCCATATCAAATGCAAATGCCTATACACGTCATCCTTCGGAGACGGCTTTGGTGCTTAACACCCCGTTTACAATGATCCGTTCCATTGGTAATACCCCTTTTGTAAATCCCGTATATTTTACTGACGGCAAGGAGTTGGAGAGTGTGTATTCGCCGTTGCATCATCCCGCGACCGGTGTCGTTGCTTCCCGAAAGAATCTATGTGTGATAATAATAGAAAGTTTCGGAAAGGAATATATAGGAGGAATGAACAGGGATATTCTTGGCGAGGAATATAAGGGTTATACACCGTTTACGGATTCGTTGCTCTCAAAAAGCGCGTGGTGGCGGCATTCATATGGCAACGGACAGAAAAGTATCGACGGAATGCCGAGTATTCTTGCAGGAATACCGTCGTTTGTGCGTCCGTTTGTATTGACACCTCAGGCTGTAAACAAGATTAAGGGAATTCCCGCGCTATTAGGGGAAATGGGTTATTCCAGTGCCTTTTTTCATGGCGCACGCACAGGAAGCATGGGATTTGACGGATTCGCACGTTCAATAGGTTTTGAGAAATATTATGGCAGAGAAGATTTCTCTAAAGATCCACGTTTCGGAGGCGATAAGGATTTCGACGGTTATTGGGCAATCTGGGACGAACCGTTTCTCAAATGGTATGCGCTGAAGATGACGGAGATGAAGCAACCTTTTGTTACTGCGGTGTTCACGGCTTCCAACCATCATCCTTTTCGTGTGCCTGAACAATATGAGGGAAAGTTTCCTTCAGGAACCATGAAGATACATCCCACGGTAGGTTATACCGATAATGCATTGCGCGAATTTTTTGCAGTCGCCAGGCAACAGCCGTGGTATGACAATACGATATTTATAATTACCAACGATCACACCAACATGCGAGAGTATGACGAGTATAAAAGTGATATAGGTATATTCTATGGTCCGGTGATAATCTTCGATCCGTCCGGCAATATTGAGGCGGGTGAGCGCGGAGGAATAGCACAGCAGACCGACATTCTGCCCACCATGGTCAATTATATGGGTTATGGGAAAGATTACATAGCTTTCGGGTGTGATCTTTTCAGCACGCCGGAAGACAAGACCTGGGCGGTAAGCTGCCTGAACGGTGTTTACCAGTTTGTGAAAGGGGATCGCATACTTCAGTTTGACGGCACAAAACCGGTAGGTCTGTATGACATAAACGACCACAAGATGCAACATAACTTACTGAATAAGGAGAATCCCTCCGGAATGGTACGGCAGCTTAAGGCAATAATCCAGCAATATATGGACCGAATGCTCAACGATCGGCTGACAGCATCATAAAAAGTTCAGTTTTTGTTCAGTTTTTATTTGAACACCTTCTTAACTATAAGGAAAGCAGTGTGTTGTAAATGCCGCTTGGAACAAGTGGTATTTTCTAATGTTATTGACGTTCTCTCCGGATATTTGGAACTGAAGCCATCTTGATTTTAATATTGTAGACCTTCTCAAGAGCCTCGATCGCGAGGGGAAGGTTTTTCGTTGGCAGCGTGCCGTTGAAATATAAGTTGCGGAGGCTATTCTGATTTAAGTTGTCTGGGAAATATGATATTTCAAGTTTTACATCGTAGTGCCGTTCAAGAAATGTCAAGACATCCGGCAGAGATTCGTTGTCGAAACGTATTTCACCGCTATACCATGAGCTTATATTATTGGTTGCGCGAGGAGTCGAAATATTGAATTCTCCGGTCATCGTATTGTATTCTATAAGTTGACCGGGTAAAACATTTATAATCTTTCGGGACAGTCCGGAATACATTTCGACGTTGCCCTCTATAAGATAAAGAGAGGATGTGTGACTTTGCGGTATTGAAGATAAGTTGAATTCCGTCCCCTTGACAGTTATGAGCAGATTGCCTGTCTTGATGGTAAAAGGATTGTTTGCGTCATGTGCTATCTTGAAATATCCTTCTCCTTGAAATTCAATCTCACGGTTACTTTTTTTGAATATTGCCGGCATATATGTCAGGTCTGAATTCTGGTTCAGCTTGATTATAGAACTGTCCGGCAGAACAACAGTCGCATTTTCATTTTTTGCGGTAGTAAAATTAAGAGGAGTGTCAACAATATTGTTCTCGAAATTATAATATATGCAGCCCATAACCGCCATTATGCATACGCAGGCCGCAGAGCATATTGAGATTACCCTTAGCCTGAATTTTCTTTTCATCTCGATATTTGAATGTATGTTTTCAAGTATCGATGATTTGATTTCATTATTTATGGATGTGTCAGTCAGATCATCATCTTCCATCCAGTCTTTATGGATGGAATACTCAAGATCTTTTCGGGTGGACCGGTTCGTTTCTTCCTTTAATTTCTCCAGTTCACCAACCGAGATTTTATCGTTTCTAAAATTCTTTATAAGGTGGTTCATATTAATAATTTCTAAGGATATAGTTTTTATGTTTGGGATAGTAGGGTAAGTTTTAATTGCTGTAACAATATTGTTGTAATAATAAGGAGTAGAGTATAACAAGATGATTGTATTTTTCGAGAAGTTCCCTCAGATGTTTTATTCCGGACACAAGCCTGTTCTTGACCGTCTGTTCGCTTATGCCAACATATTTGGCAATTTCCTGGTTTTTCATTAACCGGAATCGACTGAGCATTATAACCTCTCGTTCCAGTTTCGGTAGCTCGTTTACCGATTTATTCAGAATTTTAAGAAAATCGCGATATTCGACCGGAGATTGTTTATCGGTTTGCCGGCTATGTGAGTATATGACGTAGTCTTCATAAATCTTAGAGTTAACGGCCTCCCGATAGGCTGATATAAGTCGGTTTTTTGCAATTTTGAAAAGAAACGGGTTAATAGAATCGCACAGACGGATTCTACGACGGTGCTCCCAAAGCTTCATAAACACTTCTTGTGAAATATCGGCTGCTGTCTGTGGTGATTTTGAGATTTGCAGACAATAGGAATAAACCTTTGGGAAATATATCTCATAAAGCGCGTCGAAAGCCCGTAAAGAGCCCTCTTTCAGTTCGCGGATAAGATATGTTTCGTTGCCATTTTCCATAATAAATCCCGCAAAAGTAATTAATTATGAGGAAATAAAACATGAAAAACGACAAAAATTAGAATATGTTATAAAACATAAAAATTTTAAGGTACTTTATGAAATTAGCGCGTAATATTTAGTGTATAATGTATTCTCCAGTGTCAATAAAGACAGTAAAGATACATTATACCACAGAGTTGACCTAAATACATGAAAACTTTATAACAACATGAAACTTAAGCGATTGTTTTCTGTGGCATCCTTCGTATTATTGATAGTAAGCACAAATGGTTGCTCAAAAAATAATGATACACTTTCATCGATAGTCGATCCTGATAACGAAGTCCCTTTCAAAGGTACAACAGGAGAGGTGTTGCCACCTTGGACTCCGGGCACTCTTGATATTCATTCCATAAGCACAGGCAGGGGCGAAAGCTATTTTTATATATTTCCCGATGGCACCTCGATGTTGATTGATGCCGCCGGATCACTTGTAACAGATGCGGTTGTGGAGAAAGACCCGGATCAAGGTGTCGCACCGCTTATTGCGCGACCATCAATCAATATATCATCCGGAAATGTCATTGCTGATTATGTAATGCATTTCAATCCACACGGCAAGGCTGTGGACTATTGGCTGAACTCCCATTTCGACACAGACCACATGGGTAATTTCCCGGAAACATATTCCGGTATATGTGAAGTTTCCCGTGCCATAAAAAAACATCCGGAAGGTGGTTTCTATCTGAATGGTATAAATGAGGTTGGTACATTACTCGATTTCGATAAGATTATCGACAGAGACTATACGTCACCGGTGGATAGGTCCGGAGAAAAGAGATTCAAGGATTATATCCGGTTCCTGGACTGGACTCGGTCTGTAAAAGGTACTGTGTATGAAGCGGTAAAAGTCGGTCATGCCGATCAGATTGTAATGAATCATTCCGCTTCTGATTATCCGGATTTTAAGATACGTGTGCTTTGTGGCGGCGGTTATTACTGGACAGGGAAAGGTGAGGATAAGAAAACCTATCTGCCATTGGACGACAAAGGAAAACCGGATACCGAAGCGATCCGCATGATGAGTCCAAAAGAGAACATATATTCTATAGCAATAATGCTCGATTGGGGTAAGTTCAATCTGTTTTCCGGAGGAGACCTGCAGTATAATAACCGTTCGATCTGCTCATGGCTTGACGCGGAAGCTCCATTATGCGATATTGTTCATGAAGTGGAGGTTATGAAAGCGAACCATCATGGAATCAACAATGCCAACAGTTTTGAATTGCTTGACAGATTGCGTCCCCAGACGCTCCTGCTAAGTCCATGGAGAGCCGGACAGCCTAAACCGGGGGCGCTTAAAGATATTGTTAAGTCATCACCATACGTCAATATATTTTCTACCGGAGTCGCAATGGAACAACGTCAAAATATATCGGAATATGCCAACAGATTTAAAAGTTGGGAAGGACATGTGGTGGTAAGGGTGTCGGCAAATGGAGACTATATGGTTTTCGTGCTTGACGATTCGAACCAATCGTATAAAATAAAATCTGTTTACGGGGTATATCGGAGCAGATAATATAGTTGTCTAATCTATCTACATATTTATAAACTAACTGAACTAATAATGAACAAACCTACCAGAAAAGTGCGGTTATCAGCTATATTCATAGCCTTGATGATTGCAATTCCAGGCTGGGCTCAGAATGCGAAAGTAAATGTGTCGCTGCAACCGACATCATTAAAAAGTCTTTTTGCTACAATAGAGCGCCAGACAGATTATCGTTTTTCTTATGACAGCGAAATTGGGAAAAGACAGATTCCGGTGCGCATCAATAAATCCAAAACCGCTGTATCCGCTATCCTCAAAGAGGTGCTGCCCAATATGGGGCTTGAGTACTCTATGTTGTCCGATAAGGTGATAACAGTTTCTAAAAAGAGTGAAAAAGAAGGTATTAAAGCAAGCGGTAAAACGATAAAGATAACAGGTAAAGTTACTGATGCGGCAGGTGAACCGCTGACAGGAGCAACAGTTTCTGTGGAGGGTACGCGGATGGCATCGGTAGTTGATATTGATGGAAATTTCTCAATGCAGGCAGTGCCGGGACAAACGCTTAAAGTTTCACTTGTAGGCATGACACCGGTTAAGGTTAAAGTAAAGCCGGGTCAGACAGACTATAATGTAACCATGCGAGGAGAAGACCGCACACTTGAGCAGGTTGTGGTTGTGGGTTACGGTACAATGCAAAAGAAGCGCGTGACGTCTTCCATTACGTCGATTTCAGGTGATGATCTTATGGCAGGTGTGGGCGGTTCGACAATCGCTACCGCATTGCAAGGTAAAGTATCAGGCCTGACTATAAGTGGCAATTCATCTCCGAATGCCTCCAACGGTTATCAGCTTCGCGGTGTATCGTCGGTTAAGGGAGGGACATCGCCGCTGGTAGTAATTGACGGTGTGCCGGGTGGAGATCTGCGTTCTATTAATCAGGAGGATGTAGAGAGTATCGATGTTCTTAAGGATGCATCTGCCGGAGCCATATATGGAACACGTGCATCTGCGGGTGTGATACTTGTCACAACAAAAAAAGCTAAAGAGGGGAAAGCTTCTGTTACATATAATGGCGAATTTTCAATAGAGAGTGTGCGTAAGCGCCTTGACATGCTGACACCTGAAGAATATCTTCAATATGGCAGAGGGGAGGATTTTGGTTCCCGTACAGACTGGTATGACCTGATGTGTAGAGACACACCGTTCTCTCAACGCCATTCTGTAACAATGACGGGTGGTACAAAAGCCCTTTCGCTTTATTCGTCGCTGTCATATTCAAACCAGCAGGGTATCGTGATAGGAGACGGGCGTAAAGACTATTCGGCAAGACTTAACGGGCGTTATTCCCTTTGGGACAACCGTCTTGAGATAGGGTTGCGAATGCAGTACCGTGAAGCTCATCGTGATCAGAGGAACACAGCCAATGATGTGGAGAATTCAATAGCGCTTAATCCAACTATTCCGGTGATGGATCCCGATAGTCCGACTCATTATAATGTAAACAAAGCCGGTCTCGGTGCAGACTTCTTCAATCCGGTGGCAAACATAATGGATCAGGATTATAAAGGCGTTGACCAATGGTTCATGGGTGACTTTAATCTGAAATATACAATTTTACCGGGGTTTACAGCACATGCATCTGTTGGAGTTGACCGCCGTCAGTGGACAAGAACGATCTATTACAATCAATACCACCGTAAAAGTGTCGACTCCGGTAAACTCGGGGAAGCTACACACAGCTATCAGAAGAGTCTCAATACCAACTGGGAGGCATATCTTTCATATACAAAAGAGTTCGGTGATATGCACCATTTCGATGCTTTGGCAGGATGGAGTTATTTTAATGAAACCGGGCAGGAATCTTTTGATATGACCAACAGAGACTTTACTGTTGACGGAATAGGTCCCTGGGATATGGACGCCGGCAAAGATCTGAGCATGGGGCTGGCTGAGATGAATTCCGGAAAAGAACCGTCGGAACATCTTCTTTCCTGGTATGGGCGTGCCAATTATTCATATGACGACCGTTACATAGCAATGGTAAGTTACCGTCGTGAAGGCAGTTCAAAATTTGGTAAGAACAACCGTTGGGGAAATTTCTGGTCAGTGTCTGCGGGATGGCGTATGAACCGTGAATCATGGCTCCGTGATGTGGAATGGCTTGATGAATTAAAGTTGCGTGCCGGTTACGGTGTGACTGGTAATGATAATTTTGCTGCAGGATATACAACGTATACTTATAGTAGTGACGGCATGTATCCGACACCCGGAAGTCTGGTCTGGGGTTCTGCTTACAAGTCGGCGCGTAATGCGAATCCTGATTTGAAATGGGAAGAGAAGAAAGAGTTTAACGTAGGTGTGGATTTTGGCTTCCTGAACAACCGGCTGACCGGTAAGTTCGACTGGTTCTATCGTCGTGTCGACGATATGCTGTTTGCCGTCACAGCTCCTGCACCTCCCATGACAGCAAAGACAATAATGAAGAATGTCGGTTCTTTGTCAAATACAGGATGGGAATTTGAGTTGACAGGAAGGATATTCCGTACGAGTGATTTTGACTGGGATGCCACAGTAAGACTTTCACAAAGTTCATCTAAAATAAAGAATTTGGGAGAGGAAAGCTCACAGATTCTATCTGACGGTCTGCCACAAAGTATGGGCAACACACACAAGCTTGTGAACAATCAGACTATCGGTCAGTTCTGGCTTTTTAAAAACGCTGGGGTTGATGAAAACGGAGAATGGCTCATATATGACAAGGATGGAAACATTGTACCGGCAAAAGGGAATGATAAGATTGACAATAAATATTATGTAGGCAATGGTGTGCCGAAGCTTGTGTTCTCGATGGATCACAGTTTCCGTTATCGTAATTTTGATCTCGGAATCAATTGCCGCAGTTATATAGATTTCGATGTATATGATACAGTGAATCTGTATTATGGTCTACAGAACCAACAAGGTGTAAATGTGCTTCGCTCAGCATATGATGAGAACAAGCATATCAAGGGAAACAGAATTACGTGTGACTACTTTTTGTCTGATGCCTCTTTCTTCAAGATCGATGCCATATCTCTTGGATATACATTGAATCTTTCAAAGTGGCAGAAATACATCAAAAGTCTTCGTGTTTATGTCACGGCACGTGATGTAGCTACATTTTCCAAATTCAAGGGCTATAATCCCGAACAGAGTGTAAACGGTCTTTTCCCGGGAGTTCAGGAAGTCAGAAACAAAGCTTCCATGTACCCACAGACAATTCATTGGACTTTCGGTCTTCAACTTAAATTCTGATAAAAATGATAAGCAAAAAAATAAGAAACATAGCATTGGGAGTTGTAGCGGTTGTTTCGCTTTCCGGATGCAACCTTGATGAGAAATTTTACTCCGAAGCTAATCCGGATACATTTTACACGAGTCCGGAGAGTGTGTATTCGGTATTGAGGAATCCGTTCCGTCATTGGCATTATATGTATAATCAGCGTGTTTATTGGCTTCTTCAGGAGGTCACTACAGACGAGATGTGTTGTCCGGCACGTGCGGCTGATTTCTATGATAACGGCGACTGGGTGCGTCTTCACGGACACACATGGAGCACAGAGGACGGAAAAGTAAAGAATGCGTATAATCAGATGAATTATATAGTGTCGCATGCACTTGTCTCTATCGATGGTTTGTCGCAGGTGGACTATCCCTCGCTGGGTCTTACGGAGCAGGACAAGTCCGACCATTTGAATCAGCTTAACACGCTCGTGGCATATGCCTATATGCGTTCTTTAGATCTTTTTGGCGGCCTTCCGATTTACACTAAACCTAACGACAAGCCTAAAGCACGCAACACCCGCAAGGAGAATTTCGATTATATAGAGAGTACACTGAAGGCTGCTATTCCCAATCTCCATAAACGCGAGTCGCTATCGGAATATCAGGACGGATATTTGACAATGGGAGCGGGTGCCATGCTGCTTGCCCAGCTCTATCTCAATGCGGAAGCGTTTATCGGGGAAGACAGATATGCGGATGCAGAGAAGATTCTGCAAGATATATATGATGGCAAATATGGGGTATATAAACTGGATCCGACATGGTATGGCCCTCATTGCTTTACAAATCATGAATCACCCGAGGCCATGTGGTATATACCGTCTGAGACTTCAAAAGAGGAGTTTAAGGGATGTAATACGAGAATGTATCCGTATAATGCCAAGAATTATTTCGATTGCGGTTCGATAGGTAAATGCTATAACGGGTTCCAGCTCTCCCCGTCACTGGAAAAGGAGGGGGTTCCTTATACAACAAAGATGGGTAGACCGTTTGCCAAGTTCCATGAGAAGGATTTACGCAAGAAACCGTATCTATACAAAGGTGATGGAAAATACGAAGGTATGTTTCTGATGGGATTGCAGAAAAATCCGGTAACAGGGAAAGTTGTAAAGGGTACAAAGCTTAAGAACGGGAAACAGATTATACTTGTCGACTATGTTAATATAACCGGAAATAAGAGCGACATGCTTGCCGGTGATGAAAATTCAGGAATCAGGCTGGTGAAAATGCCTGTGCCTAATGACAAGGATGTTATGTTACTTTATAATCCGGATTTTCCGGTAATGCGTTTTACCGAAGTCGTTTATAATCTTGCGGAATGTCTCTTCCACAGAGGCGACAAGAAAGGAGCTGCTGATCTGATTAATTCTGTACGTAAACGTAATTTTGAGAATGGAGATGATCCCGATCCTGTTACGGAGCAAAATCTTGATATATACCGTCTTGCCGACGAGTATATGATTGAGTTCCTCGGTGAGGCTCACCGCCGCACAGATCTTGTGCGTTGGGGGCTCTTCACTACTGAGAAATGGTGGGATAAGGAGCCCACACCGGAAACACGCAACGTTTTCAGTATTCCGGCAGAAGCCATATATGCGAATCCACTGCTTGAACAGAATCCAGGTTATTGATAAAGTGTAATATATGAATAGAAATATAATGATGTCAATTATCGCTTTGGTGCTTGCCGGAATTCCGGCAAGTGCACAGAGCGAGGTGAAAGGATTGCCGGAAAATTCCAAGGTGCCCGATTATTCGGATTATATTCTTACACCCAAACCCGGTAAGGAGCCACGTATAAACGGAGCACGTGTTTTTGGAGCACGTCCGGGTTCAAAGTTCTTATTCACAGTTGCAGCTACAGGGGAGCGCCCAATGACGTTCGGTGCAACCGGATTGCCCAAGGGGTTGTCTATTGACAGTAAGACAGGCCGAATAACAGGTCGGGTTGCCGAGAAAGGGGAAT
This sequence comes from uncultured Muribaculaceae bacterium, assembly GCA_948788915.1. Classification (GTDB taxonomy): domain Bacteria; phylum Bacteroidota; class Bacteroidia; order Bacteroidales; family Muribaculaceae; genus Lepagella. The sequence continues at coordinate 14,063 of CAQFOZ010000007.1, read as the reverse complement.
ACGTGGTGGAACTGACTGCCGCCAACAGTCTGGGCACGGCTAAGCGTAGTTTAAGAATAGTGATAGGAGACAGGATTGCGCTTACTCCGCCGATGGGTTGGAATTCGTGGAACTGCTGGGGACGCGATGTAACCCAGGAACAGGTGCTCTCTTCAGCCCGCGCCATGTATGACAAGGGGCTGGTGAACCATGGCTGGACATACATCAACATTGATGACGGATGGCAAGGTAACAGGGGCGGCAAATATAATGCAATACAGTCGAATACAAAATTTCCGGATATGAAGGGTCTTACACGTGAGGTTCATGATCTTGGACTGAAGTTAGGTATATATTCATCTCCTTGGGTGGGTACATACGCTGCCCATATCGGAAGCTATGCCGACACACCGGATGGTGAATACCATTGGATTAAGGAGGGTAAGACAAACAAGAATTTCAGGTACACCTTACCGGAAGGGAATTATATGCAGTATCGTAAAAAGGTGCGTTATCATTCGCCGTATTCTTTCGTCGAGAATGACGCGAAGCAGTGGGTTGAATGGGAAGTCGACTATCTGAAATATGACTGGAAACCGAATGATGTAGCTCATATACGTGAGATGCACGATGCTTTACGGGCAACAGATCGTGATATTGTATACAGTTTGTCTAACAATGCACCTCTTTGTGATGCACCGGCTTTGGTGGAATATGCTGATTGCTGGAGGACAACAGGTGATATACGCGATACATGGGAGAATTTCAGCAAGATTGGCTTCAATCAGAGCAGATGGGCACCGTGGAGTGGACCGGGTCACTGGCCTGATGCAGATATGCTTGTTGTCGGACTTGTAGGCTGGGGACCGAAACTGCATTACACGCGTCTTACCCCGGATGAACAGTATACGCACATGTCGTTGTGGAGTCTCTTTGCTTCACCGTTGCTCATAGGATGTGACCTGGCGCGTCTTGACGATTTCACACTCTCTTTGTTGACAAACGATGAAGTGATCGATGTTAATCAGGATCCGCTGGGTGTACACGGAGCACCTATTGTTGACAATAATGAAGAAGCGATATATGTAAAGCAGCTTGAAGACGGGTCAATGGCAGTTGGCCTGTTCAATAAGACACTTGAGCCTCGTGAAATGAGCATAAAACTGCAGCAACTTGGGTTTTATGATAAAAAGACTATACGTGATCTGTGGCGACAGAAAGATATCGCTACGGTTGAAGGTAACTATTCTTCTACAGTTAATCCTCACGGATGTGTGCTTTTAAAAATCTATTGATATAAGTTAGTTAGGTATTAGAGCCGGGCAAATTTTTTTGCCATAAAGTCAGATGTTATCAGGCGACCAGTCATTGGGCGCCTGATTTTTTCAAATTTATATCCTCCATGCGCGAAGAATCTTTTTTCGGATGGAGAAGAGGTTTAAGAGTATTATCAATAAGGTGAGCAACGCCCCGGTGCAGACGGTGAACCAAAGGTTTCCGGGTGTGGCTCCAAGACCGGTCAGGGCATCAATATAGAAACTCCTGAGGATGAACGTGGCTGCAATTGCCAAAGCCAATGCGATCAAGGAAGAACCGATTGCGATTATACGGTATGGACGGCCTGTTGCCTGCAGCCCGTATCCGAGCATGAGCAACCGGTGAAGTCTGTCGCGGTTCTTTTCCATAAGCAAAGAGATGGACAGAAGCAGTATGAAGAGTGAAAGCAAGGTAATTACAACCCCGATTGCAAGGATTATACCTATGACGACTTTCAGCAGGAATGAAGCCGATGCGTTAGTCTTGTCACCGGCAATCTCCCAGTCTTTGGTGTCGAGATATTCCTTTATGGCAACATCTCCGGGACTCGACACTTCCACAATAATGCGTGAAGGATCCTGAATATTTTCGGACCCCAATTCGCGGTTGCTCCAGTCCATGAATTCCTGCGGGACAAGAATTGTGTTCAGGCGGTTTGAGTATCCTGCTATGCGCCCGTTAAATTGCAAGGTACGCAGACCATCGTTGCTGCGTAGCGTGAGTTTCAGCGGAATGCCGCTCATGAAACCTTCCGACATCTGCGGGAGTCCTGCGGATGCGGCAAATCCGAAGTTATAAAGGGAAAGATAGTCTTTGGAGATAATGACCGGTATTTCGTTGCTTCCCTCTCTCCAACCCCATTGTGACGATGCCACGTCAACGAAGCTGTCGGGAATTGATTCGAAAAACATGTTTGTGGAAATTCCCTTCCCCCCTTGATCTATTGATGCGTAGATCTTATACCCGGCTGTGGAGAATGGTGCGAGGCGCTTCATCCACGGTTGTGATGAGATGTCGCTCAGGTCCTCTTCAGAAAAAGAGGAGGATTGCCCGTTGAATGTGTTTTGAGAGGTTACACGTTTGTTTATCACAAGATAATCGGAATGGATGAAACTTTCGTCATCCTCCCAAATTGACCGTGCGTCGGTATAGAACTGCAATCCACCCAAAACAATAGCCAGTCCCAGAAAATTGGAAAGGATGAAACCGGCGATACGGGCGACGGATGTGTTTTTATATAATAGCCTGGATATAAGCGACTGATTCATAGTGATAGAATTACAGGGTCGGACAGCTGTAGCGGATTGCCCACGGATGTGGAGATTATTCCGGCTCCGTTTTTGCTTGCCTCTTCTTCGATTATTTCAGTGGCGATACGGTTGTTTTCGGCATCAAGGTGACTTACAGGCTCGTCGAGCAATATGAAATCAAAAGGCTGGCATATGCTGCGGATAATAGCAACACGTTGTTGCTGGCCGATAGACATTTTCCCGACAGGGTAATCTTTGCGTGCGCTAATGCCTATTCTGTCAAGCCATTGTCCTATTTTTGCATTGTCGGCATAACCGGTAAGGCTGTTCTTAAGCTGAATGTTCTCCCATGCGGTTAGCTCCGGGAAGAGAGAAAGTTCTTGTGGCAGATAAGCTATGTTTTTCCGTCTTATATCCTGCCAAAGAGGAATGCTCAGGCTTTTGATGTCCGTATTATTGAAATACAATGTTCCGTTGTAGTCTGTGCGTGTCCCGAAAATATAAGAACACAGAGACGACTTGCCGCCTCCGCTTGCCGCCTCTACCCGGTATCGGTTACCTTTCCGGAATGACAGCCGGGTATTCCACACTTCTGAAACGGGTATCTTCTCGTTGATGAATACCCTGGGAAGCATGTCCTCAAGTGTGATTTCGTTAATTTGCATTCAGATAATTTCTTAGAAACTCCTCGAAAATAAATTCAAACAGTTTCTTAATCCGACAAACAATGATTCTTTATTTTTTGATTTGACCTTGACATTCACTTCCATTCCACCTTTTTCGGGGGTGAGTGTAAAGGCAACGTAATCGATTTTTCCACCGGTGAGTGAATCTGGAGATATTATAAGACCTCCGGTTTTCCCTTTCAGAATCTTGGCCGCGATATCGGGAGAAATATTGCCGTAGGTCTTTCCCTTGGAAAACCTTATGGCACCATTTCCCTGAGTTACAGAAAAATCATATTGTGACAAAAGACGGTTCAGGTCTGAGGTCTGGGTCCCCTTCACCGGTATCAGTCCGTCTATGTTGTTAGTGTTGTCGGCTCCGATAATTACAGTGCCTGATACATCTGATATCATTCCGGAGAACATGCCGGCCACGGACATTCCCTTGCCACGAGTGTCTTTTCTCATTCTTTCCGTGAACTTAGGTGAAATAGCAAGTGCGAATATTGCATCTCCGGAAATGCCCGATGTCCTTATCTGTTCGGCATCGGTTTTTTCTACGGGATACAGGAATGCAGCGATGCCACCTTTTTTGTTAAGTATGGAGAGATCCATTTCTAGTTCATCCTTGTCTATGTCCATGTCCCAGACAAACTCCACGGCATCTTCGAAAAGAGCCTCAAGCCCCATCTGTATTGAAGCTTTTGTGCTAAAATCCAGGCCTGAAGCATTAAGACATCCTTTTATGTCTCCCCAGCCACGCATTATCTTGTCAGATTCCACAAGTTGTCCGGAAACTTTAAGGGAGAAGAAACTCTGTTTCTCGCTCAGGGAGTTGAAATGTTTGATGTCGTTGATGTTTATGCTGTTGCGGGAATTCAGACAACACCAGAATCGGTTCGATGTGAAAGCAATGTTTCCACAGATTGAGAATTCACCATCGTGCGTTACTTTTTCTCCGAAACGGTTTTCAATCATACCTTTGAAATTGTCCGTATCGGAAAGATAACCGGAAAGATAAGAATTGTAACCTTCTGCAAAGACAGTCATGTATGATGGATCGATTCCTCCGTCACATATCATTTCCGATATGGATTTGAGTCCGGTATTTGTTGTGTTGTCAAGAAAACGCGCAATATCTTTTCCCGGGGTGACGGTTCCGTTTTTTACTTTGAATCCGGCTTGTTTCAACAGTTCTTCCGAGTCAATCACGCCAACAAACGAGACATCCGACGGTATGGATCCGAGCAGTTCCTGCAAATCACCTGTTTTATCTGAGGAACAACCTCCCGATATCATAGACACAATAAGGAAGAGCAAGAAATTTAGGGTGGGATTAAATTTTTTCATATAGTTGTTTCTTTAGTTGGCAAAAATAATAAAAAATTAGTAACTTCGCATACATAAGTATGACATCGAAATTATTTAATGTATTGATTAGTCAACGCATCTTTTTTGAGCCTTTCCGGTAATTTAAGCGAGTTCACTCAGTCATAATGCCGGCATTGCTCCTTCCTGAGCTCTCATAAATTTCTCGGAAATACACTAAAAAATATGTATTAACTAATTTACGAGTCATACTTATAAGCAGGTGAATTGCCTGTGGATTATATACTATAACAAAAAACTAAGCTAATGTCTCTAATTTCACAGCGGGTCATGAGTCTTGCTCCTTCAGCCACTCTTGCAATGTCACAGAAAAGTGCGGAATTGCGTGCGGAAGGGATAGATGTAATCAACATGTCGGTAGGGGAGCCGGACTTCAACACTCCCGAGTTTATAAAAGCGGGTGCAAAACGTGCGATAGATGAGAACTATTCACGATATACCCCTGTGGCCGGATATCTTTCGCTGCGAAAGGCGATATGCGGCAAGCTGAATCGTGAGAACGGTCTTGATTTCACTCCTGATCAGATTGTAGTGGGTAACGGCGCGAAGCAGGAGCTTCATAATGCCCTTATGGCTACTGTGGATCCGGGAGAGGAGGTGATCATACCTACGCCGGCATGGGTTAGCTATGTGGAGCTTGTGAAACTTGCGGGCGGTATACCGGTGTTTGTTGAGGCCGGAGTCGGACAGGATTTCAAGATCACACCGGCTCAGCTCGAGTCTGCCATCACTCCCCGCACAAAGATGCTGATGCTTAATTCTCCGTCAAATCCGTCGGGAAGCGTATATACATATTCGGAGCTTGAAGCATTGGCAAGAGTGATAGAGAAGCATGAGGGTGTACTTGTGCTTGCCGATGACATTTATGAGCATATCAACTATTGCGGAGAGGTGCACAGTATAGCCGAGTTTGGTTTTTTACGCGACAGAGTAATTATTGTGAACGGTGTGTCCAAGGCGTATGCCATGACGGGCTGGCGAATAGGATATCTCGCGGCTCCGCTTCCTATAGCCAAGGCTGTGACAAAGCTGCAGGGACAGACCACATCCGGTGCTTCGTCAATAGCGCAGAAAGCGGCGGAAGCGGCATATGAGGGCTCGCAGGAATGTGTGGAGACAATGCGCAAGGCATTCGAACGCAGACGTGATCTGATAGTTGAGCTTGCAAAAGAGATTCCGGGTTGGGTGTGCAATGTGCCCCAGGGTGCGTTCTATCTTTTTCCCGAGGTGTCTGCTTACATAGGTAAAAAAGCCGGAGACAGGGAAATCAAGAGTTCCGGCGATTATGTGATGTATCTGCTTGAGGAGGCACATGTGGCTGCTGTTGACGGTGCCGCATTCTGCGCTCCGGGATATCTGCGTCTTTCATATGCCTGTTCCGAGGAGCAGATCAGGGAGGCTATGAAGAGAATCAGGGAGGCATCTCTTAAATTGACTGATTAACCATAACATAATGCACATGAAAAAGATTCTTCTTTCATTAGTATGCGCTGCTGCGACCGTTGTGCCGTTGCAGGCGATGTCACCAAACAAAATGGTGATTCCGGATGTGGAGGGTTACAAGACCCTTAAAGGTGATTTCCATACGCATACGGTCTTTTCCGATGCTACAGTGTGGCCGACAACCAGGGTACAGGAGGCTATCTGGGAGGGTCTTGATGTGATTGCGATAACAGATCATGTCGACACCCGTCTGCAGAAAAATCTTAAAAACGGAATCTTTAATCCTGAGAAAGTAGACCGCAACACCTCTTATGATATCGCCAAGAAAGCAGCGGGAAAAGACCTTATAGTGATTCGCGGAACAGAGATTTCAAGAGGTATGCCTCCGGGTCACTGGAACTGTCTTTTTACCGAAGACAATAACAAGATCTGTACTGCTGCAGAGAAATATGACGATAACGATGTGAAGGCTATGGAGGCCGGTCTCAAGGAGGCCCGTGCTCAGAAAGCTTTTACAATGTGGAACCACCCGCATTGGGAAAAACATGCTCCGGACACGACAATAATGTGGCCTGAACATAAGAAATTGCTCAAGGAAGGCTATATGCACGGCATAGAGATCGTGAATGAGTTCTGTGGTTATTCCCCTGAGGCTTTCCAGTGGGCTCTTGATAATGATCTGACGGTGCTTGGCAACAGTGACTGTCATTCACCGTTCTTTTATTATGAAGATTATGGCAATGGAGAGCATCGCCCGGTGACTCTTGTCTTTGCAGAGAAGAAGAATGCCGAGTCTGTCCGTGAGGCCATGAATGCCAGACGCACAGCTGTTGTAGCTTACGGTAATGCTTATGGTCGTGAAGCGCAGTTACGTCCTCTTTTTGATGCTTGCGTTAAAATTGAGAATTTCAAGGTGACAGGTTCGGATATGACTTTCACGCTTCGCAATCTTTCCACAATTCCGGTTGTTATCGAAAAAGGGAAAGGTTCGGAAGATGTATACTATCCACGCGAAATAAGATTGAAACCTCTTTCTACCGTAAATGTAAAGATTCGCCCCCTTGTGAAAAACGATAAGGCTACCAAATTCAAACCGGGTCAGCATATCGTTGCCAATTTCAAGGTTGCCAATTTCTATGTAGCTCCTGACAAGCCGTTGACATTTAAGGTTGAGGGCACAGCTCCCGAAGCAAAGAAATAGATTTAAACAGTTTCTAAGACTAATAGTTAAAAGTGAGCCGGTTCTTTTCGAATCGGCTCTTTGTTTATTTTGTGTCGCGTGCTGAGGGTTATGGCGACTTGGGGACAAGTCGCCCTCCCAATGTCTTTGACACCCGACTATGGCTGGGTGTCTTTTTTCTATTTGTACGATTTGTTTATCGTGCATTGGGGTGGCTGATGTTTGTTCCGGTCTTGTAAAAATCTTACATTGACTTTTGTTTTCTTATTTTCTTTATTGGCTAACATGTGTCTAAATATGAATAATTATACAATATGGCATTAAAAAAATCAGATTATTATAAAATAATATGCAATAATTTTTTTATTTTATATAAAAGTCTAAAAAAATTATTTTAAATTTGTGCATAAGTTTTTTCTAAAATTTAGATAGAATGAAACATTTTTTACTGACCTGCTTTTTGTCGTCTGCCATTTGTTCCGCATTTGCGGTTAAGGCAGAGACGGCAGATCCGACGTTGATATCGTCCGTCGGAGAAACCAGGGCCGCTGTATCGTGTGCACCTGTGACAGTGTCGGAAGAGAATGTCTCGCTTCGTTCCTTTAGCGAGAAGACATTCTCCTCCGGTATGGTTTTTAATTCGGAAGCTGATCCGGCATTTCGTCCGAAAGCCAATGCTTCTGTAAATCTTTCCTCTCTTGTAGGGAACAAAAAGGTATGGGCTACCTCCTATTCGAGCTATGATGTGTCGACCTTCTCTACAGAGATAAAAGCTGCAGAAGGTGGAGGTTATACAATGTCACCGTTCTTTTTTAACGATGTAAACATCAGCTTTACGGTTGATGCGGAGACAGGAGCTGTATCTATCCCTGTTCAGAAAGTATCCGAAGTGGATGGTAATGTGGTGTCACTTTGTAAGGTGGATCTTGACAAAGGGGTGTTTTCACCGACAGACGCCCTTACCGGTACGGTGTCGGACGGCGCTATCTTTATAGATGACGCATACGGATTCTTTGTAACGGAAGGTCCGCAATTCGGTGCATACCTTACGGTGGGAATATTTAAACATACTGTTGCCGGTGTCTCAAACGCTACTTTCCATAATAATGCCATATCATTTACGAACAATGAAATGACGGTGGCCAACAGGAAAGTTACAGCTGCAGACTATGAGTCATTTGTTTATACTACCGCTACAGACGCTATAAAGATCGTCAATGTTCCGGTGAATGCCTCAAAGCGCGGAGAACTTACACTTACACTTACCTCTCAGGGTACGATTATAGCCAATCCTCAACCCGCAACGGTGATAAATCCACTCGGAGAGTTCTTTTATTATGGACTGAAGGAGAATATTGCGTCAGACGGGAAGGTTTCCTTCTCGGCATCCATGCTTTCTCCAATAGAGATAGCATACAATGCATCTACGAAAGCGCTTACAATGCCGTGTTGGGGTGTGGCGCGTCCGGGAGCATTGCTGTCTTTCAATGAATCGTCTTCAATTACGCTGCCATTTTCACCGGAGTTTCCTAATGTCCCGGCTCTTGATCTGGCAGGTTCGGGTACAAAAGAGGATCCGTGGTTATTGAAAAGTGCTATGGACTTTGTGGCTTTGGGTGCCGCGGTACAGACAAATGTTGAAGCAAGGGGTGATCGTGAACTTGTGCTGGGAACAACGGACGAATATTGTTATCCGGTATATAAGGATAAGTATTTCAAGCTTGCAAACGATGTGGATTTTTCGGTTCTTGACCGTTCTTATACTCCGATCGGAACCAAAACATATCAGTTTGCCGGTAATCTTGACGGAGCCGGTTTCTCTGTCAATAATCTGACAATTACTGATTATGCATATGATTTCTGCGGACTCTTCGGTGTGCAGTCTCCGCACTCTACAATAGAAAATCTTACTGTCACCGGTGCGAATGTACATTCTTTGGGATATACGGTAGGTGCTTTGGCTGGCTATGCCCACGGTTTGCTGAAGAAGGTATCGGTAATAGATTCCAATATTACAGCCCGTGCCGGATACAACGCCGGTGGTGTTGCGGGCTATACACGGAATGTTTCCGAAGCTGAGGTGTCGGGAACACGTGTGCAGGCCATGGGATATGTGGGAGGTCTTTGTGGCCGTTCATACGGAGACATCACAGACTGTAAGGTACAGGCTAATGTTGTGATGACCTCCAAACAGATGTTCGGTGGCGGAATAGTGGGACATCAGTCCAAGACTACAGCTGATGAGCCGAACCATACTGTTTCCGGTTGTTCTTTCTCAGGCACAGTGCAGAGCCCGGCCGATCAGATCGGTCTCGGAGGTATTGCCGGAGCCTTCTCATATGCGGTGATGGATGGATGTTATGCCAATGCGGTAGTTCTCGGTGTGTCCGGTGTGCAGACATATATGGGCGGATTGGCCGGAACGGTATTTGATGCTCAAATAAAGAACAGCTATGCTTCAGGCTTTGTGCGCAATGATGCGTCCACGACTGCCGGAGGTCTTATCGGTCATGTCACAAGCTCGACATCCGGTGACGACACATCCACAATGAAGGGGTGTTATTCATCCGTGATGCTTACAACCGCGTCAACAGATCCGATGCGAGGCATTATCGGCGACAACACACGTATTGCCATTACGGACTGTTATTATGATGCCCAGATAGCAGCTGTGGAAAATGCTACATGCGGACTCACTACCGATTCATTGACATCCGGTAATGCACCGAAAGGTTTCGATGCGGACAAATGGGTCTTTACCAAAGGTGTGTATCCTCGCGTAAAAGGATCTGAAGATTCCGCAATAGCGGCAGTGTCTTCGGCGGCTCTTGTTTTGCCTGCCGGACAGACTGTAAAAGCAGTGGAAGAAGATTTTACATATTCACTCGACAACGGTGTCGCATGGAGTGCCGCCATTGACGGCAAGCTAAACGATAAAGCAGGTTATGCCTTTACATTCGACAATGGAATCGGCCGACTCAACTATGAGCAGCAGACCGACACAATCTTTGTGCAGAAAGGGAATGCTTCAAAATATTATATTGTAAATATCGCTCCGGTGCTTTTCGAGGGTAAGGGAACCGTGGAAGAACCATGGAAGATTTCAACCAAGGCGGATCTGACCAAACTGTCGGAAATGTCAGTGAAGGCCGCTCTTACATTTGAAGGGAAGTATCTCACACAGACAGCCGACATTGACATGGAGGGTTCGGAAATATTACCGATATGTAAGGATGCCACTGCAAAACTTCAGTTCCAGGGCAGTTACGACGGTGCCGGTCATAAAATTGACAATATGAAGATTCAGTCGGTAGGGTTCTTTACGGCCGAAGATGTAACCGGTACAGCTGTTGTGGGACAGGTTAATCCTAAAAATGCCAAGAGTTATTCATGGGGTGGTCTGTTCGCTACAGTAGGTGCTTCAGGTGTGGTAAAGAATCTTACAATCGGTTCCGGATGTACGCTCGACTTTTTCCAGAACGGAGGCGCGATAGCCGGTGGTGTATATGGAACAATAGAAAACTGCTATAATTACGCTGATACCCGTACATATTATGCCAACGGAGGCGGTATAGCAGGTCAGGTGCTTAAAGGTGGTGTCATAAAAGGTTGCTACAATAACGGTACAGTATCAGTCAATGCAAATACCGCAGGCGGTATCGTAGGTATGGCTACATCTGCAACCGTCGAGTCATGTGAGAATACCGGTACTGTAAAGGGTGAAAACTTCAACCCCTATCAGAAGCCTGATATTCAAAAAACAGTCGGAGGTATTGTAGGTAAATCCACATCATCTGTTATATCCGATGTTGTCAACTCCGGTGAAGTCGTTGCCTTCACAGAGGTTGGCGGTATACTTGGAAATGCTTCCGGTACTGCTGCCGCTCCGGGTAAGGTGACAAATGCTCTCAACTATGGCTTCATAACATCGAAGAAATCAATTCTCTCATTGGGTGCCGTTTCGGGTGTAAATGTCTATACGCAATATGCCTCATGCGTCACAGACAGCCGTCTGCAGCATATAGGTCTTGTTGCCAACGGTGCGGCAGAGGGCGTTTCGGCTCTTCCGACATCTGAAATCGCAGGTAACGACAAACTCTTCGCGTCAGGCAAATGGACAGTCAAGGCAGGTTCTTATCCGACAGTAACCCTTTCGAATGTTCCGGCTCAGGTGGCCCTCAATTCCTCGGCAATTGTCAGCTGGACAGGAAACGAATATGCGCAGGCTGCGGTTTCCGGAGCCAATCTTTCTTCTGGACAGACCTGGAGCGTGAATGGAGACAAAGCATTCTCAGTTGCCGGTGATCGCCTGAATGTGACAGTTCCGGCAGAGGGCGTTGCGGAAGGCGTGCTTTCGGCAGAAGCCAATGGTCTTGTCAGAAAGTTCTATTTGAAGAGCTTCCAGTTTGATGTGTTTGATGGCGACGGTTCCGAGCAAAGTCCGTTTATCATTGCAACTGCCGATGATTTTCTCAAGTTGGGTTCTTTGGTAAATACATCCGGTTTCAATTATTCCGGTTATGTGTTCTCACAGACTGCCGATCTTGATTTTGCAGGAAAGGAATTCGTTCCGGTAGGTGGAGCAAACGGTTCTTTTGGAGGTGTGTATAATGGTAACAATCATCTGATGAAAGGTGTGGATTACAACAATCCTACAACAGACAAGACCATTACGACCGGTGGACTGTTCGGCATAGTTGACTTTACCGGTGTTGTATCCGGTCTGACACTTGACGGGACCTCCGTTATTGCCACTCAGACCAATGCCGGTGGTATTGCAGGAACTCTCTACGGCAAAATTGTCAATTGTGTGAATAAAGCTAAAGTCTCAACTTATGGTACAACAGGAGCAGGAGGTGTTGCAGGTTATGCATATCCGGGCGCAAGTCTTGAGAATTGTTCAAATGCCGGGTCAGTCACAGCCAAAACCAACTATGCCGGAGGTATCCTTGGTCAGGCTCCCGCTAATGCAAGAGTTTCTGTAAAAGGATGTGCAAACTCAGGTGCGGTCAAAGGAGCATCCAAGAACGGTGGTATCGTAGGTTCCGCATCAGCGGATATAGTTGATTGCAGCAACTCTGGAGCTGTTACGTCAACAACAACCTATTCGGCCGGTATCATAGGTGAGGCGCTGGCGACATCTTCACTTAGCGGTTGTTCCAACTCCGGCGTACTGACTTCTCCGCAATATATCGGTGGCATCGTAGCCATGTCGACAGCTCATACCGCCGCAGCTCCTCTTAATATCTCTGAATGTTACAATACAGCAGATATAACGGCCGGGGCCAAAGGTTATGCAGGAGGCTTGTGCGGTTCGCTTAACAATTATGTCAATATTACCAAGTGTTATAATACAGGTAATGTAAGTGGATCGACCACAACAACCGGAGGAATCCGTCTTGCCGGTCTCGTATCATCAGGAGGCAAATACACTACCTTCACGGATTGCTATAATACGGGTAATATCTCCGGATATTCCAATTCAGGAGGTGTTGTCGGATATTCCGGTGACAGCACTGTGCTGACAGACTGCTATAATACGGGTAATGTGACCGGCGGTTACGCAACTGCCACAAATATCGGTGGTGTGGTAGGAAACGGTCCTTGTGCTATGACACGCTGCTACAATACCGGTAATATAGAAGGTGCGGGTTATCAGGTAGGTGGTCTGAACGGACAGAACACCACTTCGACCAATCCGATTGTAGACTGCTTTAATGCAGGTAACGTGAAGGGGGCTACAAAAACAGGAGGCCTTATCGGTATGGGACGCGGTCAGCTCAATGGTTGTGTGAACTTCGGAAAGGTGACTGCTACAAATGATGCCGCAGGTATAATCGGAATCCCCGGAAATGCGGCGGCCGCAAGCTACACTACTACCATAGATAACTGTCTGAGTCTCGGTGTCGTTGAATCAGACGGTGCGAATACGGCAGCTATAGTGGCAAATAATACAAGCTGCAAGTATTTGAAACTGGCTAACAATTATTTTGATTCGTCGGTACTTTCGGCAACAAATAATGATAAACTTCACGGAGATGCCGTTAAGGGACTATCTTCCGCAGAGCTTGCCGAAACGGAGATAAGCTCTTCTTTTGAAAAGAATGAGGCATGTTATCCGATGTTGAAATCTATGGCTGATAATGGAATATACGGATATTATTCCGCGCTTGTCCTCTTTGCAAAAGGGGAGACGGCTTCCGAAGTGAAGTCTCCTTTCAATGTCGGTACTCCTGCAAAAGTTGTATGGACATCTTCAGACAATCTTGCTGTTGACGGAAATAAAGTCACTCTGAAAGCTTCTGCAATGAGTCAGGCTCCGGTGGCAGCATGGATCAAGAAGAGTTTCGGAGATCTTTCACAGACCTATGAACTTACAGTTTATGCGACAGCATCTGCAGTTGCGGATCTTGATGCGGACAGTGATGTTGTGAATGTGACATATTATACACTCGACGGACGGTCTGTGGCAGAACCACAACCGGGAGAGGTAACCGTGCGCCGTGCGGTGAAAGCCAACGGAGAGGTTGTTGTGTCAAAAGTGCTCGTACGCAAATAAGTAACTGTTTAATAGACTATGATAAAATGGAGCCGGTTCTTTTCGAATCGGCTCCATTTCTGTTTCTTTCAGAAAATATTGTAGCGACTTGGGGACAAGTCGCCATCCCAATCTTGCCGACTTTGTTTACCCGACTTTCGGGAGGCGAGGTTGTCCTTGACCTCCCCAAATACGAGGAGCCGATTCTTTAGAACCGGCTCCTTGAATATTATTGTTGTTGTGTGTTTTGAGTGGGCGAAGATGGATTCGAACCACCGAAGGCATAAGCCAGCAGATTTACA
>CAQFOZ010000006.1 GCA_948788915.1 uncultured Muribaculaceae bacterium | reverse complement strand
CCGAATTTATTTAATTTTTAACCCCGTCCATTTTTTAGTGGACAGTAGTGTTATTGGTAATAAACAGTGCATTCACTCCGCCCCAACCATCGTCTTTGATTTCGTAATTTACCAAATCATCATACTTGTGAGTCCGCACAATTGATAATCCGGATGACATTACATACTCCATCTCCCAGTTATCCTGTTTTGGAAGTATATATGATATTTTCACTTTTGCGTCAAAAGCATTTCGGTCGTTTTCTAATCGCATTGAGGCGATAATGACATATTCTTTTTCACTATCGCGAAGCACTTCGTCTATGGTAAAATTATTAATGTTGTACTTTGATAAGTTCCAGCGTTGGTTCTCACTAAACCAGCAGCGATCTTTATCAAACCCCTCGGTCAGGGTCTCACTTGCCAAATCATTTTTGATTTTATCAATGTTTGGTTTAGGAGGGACTATTGTCATTACTTTATCTACAACAGACTGAGGATAATCTATTTCATTGAGTTTTATCATGGCTTTCATTTCAAGATCGCTATTGAGAGAATTTTCATAAGCAGATTCAAATATGTTCAATTCTTTATAGCCCTTTTGAATAAGCTCTCCCTCTATTTTATTATACTCTGAAAGTATCTCATTGCGTGAATCTTGAAACTTTTCATTTACTTCTCCAATGAGTAAGTTATATTTCTCAAAAGCATCCTCCCTGTTTGAGAACTTTGAAGAATCAAAACCGTTGACAAAATCTATTTCAACATTCTTGTGATTTACAAGATATTCTTCAAAAGTTTCATTCAAACGTTCTGCTAAAGCTTTGCCTTTGGATTCAGGGGAAGCACCACAACCGGTAAGGGCAAAGAGATATATAAACAACAATGACGCTACAAAATACCAAGTTTTCATGTAAATAATGGATTTTAAATATTAGGGAATTTTTTAAGTAATTATAAATTAAATTTGAATACACACTTACGTATATATTTGATGGAAATTTTAATGAATAATTCTAAAAATGCGGAGATATTACTCACTTTTATTTTATGGAGAAGATTGAGAAGGTTCCATCCTCAATATTTTGAAATACCATTACACGAAGCTTAACATGTTCGGAATCTTCTGTTTTTGGGAAAGCATCAAAATGAACATTAGCTTTATAGTACCCTGGTATATCTTCTGTATCAGCAAAAGTCGTAATATCCAAGTCAGTTATATCTATACATTTTGAGTAAATTCCTTTCTTGGCATTAAGAGTCATCCCATCTCGTTTCCATGGTTTTAAGGCAAAAGGATAAACATCTTCTGTGAAAAAGGACTGAACAAAAGGATGAGGACACATCATAGTCTTCATAGTTGTAAAATCATAATCATAAGCAGCTTTAAGAAATTTTTCCGCAAATTGTATCGCTCCCAGCGCATCCATTTTGGTCGTAAGGAGATTTTCTACTTCGCAAAGGTTCTCTGTTGGTAGAATCTTTACTTGTTCCCCTACTGTTTCTATCTTTTGAGCATCTAATTTAATTCCTGGCATAGAGAGGAGAATGATAGTCAAAAATGTGATAAACTTATTCATAATTGCTGTGTTTTATTTCAAGTTGAAATTCGGCATTTCGGATGAAAATTCATTGTCGATTGCGTGACATTGCTTGCGTATGATTCCTCGACGTGTAATAGCCGGAACCAAGCAATACTTTTTATACACTTCCTTAAATCGTTCAAGTGCGGTATCGCTCAACTCATTCAGATTCCTAATCTGGGGGAAAAGAAGCTTGTGGTATGCGGTAGCCAACCGTTTCACAGCTTTTCGATCTCGAATATCGCTGGAGGATTCTTCAATCAATTCATCAAAGATAGAAGCGTACTCCGTATGCGTGCGGAGTTGGTGGAGGATATTAGAAAAATATTCAGCATCTAATGTCCATCCATTTAGTATAGTGCTCGATTCCAAACGAGGCAGTCTCCATCCCTCGATGAATCCATGAAATCGGTCAAGTGTTGCAGACTCCTGAAGCATAGTAGGCAATACTTTATAATAAGCCGAGTCTAATGGCTGACGTGTCTCTCCATCTACCGGGATGTTACCCATTAATGTCAGCCCACAATCAGATTGAAAAACGGTATTATCAACCGTTGCTCTCCCATCTTCAAGATAAGACTTGAAAATCGACTGCATCTCAGCCGGATTTTCAAAAGAGAAAGATGCGATTTCATCAATCGCAAGCGTGTCATAATGCTTCAGTAAACCGAATTGACGATTCTGTTTATTGAAAAAAAGTTTGGCGCGCGAGATTTTTCCTCCGCTGACAATCCATCCTCGTTTGCTGAAATTGTTATATAGATATGACTTACCCGTGCCTTTGGGACCGAGTTCAATTATGTTTAATCGAGGTTCAACAAATGGAAGCAAACGGCTTATCAGTTCTAATTTCACATCAGCGCTTTTAAACGAATCGGGATTATAACCCATTATCTTTACAAGAGTATCAATCCATTCTATTACATTGAATTTGCATCGAGCATCAAAATAGTAATCTAAATTAACCGAGTAAGGCTCAAATGGTTTGAAGGAGGTCATAAGAATATGGCCTTTCTCTTTGCCTTGAGGTTCAACGTATCGCATCGTCATATTTCCCCAATGTTCGCCATCACAAAAATGCTCCGGTTGTTCTTGAATAAGTTGTGTAGAAACCCGGGCATCTTTAGTTATTCCCGCATCTGGAAGATCAAACCATACTGCAGCTTTGTCAAGTTCAGTCCGGAATATCACGCGAGTTGTAATATTCACACGCTCTTTACCGCTAAACAACCGGTTTTTAAGTATCTGACCTTCTACACCCATTCTCTCATTGAAGTAGTTGGTTAAGGCATCCTTATCAACCTTTCCATGTTTATCAGAAAAGCGCCTGAGAATATAATCGCGAACGAAAACCGGGAGATTTCTTCCCGTGAACAATGTTTCAGTAGCACCCGACTTCATTACAGAGGCATCAGGAAATGCCTGTTTTATCTTATCTTCCATAAATAAGGTATTAGAATGAATCATCTATAGACATTGCATTGTTAAGGTTTTCTTTTTTTGGGTTCGAGGGCAAAGAGTTACTCTCAGTAAGAGTGTAAACTAACAGTACGTTCTTCCCTAATTCAATAATATCGCCGTCACTCAAAGGATAGAGAAGAGAGGTGTCTCTTAATTCGGTTTCTTTTTCATTGCGAATTATCTTTGTTGGACTTCCACCGGTTGCGCGACAACCTCCAATGGCGGCTTTAATATAAAATTTATTGTTTTTGAATACAATGTCAGCATGGGTACCGCTTACATGTCCATTACATTTAAGGAGTTCCAGATCGGCTTCTTTGTCTTTGATGACAATGTCATTTATTCTGTATATTCCATTTTTTCGTGATGCTACTCCACGTCCGATATGATATGTTTTCTTTTGATCGGAATCAAGAGTATAAGATGGCTTCATTAAAGATCCAGTACCTTCAATTATTGAAAGAGTCGCAACTAATCGTGCATTCGAAGTTACTTTTGGTGAATCATTTTCTAAAGTGTCTGTTTTACTCCATTTGTAGTAAACCTGATTATCAATCAGACAGATGCATCCTTCTGTTCCAGATTTGGGCCTAAGTGCAATTTGGAGAGACTTGCTTCCAATCTTTTCAAGAAACGCATTAGTCAGCTCTCGTCTTAAATCATCTTCAAATCGTTTGCCAATCCAGTCATATTCAGCCATGTCGTCATCATCTTCATTTCGGATGACAATAATTGTTAGATTCTCCATCAGTTTGGTATCAGTGCCGGTAGAGCTTCTAAACTTCTTAAGCAATTCGTTAATTACGAAAGCCCGTTTATCAATAGCCGTGGCAAATTTCTGTTCGGTTGTTTCTTTCTTACTTCCGAAAAGAATAATATCTTTAAACTCCTGCTTGAATTGAATCTCGTTAATTGTTTTAGCTGCTACTTGCTGAAAAATCTTATCTAAAACTATTTCAATATTAAATGTAGCCGAGCCTATATGCGAGGCACAATCATAAGGCTCCAGAGCATAAAGAAGTTCTTTCTTGAATGCTTCGTCATTCCACTGATATTTGCATCCCGGAATCTTTCTGATAAAAATTGAAAAATGCTTTAGATTGCCAACTTTATCTGTTTCTATTGATGAAAGGATAGAGGAAAGATATTTATGCCACGCATACCGCTGTTCTGAAAGTGAATTGGAATATAGATTCTTTTCTTCAATACTTGACATCATTATTTCAGGCTTTCCTTCTGCTGATCCTTTAGGCTCGTCTTCTTGCGTTGAAGTTTCGTTAGTCGACTCAATTTTAGAGGATATTTCATTATCTGATTGAGAGCATTTTTTTATTGAGTTTTCAGCTGCCGCATCTTTTTGCTGACCCTCGGTTATGAAATTCTGCGAAACGTTATGTTCTATATTTTTATTCTCAGAAACCTCCAATGGATTACTTCCAATGGTTTCTTTCGTTTGAGTATCAGATTTGCTCTGATTCTGATTTGGAATTGTTCCATTAATCTTTGACACCAATCTGCTTAGAAATCCCATATTTATTTTAGTTTTGAAGGTATCGGTAGTTTTTCTTTACGTAAAACTATAAAGACATAGAAAATCAAAAAGAATATTTTAGACATCCAGCCTATGACCGGATGAATTTTATTCGTTATAAACAATCCTGCAAATGTCATTCCTATTGCCAATATCGCATACATCATGATTCTGCCTATCGGATATTTTAGAGGGTAGTAGAATTGTCCGACAAGCCAGCATAACACCATCGCCACTGCATAAGAAATCAACGACGCCCATGCCGATCCCACATATCCGGACGTATCCCCAAATCGGCGCACGAGTATCACATTCAATCCTGCCATCAAAACAAACGTAATGATTGAAAACCAGGTTCCCCAGATGGTCTTATCTGTGAGTTTATACCAAATAGACAAGTTGAAATAAATGCCGAAGCATATTTCAGCACCCATCACGATAGGAACAATCTTCAGACCTGACCAAAAATTTTCGCGGATAAACCCACGTAAAATTGGAAGGAAGAACATAATACCCATAAATATTAGCAATGAAAAGATCACAAAATATTTCATCGCATCGCAATATGCCCGGTTCTTTTCTCTTATATCAGAACCAGTATTGGAAAATATAAATGGTTCATAGGCATATCTGAATGCTTGTGTGAACATCGTGAGGATTACCGCAATCTTGATATTGGCTGAATAGATACCTACCATTGTTTCAGCCTTGCCGGGGATGTCATAGATATATGGTATTAATATCTGCCCCATGCCGTGGGCAAACGTGCCGGTCACACCAGTCACCAGAATAGGGAATGAGAATTTCAGCATCTTCTTGAGCAAAAGCCCGTCGAATTTCCATTTCATCCCACTCATCTCTGGCAGCAGCATCAACAGGTTCAGGATGGAGGCTAAGATGTTGGCAACAAAGATCCACCCAATGCCGAACGATTCGCCTCCAAAGCGGTCGTAAAACCAACTAATCGCTCCCGGCACATACTTGTTAATAGACGGACACACCGTTAAAAAGAAAAGATTCAGCCCAACAGTGACAATAATATTCGTCATCTTGATCACGGCAAACCGTTTAGACTTCTTCATAAAACGGAGATATGCAAACGGGATACTTATAAACGCGTCGATTGCTACAATAATTCCTGATATCCAAACGAACAATCGATAGTCCTGCATCTTGATTGCAACCGAAACAGGATTGATAAACAATGATAGCAAGACGATGAACAATATAGAGGTCGCGCCGACGGAATACAGAGTAGTGGTGTATACAGTCAGCGGATTCTTTCTTTTGTTAGCGAACCTGAAAAAACCGGTCTCCATTCCGTATGTCAGCAAAGCCTGCAACACGCCTACATACGCATATATAGAACTTACCACACCATATTGTCCCTCACAAAAAAGGTAAGTGTAGTAGAGCCCGAGCGGATAGTTCAGCAATTTGACCATAATATTGCTGGCTCCGTAGATTGCCGTATCCTTGACTAAAGTCTTAATACCGCTCATATAGGATGGTTCATATGCATGCCACTATTATACGGTCTGCAGTCACAATACTGATGAGTATGCGAATGGTATTCGTCATACGTGGAAGCCACAATATGATCAGATGTGTCGCGGTCAGGAGTCTTTTCTTCCTTAGCTTCGGATTCAGCTTCCACTACAACAGTACAAGATGCTATCCTGTTTATCATTTCCGCTATTTTACTGAAGAATTTCATTATCGTTCATACCAATAGTTAAATATTTTCCAGTCTCCACTTTCGGTCTCGTCTATTAATTGAACGGTTATTTCCTTTTTGGTGACCTTATTTAATAGAGTAACAGTAATTACATCCCCTGCACGATTCATAATAGTGGATGGTGTACTCTGATTTTGAATTTGGTTAATAAGTCTTTTGCGTTTTTCGGCAGGGACACCAAGAAGTATTTCCCGAACACGAGAGTCGCTGTATGGATAATTTTCTTTGTAAAATTCAGGAGTCATCAGCCGTTTCAGCTTTGCTACATCTCCATTAGCTGTCGCAATAAAAACCGCCTTAGCTCGAGAGATTGCAACATCACGAGATGAATTTTGAGCATAGGTATATAATGGAATTATTACCAGTGCAATAAATAAAAGAAATTTTTTAATTTTCATGGTTTTAAATGTAATTTTTAGTAGGTCATTTTAATTATTAATGGTTGAAACAAAGAGTTGACATCCATATTGACGATTTTCTGGGCATATGGACTTGATGTTGCGATAACTCTATAGTTAGCTACTTCTAATACCGTATTTACAATACCATCAGATCCTGTTTTGAATTGAAGTAAATTAATTTCGCCCACATTCCCTCCAACAATGCCCACCAGGGCGTTTGATATAGGCTTATTGTCAGGATCGACAACTTTGATTGTAACGTTTACCAAAGTTGTTACGGCTTTGACATTCCCATAGAATATTTCTTTCTCGGTGGTGATAATATATGGTCTTATATAATATGTAGTTCCTTCCTTTAAGTTGTTTAACACACACGAATAGGATTTTCCTGCCTTATCTGATTTAACTTTATTATCACTAATTTTCGGATCTGCATGAGTATCATAACAAAATCCCGTTTCTTCCAAAGTGCAGTTTGAATATGCCACTGTGCCGAGACATTCAATTTGAGTTGTTCCAACATTTAATTCACTTGTAATTGATGCCTGCGCAGATGATGTGTATTCAGTTTGTATATACTCTATTTGTCCGTATCCGATTGCATTTAACCGATTTTTGGCATATGGGCGAACAGCGTAGGTTGTAAATTTATTTAGTCCTTCCAATGTACAGGTGTAATATTCACCAATTATCCCTCCTGTCACGGCAATATGATCAGTTCCTATTGTTGGGTTTCCTTCTTGAGCCCAACAAAATCCATGTTCTACAAGTTCACTACCCCCATTTGAAGCAATAAATGATTTTAATGTCATCGTGGTGGTTGAAAGATTCACGACATTAGTTCCATAATCGAAAGAATCCTTATTATTTCTCCATCTTACAAGCGGTATAATTGATTCTGCATTCAATTGTTTTGAGTTACTATATCCTATGCCGGCTGAATTTTGAGCGTAGGCAAAATAATAATATGATACACCATCTTTGAGTTTTTTTTCATCTACAGAAGCAGAAAATGAGTTCTCCGAGATGATTCCCTTTATATCGATTATATCTGTTGTCATATCTTGGTTAGAACTAAGAATAAAGCCAACGGATGTTATCTGCGAAAATCCTGACGATAGAATTTCTCCAGCCAGTTCAATTATGCCATTAGTTAGATTCAATTTAGTCAATGCACAAACCGGCTTAGAATCCGGTATTAGTTTGATAATTCCAAGATCATTCTTAACTTTCCCAATTCCTGTAATTTTAATTTGCTTTTTTTCAGTATTATTATTTCCAAATTGAATATAATAATCGCCAGATAAACCTTCTGTGTTAAGGGAGAAATTAAATTCACCATCATTATTAGTCGTTGTCGATAATTTTGTATTAGACCCATTAGTAACACTAACAGTTATCCCTTCAAATGGCTTATTTGTTAATGAGTTTATAACAATACCTTCGTAAGAGGGAATGATTGGGCTATCTTCTTTTGAACAGCCAATAAGTATAAGGCTTGCGATAATATAGTAAACAAACAATATATTTTTCATATCTTGCAAACTTTAGAAAGAATATGTCAATGCAAAAGATATTCCTGGCGATGGCAAACCATTATAGATATTAGTCGTTACAGGAGTTATATTCCAGTTTATTCGTGCATTGGGCTTTGGTGTGGCAACATAGGAACGAATAAGATTAACTACATAAACAGCTCCCGCTGTTCCAAAACAAATATAACTTGCCATCTTGGAAGAGTCATATTTTGATTTTGCTTTATTATACTCGTCAATGCCTGTATTTCCGTCATTCATAATCTTTTTTTGTGATGACGCATTTGAAGAGAAACCTATGCCTGCACACAAGAGCGCGATGTCACCTGCGAGATAAGTAACACCTTCTCCCGTGCGACCTTTCTGAATAAGACCCAATCCCGGGATAATGGAATATGCCAGGGCTGTTCCGTTGGCCGATTTTTTCACCTGACTTAAAGTCTTCTTCTTAACTACCTTTATTTCGTAAGTATGTTTCCCTTCTAAAAAAGAAATACCGTAATCCGGGAAATGTATTTTAAGAGGCTCAAACCCCGCTGATTTAATTGTTAGGTATTTTGTCCCTGAGGTCATATACACATGTGTTTCGCTTCCATCGTTTTGGGTATCAATAATATTACCTTCAAAGATAGCGCTTGATGCTTCTTTAGGTAATGCTATTTTTAATAGTGCACAGAGATTTCCGTTAAAATCTACCTTTGACATAACCGCACCGGTGAGGTCTAAAGGGTCATGGGAGATAGACTTTACTTCAAGGACATCTGCTTTTGCCATTAAAGGATAAATGATTATTATCATAAGAAATATGGCAGAACGAATAAATGTCTGGACTGCTGTCAATAGGCGAGGTTGTTTCATTGATGTTTATAGTTATATTTTTACATTAATTGTTCCGGCAATTATTAAATTAATCATGTATGGCTCACTATTGCAATTTAAAATTAACAGGCATAGTATAATGTACTCTTACGGGAACTCCATTGTTTTTACCCGGATAGAATTTCTTGAGCCTTTTGACGGCTTCAATGCCAGCCTTTTCCAGTGCCCTGACAGCTTCAGATGTACAATTATTGTAATACGTTACTTCATGGTTATAAGTATTTGCATCTTCTCCATCTGCCTTAGCGCGATAAGGTGGAATTTTAATTGAGCGAAGTATATTAATATTAGATATACTTCCATCCTTTTCAATCACAAAGGTCAGAATGATTTTACCTTGTATGTTATTTTCTGCTGCAATATTGGGATATAATAAATTCACAGACAAATCATGATATAGTTGCTTCTCTCCACCGGGATATTCAGGGCTCAATTCTACAGTAATGAATGGTTTATTGTCATCAGATAAATTAGATTCATCACTTATGCTGTTGTTATAAAGAGCTTTCCAATTTTCCGCTTGTTTCTTATCGGGGGATAATCCTATTCCGGTCAAATAGTACCGGCTTAATACTTTTTGAGCCGGAGTATAGCCTTGTTGTGCGGAGTTCTGAACCATCGTAAATGCCGTCTGTTCATCAGGTTTCAAGACCCATTTGCCTTTTGACTTGACTCCATTTTCATATAACAGACCTAATGATAATAGGGCCTCTGCATGACCGAGCTCGGCAGCCTTTTCAAGTAGTGGTATCGCGTTAGCTTTCTTCCCGTCTGCATACAGTTGATTTGCTTTTTCTACCATATCATCAATAGGGTCGGAATCCGAGTTGTCAAGCATGTCATGAATTCTTATCGGAGTTGATGGTGTATTGTTAGATGAGGCTGTATCAATGCTCAATGAAAGATTATAAACCTGTTTTGAGAAAAGTCGATAAACGCCATAGTCAGAGAACACAATTCTTAACGGTGGAAATCCTGAGATTTTAACTACTATCTGTTTGGTTCCGGCTGTGAAATACGCATATATCTCTGACCCATCATTATTAGTCTCTATGATGTTCCCTTCAAAGGATACCTCGGCAATTTCATCCGAAACAGGAATCTTGATCAAAGAACATGGAATCCCATTGTTATCTAATTTCTGATAAATTGAAGCTGTTTGGTCAAATGGCGAAGGATTGAATGATTTAATCTTTATCGATTTTGCCGATGCTGACAACGTGCAACCGATTATTGTAATAAAAAGAATTATAACACGCATATCAATTTTATTATAGAATGTAGAACGCGAATCTTATGGAATAAAGAAGTCATCAAGAGTGAACACGCCATCTTTGGCAACAACCTGACCGGGTTGCCAAGTACGAACGTGAATTTGAGGTTTTTCGGGATCGCTGAAGTCCCATATCAGAAATAGCCAGCCTTCGTCGCTGTATGAGCTCGTATGCCATTTCTGATGAAGAGTAACACCATATATGTTGGGCTTGGCTCCATGCCTTACTACTGAAATATGGTCGAACTCGACATTTATCCGACGATTGTTCTTAAAAATTCGAGAAAGATTGTTTATGTATTGTTCTTTTGATTGTAAGGTATATTTGACTTTCTGATCCAATCTAACACCCGTATCGCCATAGCTTTTTCGTTGAATAACGACACTACCGGTAATTATAAGCGCATCATCACTATATATTTGATTTAAGGCCTTAAGATTTCGTTCGTTATAGTAACAGCGAAAATCTTCAACCCATTTTAATATTTCTCTACGTTGGCGAACGTCAGTCACTCCATTGGGACTTAACATTATCTTGGATATATCTTCCTGAAGTTCCCATGCCGGACGTACACCGGTGATGACTCCACTTTTGTTAAGTGATATCGTGAGTTCTCTATTAATTGATTGGTCATACGAAGAATCAACCGGTTTCATAGTTATAGGAATTGCCCTTATCTGATAACCCTGAAAGTCGTTAAGACATTTAGAAATATTTGTCTGATTATCGCAGACAAAATGAGCAGCCTCATCCCAAAGTGCATTTAAACGAACCTTGGCTTCCGGTTCCATGCTGATAGTGGTAAGGTTTAGAGGTATGCCATTATTGCCGGCTCTATTGATCTCGGTTAATAGAGCTGTGATGTTGTCTTCCATTCTGGTCTTTAGTGTACCGGCATCTATTGTTCCCGCTGAAAACTTAAATGTAACATTTGACATGCCATTTAAATGACAAAATACGATAATTATCAGAATTAGAAATCTAATAGGTTTTATCTGTACCATACGATGACTTTGTAATTTGAGTGATTTGTTTCAGAATCCGGCCGATTAGTCCTGTAGTTAATCCTATTCGCAGTGTTTTTAGGTGATAGTATGGCCAAGATACCATACATTTCGTCAATTAAAATAGAATATGCATCAACCGGGACTTCCGTGTGTGAAGTAGTAAAACCGGTTTCTTTAATTTTCCCCTGTTTTTTATAAGCTGTTAAGAAACCCTTTATTTCAGTCCAATTATCTTGACCGCATAGAGTATTCAGAATCTCATTAGGCAATGGAGCCGTATTGTATATATTTTCGGGTATTGACGTACCATTATAATTCGAATTGTTCGGGACTAAAGTAAAATTTGGTTCAGAATCCGTTATACTGTCCCTCTCAGTCTCTGATATACAGTTTTGTGAAGATTGATTGTTTGAGGATTGCTGGATTATATCAGCATGAGATTTACTTGTAATGGAAAACAATTGCAATAGTGGTATGTAAACCAATACGGTATGACGATTCTTTTCTAAATCTAAATATGCCAATTCTTTTACGACAGTCTGCAGGTCTGATACTTTAATCAGGTCGTTCCCTTTTTTAGCGCGCAGTTTATTTGCATATTCTAACAAATCAAATAAGGCATTGCTGTATGCGATATTCTTATTCTCATCGGAACTTTCGCCATAAATCATATTCTCGTTCAACTTAATTTCGTTCATTTGGGTTTCTGTACTCTTTGAAGATTGTGCATAGAGGCAGGACGAACTTACAAGAAAGAATACTGCGATGAAAAATCTTAACAATTTATCTGTCATATTTTATCTTTTTATCTTCTGTTTTCTTTACATAGGGGGAATAAAGGTTTAGGACATTGTTGGTAGGAATAAACAAGCTTGCACGGGCCTTGATTTCTCCGTGATTGTTTATTACCTCAGCAGGCTTACACTCAATTTTGATAACATGGTCATATCCTTTATGATGATTATACAAGAACAGGGCACCCTCCAAAAGATCATTGTAATACTTTTCAATTCCCCAATATGGAACGCAACCCTCCCTCTCACATGTGGATAAGAATTGATTCAGGTATATGGGAAAGCACTCTTTTTCTCCGTATTCATGTTTAAGAATTGTCAGGTTTATTTTTGTATCTTCATATTCTTTTGAGGGGAAGATGAATAGATTTGCTATTGATTCTAATGGCAAACTCTCATCCCATACCGGACTCATATCTGCTGAGTTGAAATATACATTGCGGGTTATGTTCTTATTTTGATATGATGTTCCGGGATATATGAATTTATCTTTGCCATAAGGCTCCAGTTTCAATGTGTCAATTGGCTCAAATGGAGTCCTGACACCTTTGGATGATTTTAGCCTTGATATAAAACTATTCTCGATATCTACCCGACTCCCTGAATTCAAAGTGTCATAATTGGTAGGTAATATCACTGATATTATTTTGTCGTCTCTGTTCCATTCAATGGTTAGAGATTTGGAATTATGTGTCAGAATGGAATAATCGGATTGGGAAGTCAGATGTTTGAAATCAGAGACAGTTCCCTTTTTTATGACCAGTCTGTCATATAAATCATCATTCATGTTCAATCCTTTTGCCAATAATGCTTCTTCGATAAAGTTTAGAAGATCCTTGTCTGCTGTCTTTTTTACATCATCACTAAATAGATTGAGTCCTATGTGCTCAATTAGCCCATGTTCTTTTACGAAATGAACAGAATATCCCTTTATATCAAGAATGGTATCGCAATCCATTGTAATGGGAAACTGAATCTGATTGTCAAGATTCAAATATTGATAAACAGGATTTGTATTAACTGCCTGCACAATAGGATGGCATATAAACACTAATACCAACATTAAATACATTTTCATGGTATGATGGTTCTTTTTTTATTACCGGAATTGTCATATAATGTGCCATTAACCAGTTGCCCATTTTCATAGACTGCTTCAAAATAATCACCGGGATTAGCCTCAATATCTGAATTCTGATCAACCTTATGAGACGATGAAAAGACTAATTTCCCTTTGCCATGACGCTTACCATTTTTTACTGCTCCATACCAAGTTCCATAACTCAATTCAAGAACAGATTTTGCAGAATTAGACTGAGTTAGTTTTTTTTTCGATGGAACTATTGGTTTTGTCTCGCTATCCGGTCTTTGAGCTTCGGTTTTCTTCGGTTTTTTAGGTTTATTATAGTCCCCGTTATCTTTGGGTAGTATCTGAGAATGTTTATCCAAAGATTTATCATCTGAAACAGTTTCAGTGTCATCAAGATTATTGCCTATATCAGAGATTATAACATGAACGCTGCTATGAATACTTGCATTTTTTGTAGATGCTGTTAGAATAATCTCTCCACTTTTATTAGCAATAATCGTATTCCCTTTAACTGATGCTATTTCGGGATTAGAAGATGTTAATATGATGATAGAATCTGAAGCATTGGTTGGATAGATAGTTGGAACGATCTCAATCGAATCTCCAATATTTAACGAGTACTCTGTATTAGGGAAATTTATATCTGTAACTGGAATGTAATCATGTTTATCTTTACCTAATGGAAGTATATAGTAAAGTACCGTTGCCATTAAAATTACACAGCTTGCTGCTGTAAATAGCAACTTCTTTTTATTATTCTTTGGCTTAGGTTCTCCTGGATCATCTACTGGGGAGGATGGTGGAGGGGGAGGGTCTTGTCTATCATGCGAGATATGCCAATTAATTTCGTCAAGAAGTTCTTTCGCATCAGAATAGCGGTCTTCCGGTTTTTTTTCGAGGCATTTCATTACGACATCATCGAGCCATTCCGGGTAATCTCGTTCATAGACGGCACCGGGTATCTGTCGCTCAAAAGCCTTTTTTCTTAATGGAAGTATCTCAGGAGGAGCTAATGTGTGATGCTCTTTGCAGATCTTGTCTAATGAAGGATATGACGCTTTCCCGTCTGTGCCTATTTCTAAAACGAAAGGCGGTCGTCCGGTTAGTGCTTCAAATATTAGCACTCCAAGTGAATAGACATCGCTGCGCGGAGTAATATCACCCGAATCAAATTTTTCAGGAGCCTTATACTCAGGGCTGCCGTCTGACTTACGACTACTTTTTATACATTCCCCATCCTGCACGGCAAGACCGAAATCCAAAAGGACAAAGCTTCCGTCATAGTCACGGCGCATCACATTATTGGAATGAAGGTCGTTGTGCGCGATACCATATTTTTTTACGAGTTCAGCTTCTTTTTCAGGAGTTATTAGAAATTTCTGTCCATCATTCGGATCCGTTTCCAGATCATCCTCTTCGGGATTCATTAAAAACTTGTAGATATCATGGTGGGTATATGCAAGAGCCCCAACAATATCATGGATGAAGGCCTTTACCTCGTCATAATCCAAGTATCCTTTCTTTTTGATATATGAATCCAATGTGACACCCTGAATATAATCCATCTCTACGATGGCACGGTTATCAATCAGGTCGGGACCATAAATCCTCACGATATTCGGATGAGAACCGTTTCCTATGGCAAGGAGCGTTTTACATTCTTTCAGGAAGGATTGATATGTACGCTCACTTTTGTTCTCAATATAATCGTTAAGGATCTTGATTGCCCGCACATATCCTAACTCTGCATGTCTTACCTTGTAGACATGGGCATTAGCGCCTTTGCCAATGTGTGCAAGCTTTATATATTTCTCGTAAAAGAGTTTCATACTATTATTTTACTTTATAACCGGCTTCATTTATGACCGGAATTATAACATCTCCTACAAACTGAACTGCCTTCCCGGATCCATTGCCTTTCCCCAGACCTGTTCGCTCGAGACGTACAGCAACAGCAAGTGGGGTTTGCAGAGTTTCGGACTGAATGAAGAATATATACCAGGCATCATTTGATTTTTTCGGAACTTTTTTACTCCTCCACATTTTCTGCGGTAATACTCGTTCTGGGGTTCCCGTTTTGCCACCCATTCTTATGTTATCATTGGATAATGGTAATTTTTTGCCTGCTCTGCGATGTTTATCGGACTCTTGCTGCATATAGGATTTCAATAGTTGAGCAGATGATGATGAAATTATCTCCTTTGCAGGGAGTGGTTGAATTTGTTTATTTCCCGCTTTTAGTACGTATCTTGTCGGCGTGAATTTACCTTCGTTAGCAACAATAGATGCAATTCTTGCCATATTTAAAGGTGAGGCGAGAATGGGGCCTTGTCCCCAAGCAGCTTGAGTTTCACCAAAGTTCATTTTTTTGTAATTGCCTTGGGAACGAGACTGTAAATAATTTCTATATCTTGCAGAGGCTTTTGTGCCAAGTGCGGTCAAAAGATTATCAAATTCCTTCTTTTTATTGAATTCGTCAAGAGTAAAATAATATGGAACAATATTGCCTTTGGCGTATACGCTGTCCGGATTTACACGAACACCTACATTATAATAAATGCTATCAAGTTGAGAATAGAGGTTTTTATCATGGACTAAGTTTACGAAGTAATTGTTGGATGATCTAACAATCGCCTCGTTGATAGTGATATTGTGTTTGCCGTCGGCAAAGGGTTCGCCGTCTTCAATTGCCTCTTTTGGATAAACCGTATATGTTACTTTGGTTACGTTGGTTCCCATTTTCATAAATCCGGCCATCGCTGACATTACTTTTGCTGTGGAACCCGGTTGAGTCTGAAATGTCAATCCCAAATCACGTTCTGTAATAGGGTCATGTCCAATAATTTTCTCGAAAGGAACAGCACCATAAATTTCCCGATCATTCAACATATAAATTGAATCTTGATTCGGTAAAGGATAATTTGCAGAGCAAAGAAGGTCACCATTTTTTGCGTCTAATATGACAACAGATGCTCTGAGCAGTTCTTTGTTTTTCAGAGAGGGATCATTTGAGATCGTTTCCGACATTTTATTCTGAAGCTTCATCTGCAACTGAGCGTCCATAGATAACACCATATCTCTCTTAGCTCTACGGGCATTGTGTCCCTCGATAATAGGGTTTCGTTCAATGCCATAGTCAAGGAATCCTGCTTTTAGAAGATTGCTGTAATCGTATTCACGAGCTGTAAACTTTCTCTCAATAGGATCAACAAAGCGATTCGCTTTATATTCATGAGCTGTCATCTTTGTTGTATCAGCTTTTTGATATTGAATATCAATTCCTCGCAATTCGTTTTGATGTCTTGACTCAGCTAAGTATCCTGTAGGATTATTATCTGAATAGCTAAAGACTTTTAAGGTATTATAATCCCCTAACATGAACAGGGTGTGATCTCCGAATGGATAGTATCTACGCTTGCGTTTGTTGTCTTCATTATTATACATTGCAGAAGTAACACCAGCGTTCATTAAGTTCTCTTTTGCCTTTGCAAGTTCTTCGCGAGAAGAGGTCGCCAGAAGTAATCCATTCCTGTCATATATATTCCCCGCTTCAAGTTTACGTAGAACGAGCCCTATCCGCGGATTATATTCGATAATACGAGCTCCCTCCATGTTTGTAACGTAAGCTGGCCTTATCAATGTCGCTCCGCGGGATAATATCTGATATTTTGCACAAGCACCTAATACAATGACACCAATAAGTAAAAATAAACCGGAACAGGCAACTATCGAGCCATTGAAAGAGTTTGTGTACTCTCGTTGAATCTCGTTTGCTCTTAACCTTGAAATCGAGACAACAAAGCCAAAAGATGCCAAAGATATAATAAAACTTACTCGACCATAACTAAGGAATGGTAATGTCACGCCTGTTAGTGGAAGTAACCCGATAGAACCGGCGACTATCACCAAGAATTGTATACCTGTAACAATTCCTAATCCCGTTGCTAAATAAAATGGGAAAGCATAGCCGGCTCTTCGTCCTATCAATAGAGTTCTATGTATTATAACGAAGAAGCAGAGAACTACGAGAACCAATCCTACAAGTCCAAGCATTTCACCAATAGTAGTGAAAATCATATCAGTGTGTCCAGCCGGTACAATTGCAGGGCTACCGTTTCCAAGCCCCAATCCGGTAAAACCTCCCGTAGCAAGACTCCATATACCTTGTACAACCTGATCTCCGCCCAATACCTCGTTATTCCATACGCCTTCCCATGACATATCTGTCCTGTTTGTTAGTCGCGCGGCAAGACCATGCTGACCGATCGATTCTAACACTGGCCCGGCAAGTGAGAATACGACTATTACGAGATTGAGAAAAATAGCACTTTCATATATTTGTTTTTTCTTCCAATACCAATATATGCCCCACCCGATGAACCAGACCGTGGCTGCAATAGATAGAGAAGTCAATGAGTTGTTCAACCACCGGATGCCAAGCATTAATGCTATGAAAGTAATTAACCCTAATAGTAATTGTGCAAAATCCCGGCGTGCCATTGAATAGATCAAGATGAATGATACAAGAACAACCAATGCCGGTCCCATATCACTTAAAACCAGATAGACCATCATTAATACCATCATTCCGATAATTATCCTGGAGATGGTTGCAAGCTGACGTTTGATAGTCCTTTTTGTTAATCTTTGGCTGAAATCCTGAATAAGTGTTGCTTTTCGGGCAAAGAACCATGCAATGAAAATGACAATCAGAACACGAGAGATTTCACTGGGCTGAAATCCGAAAAGGTTAACTTTTGCATCACTTCCCTCCGGTCCTGTGCCAAATAGATATAGCATACAGAGCAATCCAAAAGCCCCCGCTAATACACCCCATCCGTAGTTTCTAAATACCCACCATTTACTTGACGAAAGACGTGCATCCAGCTTTGCATAGTTGATTGAGGTAATTATCCCCATTGCGACTAATCCTATAAGAAGTCCCATCGTCATCACAGAACCATACAAAGTATCGGTAAGAGGATTCCATATTCCATAGCTTGCCAACAATCCGATGCCGGAGATTATCATGAGAGCTATGATCAAGAGATAATCACTGCAAGTCCCTAATTTCTTATCAAGCTGGAAGATAAATAGTAAGAATACGCCCC
This sequence comes from uncultured Muribaculaceae bacterium, assembly GCA_948788915.1. Lineage (GTDB taxonomy): Bacteria > Bacteroidota > Bacteroidia > Bacteroidales > Muribaculaceae > Lepagella. Next base: position 41,463 of record CAQFOZ010000006.1, on the reverse strand, counting down.
AGCCTAAGATAAAAGCAACCGCCATTCCTATCAGCGAGTCTTTAAATTCAGCAGGAGTACGAACAACTAAAGTCCGATCATATTTCAAATTCGAGAAAACCTGAGGAGACAAGAGTGTTATGACATGAGGCTTCTGAGAAAAAGAAACAATCAGTTCATCTGATAAAGCTCCTTTTGTTGTGCCCTTTTCCCTCCCATATTGAAATCCTTTCTGTATGGGGAGCACGCCATAATGCTCACCTTTTTTTACCTTGAAAGTGGCAAAACCATTTTTATCAGTTCTTGCAACACCAATTATACTGTCGACTAATTCCTCTTCAACTAAGGTGCTGTCAATTCTTTCGATTTGTCCCGTAGGGTCTCTCTTATTATTGTATCGATATATTTTCTTGTAATCGTATTGTTTTAGCCTAACGGGGATATTAGATATGTCAAAACTAAATCCTTTGCCATTAGTTATTTTTACGCGGATTATGCCAGTTGCCCCTGGTTCTTCATAGACTAAGGTATTATTACTTTTAGCAACTGCATCTTCAAATTCTTTTGTTTTTCCAAGTTTATATAAATCTGTTTCAATACGTAATTTAAATCCCTCTCCACCAGCGGACAATGCTGAATCAGCCGGAATCTTTAATTTAGGTTTTAACAAAGATCCCAAATTTGAGATTGAACCATTGGTTTCTAAATAATCTTTTAATCGCGAAGCGACTAAGTCTGCATCCTGGCGGCAATCAAGATAACCTCCATCATACAATCTGTCTGATAGTTTCTTTTTATCAATTCCTTTCTTTAAAACAATTGTTGTTCCTTCTTTAATAGCGTTCTCCGCTTCATCTAATTGAGGTTTTAGATTATGATAAAGTGAAGAAATTCCTAACAGGAACACTGCTACTGTCAATAAATATGCTGCTATGGCTTTTTTAGGGGACATTATCAATGTTAATTAAGGATAATTTTATTCGTGGGTTTTATGTCTTTCGGTATCAGTGGTTATTTCATTGAGTGGTTTACAGGCTTGTAAACTATCGTTTCCATTCCGTTTTATACTGTCGTCAATATGTTCTTTTGAGATTCTATTTATTGAATCCTCAAGTTCTTTTACACGAAAGGTCAATTGTTCGTTGATAAGTTGTAATTCTGAGGAAGGATTCTCAAACTTATTTAGTGGATTAAAATGAAAATACACAAGAGCTGTTGCTATGCCAATAGAAATCCCCAACAAGATATGTACTATGGAAAGAAATTTTGAAGAATGGTTAAATATATGGTTAGGCTTTTGAGGCATAGAAGTTTCATCTTCATTATTCACCTGTCCTATAAAATCTTTGGCATACGTTATCTCTGCAATCACAACTGTAATGTTGTCCTTGCCCCCGGCTTCATTAGCACAGGTTATAAGCCTGTTAACCTTGTTGCTGATTGAAAGTCCAGATGATAAGACTTCAACAATCTGGTTGCTTCTTACTAAATCCGTAAGTCCGTCGGAACAAAAAAGATATTGAGTGTCTCCCGTTATAGGCCATACCGAAATTTCTATATAACTGTCCGAATCGAAATTTAAATGTTGTTCTCCAAGGTATTTATCAATTACATTCCTTTTAGGGTGGTGCATGGCATCTTCTTCAGACATCTCTCCGGTTTCTTCTCGGTAACCTACCAGGGAATGATCATGGGTGAGTTTTTTTAATTCACCATTTGTAAATTGATATATTCGAGAATCTCCGACATGAGCTATGCTTATAATTCCGCTTGTCAAATCTATTAGGCCGACAGATGCAACGCATCCCATTTGGGAAACTTTGGGTCGGGCTTTATGCTGGCGTATAATTTCATTATTCGCGTCAATAAGGGCATCTCGCAATAAATCAACAGTCTTTTTTGAAGCAAAATCTTCAAGGTGTCTGATTATAGTTGCTCTTGCCAGCTCAGCCGCAATCTCACCTCCCTCATATCCCCCTAATCCATCAATTGCTGCACAGAGAATATGATTTTCGTCCCATATTTTTTTGCAAATATATGAGTCTTCATTATTGGTGCGAACAATTCCTTGATTGGTCTCGCCAAAAAAAACTCCGGTTAATTTTGGTTCTGTCATTTAGGCAAAGTTTTAAAATGTGAGTAAAACATATATCCTACAAGGCAACATAATCCAACTATAAATAGAGCGTTCATAATTATTTTATTGTAAAATCTATCTGATAGTCACTATTGATCATGATACTTGAATTGGGAGGTAATGGCATGAACACTCCGGGATTAATATGTTTACCACTCAGTTTCACTTCTCCCCATGCTTTTATAGCGAAGAGTCCGGTCTTTTTGTCTCGTATAATTTCTAAAGTCGGATTTAAAACTGATTCATCATTAATATGAATTTCGTCGGTCACGTTAGACGCAGAGCCGTTTTTTCCTGACACGAGCAGCTTGTCTCCTGTCATATTGTATACACGATATTTCCGCTCACCAAGTATGAAATCACCATCTACGATGTGAAGTGTGGCAATTGTTTCCATTTTAGTGCCGTCCTTTTCAGCTTCGCTTTTGGGAGTTTCATTTAGAGTGTCGCTTAGATTAAATTCAACTCGATATTTATCTTTTGCAAGTTCGGTCAATCCTTTTAAGGCGGCGAGGTTAAAAGCTTTGGGCAATTCTTTTGAAGAATCTTTTGTATGGATTGTTGTGACGCAGTGAATATCATCTTGTATGCTGGAATCATATTGATTATCGGCAAATAATTTAGACCGGATAATAATTGGGTTTTCTGCTAATACTTCAGCACTAATTCCATCAATTTCAGTGTCTTTGGGAATAGCTACAAGCTGCATTTCCCAATATTTTGAATGGTTCTGATAATCTTTGTATATCTTTACTGCTTTTCGGAGTTCCCTGACAAATATATTTATAGAGTCGCGTACTGTTTGTGCAAAGCTTGGCGAAAGTCTATCATATTCTTCTTCCCTAATATATACGGTAAAAGAAGTATGGTATAGCAGGCTTTCTGTAGTGGTTTCGTTCGCCATTTCGGTGAGAAACTGTTCTTTCAATTTATTAAGCACTCTTTGCCTCGGAGCTATAACACCATTCGAGGTTTTTCCGGCAGCGGTTGAGAACTTCTCTTCCTCATTCGGAAGAAGAACTGATACAATTTTACCAAGAAAGGTCTTTATCATGATGTTGATTAAATTATATATGGATTAAATCAGACTTGTTGATTTTTAATTTTGCGCCACCAAGGAAATTAATCCTTACAATGAATTCAGTTGAACCATCCGGGCACTCATGGATTTCTCCTCTAAGTCCTTTAAAATATCCGCGAATTATTTCAACAGAATCATCTATTTGGAAAGGATGAGAATCAAATATTACTGGCACATCAGATTGCCCCAATACAAATTTGAGTCTGTCAATTTGGTTTTCGGGAATGTATGCCGGTTGCTTTTCTCCAGAACGTGAAATAATCCTGATTACATGAGTGTTTTGTGAGATAGTGGAGATTTGATGATCATCAACTTTTGCAAAAACAAGCATAGAAATTACAGGAACTTCCACTTTTTTCTTTCGATCACTCCACTGGCGTATTTGAACCTGTAATGGAATGTAAACTTCAATACCCTTTTTGATAAAATCTTGAGCTGTTTTTTTCTCACGACGAGGTTTCGTATACACTGCTATCCAATGTTTCGGGCGCGCTTCGCGGCCGTCAGTCCCAATGACTGCCGAAACACGATTGTTTTTTAATTTATCTGCCATATCGTGAGATGATGACTGTCTTATTTGTTGTCTCTTGAAAAGAGATTTGGATGATTATATATAATTGAGAATCTGACTGTTTTGATTGGTATTATGGAGAATTGCTAAACAAACAGTGTTTTGTGGCAATTGGTAAGAAAATTAAGAATCACTTTATTAATTCAAATTCAATTATTATTTATATCTTTGCATTTAGGTAAGTATCTCTTTTCAAGAGATTTGGATGGACAATAGATTGGATTACCTCGGAACCGGCTGGTGCTGAGGCAATAGTGTTTTAATAGAGGGGAGAGGTGCCTCGTATCTTTGGCAGTGTTTTTTCTGTGCCGGCCAGATTGCTAAGTGAGACTTTTGAGGATTAGGGAGTTGGCCTTGTCAACGACTGATGTGTTGAGGCTGGCAAGGTAGATTTGGGTTGTCGCCTCGCTGTCGTGTCCCATGCCCTCGGAGATGACGGAGAGGGGAATCCCTTTTGACTTGGCTGCGGAGGCCCAGCTGTGGCGGGCTACATAAAGGGTCAACGGTATTGTGATGCCGACCATTCCTGCGATGCTTTTGAGATTATGATTGATATTGTAGCCCACGTTGCGGTAGGTGTATCGTTCGTTGGTGCCGAGATTGCGGATGACGGGCAACAGATAATTGCTTTTATTCTCAGGGTATTTGTCGAGTATCATCTGCATCTCTTTTGTCCATTCGATGTGGAGTTGCTGGCCGGTCTTGCGGCGGCGATATGTCACGTATCTGTTTTTGAGATCAGTCTTTTTGAGAAAGGCCATGTCGATGAAGCTCATTCCTCTGAGATAAAAGCTCATCAGGAACATGTCGCGGGCAAAGTCCAGCGAAGGTGTCAGCGATAAGTCCAGTGCTTTGATCCTCTTGATGACAGTCAGCGGTAAAGCCCGCTTGACGGTCTTGTCAACTCCGGTATACACCCTGCGGAATGGATTGTGGTCCTCGATTATGTCTTCCTCTACAGCGCGGTTGTATACGGCGCGGAGTATGCGGGTGTAGAATGATATGGTGTTCGGGGCTACACCTCGCGTATGGTGCCAGGCTTCGTATGCCTCCATTATTTCGGAGGTCAGGCGGTCAAGCATTATATCTTTCTCCTGTCTAAATTTCTTGAAACTGTTGAGGGCGGATCTGTACGTCTCGGAAGTTCTGATTTTACCGTTCAGCCTGAGTTTGACAATGATGCTTTCCATGAAGTTGAATAGGGTGTAGTCATGCGTATAACGGTTGAATTCATCAATTACATCGTCCGGGGTGTAGGCAAAACATTTATTGTCAAACTTATGTGCTATTTTCCCGAGACGCTCCAGGTCACGATGTATGTGTTCTCGGATTGACAGTATAAGCGGTGTCCGTTTGCTTCCGGGATGCGAAACTACCATGGCCCGGTTATTATCCCATTCAGACGGAAATACATGATAACCGGATATTAGCTGTCGCGTTTTTCTTCCGTGAATGATCTGGTAGTAGACGGAGCCTTCGTGTCCAGCGACAGTCGAAGGGCGGAATTTTACATTTATTGATGCCATACCTGTTTATTAATTGTTCTCTATAAGTATAAGTTATAAATTACAGAGCGCAATAAACAGATATGGCATCAATAAACAGTTTCAAAGTTTCTAAACAATACCCTGGGCGTGCATGGCTTTGGCTACCTTCAGGAAGCCTGCGGTGTTGGCTCCTTTGACGTAGTTGACATATCCGTCGGGCTCTTTGCCGTATTCCACACATTGGTTATGAATGTCGAGCATAATGTGTCTCAGACGTTCATCGACTTCTTCGGCTGTCCAGCTTATTTTCTGGGCATTTTGTGCCATCTCCAGCCCTGATACGGAAACCCCTCCTGCGTTGGCTGCCTTGCCCGGGGCGTAAAGTATGCGTGCTTTTAAAAATTCGGCTATGGCTTCGCGGGTGGAGGGCATGTTGGCGCCTTCGCTGACGGCTATGCATCCTCCTTCTATCAGTGCGTTCGCATCTTCTCCGTCAATCTCATTCTGTGTAGCGGAGGGCATTGCGATATCGCATTTTACAAGTCTCCACGGACGTTTCCCCGGGTAGTATGGAAGTCCTTCGGCTTCCGCAAATTCACTGATTCTACCGCGATAAAGCATCTTGAGATCAAATATACGTTCGTATTGTTCTTGTGTCAGGCCGTTTTCTATTATTACCGTTCCGTTGCTGTCGCTTAATGAAACGACTTTGGCTCCGAGGCTGATAATCTTTTCTGCGGTGTATAGCGCTACGTTCCCCGAGCCGGATATCGCTACACGTTTCCCTTTGATGTCAATGCCCTGTGTGGCGAGCATATTCAGAAGGAAATACACGTTTCCGTATCCGGTGGCTTCGGGACGCATCAGGGAACCTCCGAAGGCGAGTCCTTTGCCGGTAAAGGAACCTGTGAATTCTTTCTGCATTTTCTTATACCACCCGAACATGTATCCTACCTCCCTGGCGCCCACGCCTATGTCTCCTGCGGGTACATCAGTGTCCGCACCTATGTGCCGGTACAGTTCGTTGATGTATGCCTGACAGAAGCGCATCACTTCCATGTCGCTTTTTCCTCGCGGAGAGAAATCGCTGCCGCCTTTGGCACCACCCATCGCAAGTGTTGTAAGCGAGTTCTTGAATGTCTGCTCGAAAGCAAGGAATTTTAGAATCGACAGATTTACAGATGAATGGAATCTGATACCGCCTTTATAGGGACCAATGGCATTGTTGTGCTGAACCCGGTAGCCCATGTTGGTGCGCACTTTTCCGTGATCATCTATCCAGCTGACTCTAAAACTGTAAATCCGGTCTGGAATACAGAGGCGTTCGATCAGATTTTCGTTCTCAAATGCAGGATACTCATTGTATACGTCTTCGATTGAGTTTAACACTTCCTCTACTGCCTGAAGATATTCCGGTTCATTGGGAAAACGCATCTGCAGGTCTGCAAGAATTTCTTTTGCTTTCATCTTTTGTAGATTTGACTTTTGTTTGAATATAGCCTTTTTTAATATAAGTTTATTTATATGGGCAACAATTAACGTAATTGATGTTGTAAAATTAAGTAAAATATTAACATTATGCAATAGATTGTGTAATATGCATGCAATTTATAAAAAATAGGGATTTGGAAAGTTTGTTTTTGCTGTTTTGCCATTTTAGGTTACCTTTGTAATTTGTTATGCAGTCGACTACAATGCAGAATACGATAATTTTTACAGAAGATTTTTATTACGGGGTGGTGGCAAGTATGCTGTGTCTGGCAGTTCCGGTTTTTATTGCTCTGCACCGTATTACTGCAGGCTACGGCATGATGTATCAGAAGAAATGGGGACCGGCAGTCAGCAATAAACTCGGTTGGGTGCTGATGGAGACTCCTGCTTTTCTGGCGATGTCTCTCTTGTGGGCGTTCAGTCCACGGAGTGGTGAGATAGTTCCTTCAGTAATGGCTTTGCTGTTTCTGATTCATTATTTTCAGCGGTCGTTTATTTTCCCGTTCAGGATGCGTGGAAAGAGCCGTATGCCACTTGTGATCATGTTAATGGGAATAATATTTAATGTGATAAATGCATATATGATCGGCGGCTGGCTGTTTTATGTCTCTCCTCCGGCATATTATGGCATCTCATGGCTGTGGAGTCCGTTATTCATTCTTGGTACTGTGGTGTTTGTGTCAGGCATGTGCATAAATCTTCATTCGGATCACATTATACGTAATCTGCGCAAGCCTGGAGATACGGGACATTACATCCCTTATGGCGGCTTTTACAATTATGTGGCTTCTGCAAATTATTTCGGAGAGCTTGTGGAGTGGACGGGTTATGCGATCCTGACGTGGAGTCTTGGAGGACTTGCATTCGCGGTCTGGACATTTGCTAATCTGGCTCCCCGTGCTGTAAAAATAAATAAAAGATATGAGGCGGAATTTGGGGATGAATACAAGAAATTGAAAAGGAAAAATATAATTCCTTTCATATATTGAGTTCAGTTTTGTTGATAAATGAATCCATTGATTCCGCAATAGATTATAAATATATGGAGACTAAACTTTTTACTCCCGGAAAAATCGGACCGGTAGAATTGCGTAACCGCACAATTCGTTCAGCGGCATTTGAAGGAATGGGAAAAAATAATGGGCCTACGGAAATGCTCCGTGACTACCACGTTTCTGTGGCTCGCGGAGGAGTGGGTATGACCACTCTTGCCTATGCAGGAGTGTGCCGCTCTGCATTGTCTTTTACAACTCAGCTGTGGCTTCGTCCGGAAATTGTGTCACCGCTTAGAGACATTACAGACAGGATACACGATGAGGGGGCCAAGGCATCCATACAGATAGGTCATTGCGGAAACATGACGCATCGTTCTACTGCCGGTGGAACTCCAGTGGGAGCTACAACTGGATTCAATCTGTATTCTCCTACATTTGTGCGAGGCCTGCGCAAGGATGAGCTAAAACAACTGGCCCGTGATTTCGGCACGGCGGTGAATACAGCCAGAGATGCCGGATTTGATTGCGTTGAGGTCCATTGCGGTCACGGATACCTTGTCTCGCAGTTCCTTTCACCATATACGAACCGCCGTAAAGATGAGTTCGGAGGTGATTTGCGTCAGCGAATGACGTTTATGAACATGTGTCTCGAGGAAGTAATGAAGGCGGCTGGCTCGGATATGGGTGTGTTGGTAAAGACCAACATGCGTGACGGATTCAAAGGGGGACTGGAAATAGACGAATGTATTGAGGTTGCCAAGGAGATAGAACGTGCCGGTGTGCATGCCCTTGTCCTGTCCGGAGGCTTTGTAAGCAAAGCTCCCATGTATGTGATGCGCGGTCAGATGCCGATATACTCCATGACCCATTATATGAAAGAACTGTGGCTTAAATATGGGGTGCGTCTTGCAGGAAAATATATGATAAGGAAATCTCCCTTCAAGGAATTGTATTTTCTGGAAGATGCAAAGCTTTTCCGCAAGGAGCTTAACCTGCCGTTGGTTTATGTGGGAGGGGTCGTCAGCCGTGATAATGCCGAGACTGTTCTTGACAAAGAGAACTTTGATTTCATACAGATGGGGCGCGCGTTGCTCAATGAGCCTGACTTTGTGAACAGAATGCGGGAAGAGGAGTCCCACAGATGTGGTTGCGATCATGTCAACTACTGTATAGCGCGGATGTATTCCAAAGAGATGGCTTGTCATCATCACTGTAAAGATCTAACTCCTGCCATAGAGCGCGAGATCAATAAGATTAAGCGTCAGAATGCCCAATGGGAGAGCAAGATCGCAGAATCCAAGTAATCGAGTAGACATGGGAGTCTGGAAAGAACTGAAAGACAGAGTGGCGGTTGTGACAGGAGCAAGCAGCGGCATAGGACTGTGCTTCTGCCGGGAGCTTGCAAGGCATGGATGCAATCTTGTAATGGTCAGTAATCAGCCCGAGCAACTTGATTTTTATTCGAAGGAGATTGCTCGGGACTCTGGGGTCAAGACATATATAGTGAATCTTGATCTGACAGAAAATGGATGTGCCGACAGATTGATTGAATTTATCGATTCGAATAATATAAGTATAGATTATCTGATAAACAATGCCGGTGTTTTCAGTTTTAAGCCGGTTTCCGAGACTCCCGAACGTAAAATAGATTGTTTCCTGAAATTGCATGTAGAGGCTGTGACTGCGTTGAGTCGCAGATTCGCAATGCGTTTTAAAGATCAGGGTAGAGGCAGAATATTGAACATGTCCTCTATGTCATGTTGGATGCCAATGCCGGGGATAGCTTTGTATTCAGCTACCAAGGCATACATAAGGGTGTTCAGCAGGGCGTTGCATTATGAGATGCGAGATTATGGTGTGACAGTAACTGTGGCTTGTCCGGGAGGTATTGCCACAGATCTTTTCGGACTGCCTGAGCCGTTGAAAAGGCTCGCGGTAAGGATTGGGGCGCTTGCTACTCCCGAACAGTTTGTGAAAGGGGCCTTGAAGAGGATGGTAAAGGGTAAGAAACAATATATCAACGGGATGCTGAACCGTGTTTCCATTGTGTTTGTTTCAATAATGCCTACGGGCGTAAGAATGTTGGTCAAGCGGAAGATGCTTGACCGGGGAATAGAAAGATAAATAGAGAAATGGCTTTGTCCATATTGGGGTGTAAATGAAAGGAGAGACATTGATGGATGCACCCTTGTATGTTAACGGACTACAGGAATGAAGAGGATCCGGGGAATAAAAATAAAGAAAGAAAATGGCGAATAGACTGGTAGAAATAATTAATGACAATGCCCGGAAGTTTGGAGAGAGAGAAGCATATCGTTTCTGTTGGAGTAAAAACGGGAAGTGGAAGCCTACAAGCTGGATTGAGTTTGCCGCGCAGGTAGAGACCGCTTCAAAAGCTTTGGCTATGATGTCTCTTATTGAGAAAGATATTATTGCCATTTGTTCTCCCAATACACCCCAAATACTTATTACAGAATTCGGAGCATTCCGCAACCGTATCGCTGTAATTCCGCTGTATTCAAGCAGCTCGCAGTCGCAATTTGATTTTATAGTCTCAAACGGGGAGGCACGTGTGCTTTTTGTCGGTGACAAGAACCAATATCCTCTTGCTTATAATTTTTGGAAAAGCCATCCGGAGCAGATCATAAAGATTGTAGTGTTCAATTCCGAAGGACTTGAGATTGCTGAAGACGACAGGGTCTCTATCCTCTGGGATGAATTTATAAAAATGGGAGAGATTGCTCCAGAAGAAGTGAAGCGTGAGGTTTGTGCTCGTGCGGGGAGAGGTTTGCCGGAAGACATGGCAACTCTTATTTATACTTCCGGAACTACGGGTGAGCCGAAAGGAGTGGTTATAACCCATTCCAATTATGATGCCACTATAGAGAAGCATCTTGAATTTCTCCAGCAGATAAAGGATACAGATATTTCAATGGCATTTCTGCCTATGTCCCACATTCTTGAAAAGGCATGGAGTTTCTTCTGCCTGACAAAGGGATTGCCATCAGCTATAAATTATGATCCCAGATTGATTCAAGATACAATCAAGGAGGTCGAGCCCAATATCATGTGTTGTGTCCCCCGCTTTTGGGAAAAAGTATATGCCGGTGTAAGAGAGAAAATATCGCAGATGGGACCTTTGCAACGTCTGATGGTAAAGCGGGCTATCCGGGCCGGCTATTTGCGTAATCTTAAATACAGGAGGGTCAATAAACCTGTGCCGAAGTTTCTGGAACGGGAATACAGATTTTGGGATAAACGTGTATTCAGTAAACTGAAAAAGGCGATAGGTATCCCGGACCCGAATTTTTTCCCGACAGCAGGTGCCCCTCTGAGCGATAATATATGTCGGTTCCTGCATTCAGTAGGGATAGAAGTGATTATAGGATACGGACTCAGCGAAACGACGGCTACTGTGAGTTGTTTCCCGCCTGTGGGTTATCAGATAGGCACAGTCGGGGTTCCGTTGCCGGGAATAAAAGTCAGAATTGACGATAATGGGGAAATCCTTGTGAAAGCCGATAGTGTGACTCCAGGCTATTATCGGAATCCGAAAGCCAATGAAGCGGCCTTTACGGAAGACGGCTATTTCCGCACAGGGGATGCCGGATATATCAATCCTGAAGGTGCTCTTGTGCTTACCGAAAGAGTAAAGGATCTGTTCAAGACCTCCAATGGCAAATACATTGCTCCCCAGATGCTCGAGAGTCGTCTTGCTGAAAACAAATTCATAGACGAGGTGGCGGTGATCGGTGACAGGCGTAAATTCGTCACGGCTCTGGTTGTTCCCAATTTTTCTCAGCTCAGAGCCTGGGCGGATAAGAACGGCATACCTTTCGATGACCCGAAGGAATTATGTGATAACCCCAAAACAGTGGCATTTGTACTGTCACAGATAGACGTGCTGCAGAAAGATCTTGCCTCCTATGAGCGTATCAAGAGAATCACACTTATCCCTCATCATTTCTCAATTATGAATGGAGAGGTGACCAATACAATGAAGGTGCGCCGTCCCGTTGTGGCAAAACGATATGCCAAAGAGATCGAGAGTATGTATGAAGATGTACCTTAATTACAAAGATATACCTTAATTACAAATAAGCAATACAGACAATGATAACACTTGAACAACTTAAAGATGTAGAGGAGCGCATAGAAGCTCTGAAGCATTATCTGGACATAGATTCAAAACGCATTGAAGTAGAAGAGGAAGAACTGCGCACGCATGTGGCTGATTTCTGGGAAGACCGTGAGAAAGCAGAGGCACAGATGCGCAAGATCAAAGAATTGCATTTCTGGATAGATTCGTATACGGCATTGGAGAAACAGGGAGAAGAACTGCGTCTTGCGTTCGATTTTGTCAAAGAGGAACTTGTGACTGAAGAGGATGTCGACAAACAGTATGACGAGACAATCAAGGAGATCGAGAAACTGGAACTCCGCAATATGCTACGCCGTGAAGAGGACAAACTCGGGGTGGTTCTGAAGATTAATTCCGGAGCGGGAGGCACGGAGAGTCAGGACTGGGCTTCAATGCTTATGCGCCTGTATCTGCGTTATGCTGAACGACATGGCTATAAGACTTCTATTGCGCAGATTCTTGATGGCGATGAGGCGGGAATCAAGTCCGTTACAATAAATATAGAAGGAGATTACGCATATGGTTTTCTGAAAAGCGAGAACGGTGTGCACCGTCTGGTTCGCGTTAGCCCGTATAACGCTCAGGGAAAACGTATGACATCTTTTGCTTCCGTGTTTGTGACTCCTTTGGTAGACGATACAATTGAAGTGAATGTGGAGACGGCCCGCATATCATGGGATACATTCCGCTCAGGTGGTGCCGGCGGGCAGAATGTTAATAAGGTAGAGTCCGGAGTACGACTCCGTTATCAGTATAAGGACCCGTATACCGGAGAGGAAGAGGAGATTCTTATTGAGAACACGGAAACACGAGATCAGCCCAAGAACAAGGAGAATGCGATGCGCCAGTTGCGCTCAATCTTATATGACAAAGAGTTGCAGCACAGAATGGAGGAGCAGGCAAAGGTTGAGGCCGGCAAAAAGAAAATTGAATGGGGAAGTCAGATCAGAAGCTATGTGTTTGACGACCGCAGGGTGAAGGATCATCGCACCAACTATCAGACTTCCGATGTCAATGGAGTGATGGATGGAGAGATAGATGAATTCATCAAGGCTTACCTGATGGAATTTGCAGCCTCTGAATGATCATCTGTGGGGTTATTCCCCACAGACAGTGGTAATCGCCCCGCTGGCACGGCTTGTTCCCGTAGATAGAACATGGGCGACAGGTCATGTCAAGCTGGACGGCATCCGCAACATCCTGATGCCATCCGAAGAAACCGGTGTAGGGATGGGTAGCTCCCCATATGCTGACACTGCGAAGCCCTACAAGAGAGGCAAGGTGCATGTTGGCTGAATCCATAGACAGCATGACATCACAGTGGCTTAGCAAAGCAAGTTCGTTGCCTAATCCTATTTTTTTAGCTGCCATGTTTACGATGTTCGGATATTCTTCTGCGATGGATGCGATAAGTTTTTCTTCCCGAGGGCCGAATCCGAAGATAAAAATTTTGATGTCGGGTCGCTTTGCAGCCTCTTCTATCACTTTTTTCATAAGCGGGAAAGGATAGATTTTACCCTCATGTTGAGCGAAAGGAGCTACAGCCATCCAGAATTCGTTTTCTTTTTTATGCGGTGTGGCGGCAGCGAAACACGCGGGCATTCCCTTTTCTTGTCCGAAAAGGGATTTGAACCGGGCGTTCATCTGAAGCCCGGCTGCCGTGAACACATCGCGGTAGCGCTTGGTGGTGGGCTTTAGCGGAAGAAGTATTTTTTTGTGTCGTCGCGTCAGTTTTTTACGCTGGGCGCGACTTTTGTTTAAATGGAATGTCTTCACTCCCCGGATAGCCAGAAACGCACGCAGAAGCTTTGTGCGCACCACATCATGCAGATCAAGGAAAGTGTCTATTGAATAACTTGACTTCAGAGATGCCGCAAGGCGCCAGATCCCCTTGACCCCCTTGTAGTTGTCAAGGTCTACAGCTATGATGGTGAGGTTTTCCGGTGTATGTATAAAAAGCTGGGCCGGATGTTTCCGGGTAAGAAAATAGAAATTGTGCTCCGGATTGGCGAGACATGCATCATATACCGCAGGTATGGTCATTGCAATGTCGCCAAGCGCCGAGAAGCGACTGATGAGAATTTTCTTGCCCATCTCTTACTTCTTTTTAGCGTATAATACGGGGTTTGTGGATGGATCGTTGTAAAGTTTCATCTGGCGATACACTTTCATGTATTTGCGTCCGGCGGCAATGTCGTCAAGAAGTGTGTCTATAGCAGTGGTGAGATCGTCGCGTTGCTCAAGAAGTACGGTAAGTTTGGCGCGGCTGTTGGCAAGATGGCTTTCATCCACATCCGTGCGTTCCGCCTGCTCGCGCATGTGCCATATCTTAAGGGCAAGGATCGACAGACGGTCAAGTGCCCAGGCCGGCGACTCGGTATTTATGGTTGCGTCTGAGTCCGGTGTAACATTTTTGTATAGATCTCGGAACCATGAGTCGACATCCTCCACCATGTCTGTCCGCACCTGATTCGAACGGTCGATACGGCGTTTGAGATTCAATGCGTCCTGGAGATCGATTTCCGGATCACGGATTATGTCTTCAAGATGCCACTGCACCGCATCCACCCAGTTCTTGTCGTAGAAAATGGCTTCGAGAGAACCTTTCTCGTAAGGATTGTTGCACGGGGTATCAACGTTGTCTGTTTTATGATAGTCTGCCACACTGCGGTCGAAAACCTTATTGGCCAATTGAGCTGTATTATTCATATTCTGATCAAAGTTTGATTCTGATGTTTGATTCAATTTCCAAAAATAAGAAAAAAAACAGTAATGCCAATTGTCAAAGGGAAAATTTTTGAGCAAAGATGCGTTTTTTGTATTTGAAAGAGATAAACGGTTGTACGTGCGATGAAAATTTATTAAATTTGGTTTCTGATTTACAACAATATCCGACTAATTGCAAATATATCTAATATTATAAATTACTCAATCCAAATGAAACGACAGATTGTTGCTTTGTGTGTTCTGGCATTTGCCTCACATGCCGTTATGGCCGAGAAACCGGAAAATGTTAAGGTTCCGGACTATTCCCAGTATATATTGACTCCCAAGCCGGGTAAGGCTCCGAGAATAAATGGTGCAAAACTGTTTGGCGCGCGCCCGGGCTCGCAGTTCCTGTTTACAATAGCGGCAACTGGAGAGCGTCCGATTACATTTTCAGCAAAAGGACTTCCCGAAGGTTTGACCCTTGACAAAAAGACCGGCAGGATTTCCGGAAGAGTGAATAAGGCGGGGGAGTATAAAGTAGCTCTGACTGCAGCTAATTCACACGGGACGGCTGAAAGAGAATTGCGTATTGTGATAGGTGACCGCATAGCTCTTACCCCTCCTATGGGATGGAACTCATGGAATTGTTGGGGACGCGATGTCACGCAGGAGCAGGTGTTGTCTTCGGCGCGCGCCATGGTGAGCAGCGGACTTGCCGATCATGGATGGACGTACATAAACATTGATGACGGATGGCAGGGAAACCGTGGCGGCAAACTTAATGCCATTCAGGGGAACACCAAATTTCCCGACATGAAGGCTTTGACCCGGGAGGTACATGATCTCGGTCTGAAACTTGGTATTTATTCAACGCCGTGGGTAGGTACGTATGCAGCCCACGTAGGAAGCTATGCGGATACTCCCGACGGCAAATATAAATGGATAGAAAACGGGAACAGGAACGAGAACTATCGTTACACTTTGCCTACGGGTGATTATATGCAATACCGGAAAGATGTGAGATATCTTAGCCCTTATTCGTTTGTGAAGAATGATGCTAAACAATGGGCGGAGTGGGAAGTAGACTATCTGAAGTATGACTGGAAACCCAATGATGTGGAGCATATTGTGGAGATGCACGACGCATTGCGTGCAACGGACCGCGATATTGTATACAGCCTTTCAAACAATGCTCCATTGTGCGATGCTCCTGCGCTTGTTAAGTATGCGGATTGCTGGCGTACAACCGGAGACATACGTGACAACTGGGATAACTTCAGCAAAATAGGATTCAGCCAGGCGCGTTGGGCACCGTGGTCCGGCCCCGGTCACTGGCCTGATGCGGATATGCTTGTAGTCGGTCTTGTGGGATGGGGTCCTAAATTGCATTACACCAAACTGACTCCGGACGAGCAATACACACATATGTCATTGTGGTCTCTCTTCTGCTCACCGTTGCTGATAGGGTGTGACCTTGCGCGCCTCGATCCGTTCACATTCTCATTGCTTAGCAACGATGAGGTAATAGATGTGAATCAGGATCCTTTAGGTGTTCACGGAGCACCGATCGTAGAGAATGACAAGGAAGCTGTCTATGTAAAACAACTCGAAGACGGATCTATGGCAGTGGGCCTTTTCAACAAGACGCTTGAGTCGCGTGATATTACGATAAAGATGTCCGCACTTGGTTTCTATGAGCCCAAAACGGTGCGCGATCTATGGCGTCAGAAAGATGTGGACAAGACCGATGACAAATATACAGCCAAGGTGAATCCTCATGGTGTAGTACTTGTGCGGATATATTAAAGTGTTATATAATCTGGTGTATAAATGAAATTTAGGAAAGTTTTATCGCTTCTTCTTTTTGTAGCGGCGATGCCTTTGATGGCAGAGGAGATCAATCCGGAATCCATACGTATAGAGTTGGGTCCGTATCTGCAGGCGGTAGGTGAGAATGAATTTACTGTATGTTGGAAAACAAATATGCCTTCGGTAGGCTGGATTGAGGTTGCCCCGGATGATGGCACTCATTTCTACCAGTGTGAGCGGCCGAAATATCATGATGCCCGTTTCGGCAGACGCAGAGTAGGCGAATTTCACAAGGTGACAATCAAGGGACTTGAGCCCGGCAAAACATATCGTTACCGTGTGATGCAGAATTCAGTTCTTCTTGACGAGGGAAGAAAGAGAATGCTGTATGGCGAAGGCTACGGAAGTGATATATTGAAACACAAGCCTTATCAGGTAACAACACTGGATCCGCAGAAAAAGAGTGTCAAGTTTGCGGTAGGTAATGATTTTCATGAACATGACGGAATGTTTCGTGATGCTTTTGCAAATGCACGCAAGAAAGGGTACGATTTTGTATTGCTGAACGGTGATATGACTACGAGTATCGAGTCGGAGAAAGATATTTTTGACAATTATTTGAAGAGCGCCTGTGAACTTTTTGCCTCCGATGTGCCTTTCTATATGGCTCGTGGCAATCATGAGAACCGTGGAAAATACGCGATAAATTATATGGATTATTATCCCTCTCTGTCGGGGAGACCGTATTATGCTTTCCGTCAGGGACCGGTTTTCTTCCTTGTCCTTGACGGTGGTGAGGACAAGCCGGACAATGATATCCGTAATCTTGACATAATGGTTTCTGACCAGTTCCGGGCTGAAGAAGTGGAATGGCTCAAAGATGTATTGGCAAGTAAAGAGTATAAGGAGGCTCCTGTAAAGATAGCCTTCCTTCATATGCCTCCGAATCCAACAAAGTCGGGGTGGTATGGGGTGAATCAGATAAGCAAGCTTTTCACTCCGTTATTGAATGAAGCCGGTATTGATCTTATGATTTCGGGTCATACCCATAAATATGCGTGGATACCTGCCGGTGATAAATATGAGAATGATTTCCCGATACTTGTAAACGATGACAAGGTTCTCATGGAAGGGGAGGTTACACCGGAGGCGATAATACTCACCACATATGATGAGAAACAGAATGTGGCAAACCGTCACGAAATAAAAAGAAAGAGATAGTAAATAATAAGGGACTCCGAGGGGGAGTCCCTTATTATTTTGCATTATCGGCAGCATTGGTCTGATATGATGTTTTCAGCAGAAGGTATTAAGGTTAAGAGAGTTGTTAGAAATGAATAGTGAGAGAAGACTGGGATTGGGAGCTTTGGTCGGTATTGTGTTCGGAATGGTGGTGGGCTCCGGCCTTTATAATATTCCTCAGAACCTTGCAGTGGGGGCCGGTCCCGTATCAGTGGGTGTGGCATGGATTGTCACCGCTATAGGAATGTTGCTGCTGGTGGCTACGTTAAAGATACTTGCCGACAGACATCCTGACCTTGATGCCGGAATCTATCAGTATGCTCAGGTGGCATTCGGTAATTTTGCCGGCTTCAATATAGCCTGGGGTTATTGGCTCTGTGCTTCGTTTGCAAATATTGCGTATGCAGTGATGCTTAATGACTCATTCGGTGCTTTTATTCCGGCTCTTCTGGATCACTCCTGGCCTACTCTGCTTTTCGGTACGCTCCTGATATGGCTGATGTTTTTTATTGTGGCAGGGGGTATAAAGACGGCGAAATTACTCAACAATACCATGGCCGTGATTAAGGTTGTTGCAATAGGACTGATTATTGTGCTTCTGGCTCTGAATATCAAGTATGGAGTCTTATCTCTAAACCTTATGGATGAGAGATTGGATCCCGATTCCATGTTGGAACAAGTCAAAAGCACGATGCTTGTGACTCTGTGGTGTTTCATAGGAATAGAGGGAGCCGTCATGATGTCTGCGCGGGCCAAAAGACCCAAAGATGTGGGGAAGGCCGGAGCATTGGGGTTTCTTGTGGCTTGGCTTATGTATGTGCTTGTCTCGATGCTGTGCTATGGGGTTATGGAGCGTGCACGTCTGGCCGGTCTTGAAGATCCGTCTGTCGCATATGTGCTTAAGGACATTTGCGGAGAGTGGGCGTATTATTTTGTAATTTTATCTGTTATTGTGTCTCTTTTGGGAGGATGGCTTTCGTGGACTCTGGTATGTGCACAGGTGCCTTATGAGGCAGCTGTAGTTAAAATCTTTCCTTCTGCCTTTCTGCACATCAACCGGCATGGAATGCCCGAATACGGTCTGCTTGTCTCAAGCCTTATCATGGAGGGGTTTCTTGTGATGGTGATGATGGCGGATGACATATACATGGCAGCACTTAGTATTACCGGGATGATGGTGTTGCCGGCATACCTTTCCGGAGGATTATACTTGTTGAAGCTCAGTTGCTGTCCGCAGGAGATCTGTGAATATGGATGTGCGGTTCGTTGGCGTTACCGGATCATCGGTACCGCTTGTTCTCTTTATTGCTTATGGCTGATATATGCCGGCGGAATGTCCCTGTTTGTATTCACCAGCTTCTTTTATCTTGCCGGGATCGGCTTTTACGTGCAGAGTAGAAAGGAAAGACATAAAAGCGGTGAACTGAAGTTTACAAGGGCTGACAAAATTACGTTGGGAGTGCTGATTGCAGGTCTGATAAGTGCTTCTGTGATGCTTGCAAATGGAGTGATCCCTTTCTGAGGGAACGTTATATCTTTTGCGCGACTTGGTGACAAGTCGCATTCCAAAAAAAACTATTGCTGTCCGATAAAAACTGTCAGCAAAGAAATGAAAACAACGCCATACCGGCATAGGGTATGACGTTGTTTGTTGTCTGTCGTTAGTATCCCTACTTTTTCATAGTGAAGTGGCGCGATGCGAGGCGATAGCCGTCGCAGAACACTTCTACCGTATAGTCCCCAGGCGTAAGAGTGGTGTTGACATCCCAATAGATGGATACCGACAGCTCCTCATTGGCATATTCCACTTTGCGGTGGGATGTGGAACTTAAGTTGGCTCCGTCAAGCTGTAAGGAGGGTCCGCCTCCGAGCAATGTACCTTCCGGTGAAATTATACGGAGATAGAAGTCTTTCATTCCCGGTGCGGCAGTGTTGTTTGGAGTTACAGTAAAACTTGCTCCAAGCTGTCTTGCTTTGGTAATGTTCTTTTCAATCTTGCCCTTCTTGTTGTAGGCATGGAATGAAAGGCCTGAAATATTAAGTTTTTTTGCAAGCTGGACGGTCTGTGTGAGTTCTGCATTGCTTCTTGCGGCAGCTGTATATTGGGTGTTAAGCTGTTCGTTTTTCTGTTGAACCTGCTGGATTTCCTGTTTTAGGCCCTCGTTTTCTTCTCCGAGACGTTTGATCTCTTCAAGATAATGGCGTACAATATTTTTAAGTGTGGCTATCTCGCCCTCCAACTGCTTGATTTTGGCACGGCTTGCCGCCATGTTTTTTGCATTTTTGCTTTTTTCGTTGTTCAGTTCCTGAATGAGACCTTCCACTTTGAGTCTGGCCTCATTGTATTTATGTACGAGGGAATCATTTTTGAGATACACCTGTTGCCCTTCATATTGATTGAAGTCGGCATTAAGCTGATTGAATTCGTTGGTCAGAAGAAGCTGGTCGTTGGCGATGGCGAGACTGTCTGCACGGGCCTGAGCCTCATTGACTGCTGCTGTGTTGTGTGAATTGGCGATAATAAGCCATACAATTAGCCCTATAAAGCATACTATAATTCCGATTCCGCCTCCGAGGAGTATCTTCTGATTCTTGTTCATGAGCAATAAAAAGCAATAAATGGTTTTGACTGGAGTTGCTTACGGGTCTATGGGTCTAATAAGACTAATAACAAGACCGGTGAGCCAAATTAATAACGCGTTTGGGTTATAAAACGTTTTACAAAGTTAATGAAAAGGGATTAAAAAATGAAATCGGTGAAACCCATAAGGGAATCACCGATTTAAGTTGTGACTTTTCGTCTTGCTGTTAGCAAAAATTATTTTGCAGAGTCAGCAGGAGTCTCAACAGCAGCCTCAGCTACCTCTACAGCAACTGTAGTGTCGTTAGAATCAGCAACCTCAGCTACTTCAACTGCAACTACTGTGTCTGTGTCAACTGCCTCAGCAGCTTTATTGCCACCGCAAGAAACCAATGCTACGCTGAAAAGAACAGCAAGCGAGAAAACTAATTTTTTCATCTCTTTAAAATTTAAAATAATAAAACAATATTCTTTGCTATCAAAAACGTGGCAAAGGTAATAATTATTTATAACACTCCAAAAAAAATGCGAAAAAAATTAAAATAAAATGTAAAAATAGGCCTATTTTAACATTTAAAACCGCATTTCTTATCCTGATTACAGGCTCTTCGTGGTGTGGTTTCGTGTAGCCAGGATTAGTTGGCTGCAGCCACTTCTTCTACAGCTTCAACAGCAACTGTTGTGTCATTTGGCACAGTAGTTGCGCTTTTGGCATCGTTTGATTCTCTGATTACAGATGACATGTTGGATGAAACAGCTGATACTGCTGAAGAGTTGGCGTCTGCCAGGGATACAGTGGCACGTTTCCCCTCTTTGGGGCATTCTACAAACACACTGAGTGCACCCTTCTTAAGAATGCCCATATATGCTATGTCATACATCTCTCCGACTTTGTATTCTTTCCATCCTTTTTCTTTAAGAGCCTTGAGAATGGAGTCGAATCCATCTTTGCCCCAGTCGTTTTGTGTTGAAAGATTCAGAGATATACTTTCCACTTTTGACTCGGGATTCCACTTATAGGAGCCTGTATATGTGGAATAATTGTAATCCCAGACTGCAATAGATTCGTTGAAAGTAAGTCGGCATGTTATATCATATCTGAAACCTTCTTTATTCAGATCGGGCATGTCTGTATTGTATGTGTATGAGTAGGAAGATGCCTCTTTACCGGTGAAGATTTTAGATGCCGGTTCGTTAACCTTGATGTTCCCGACTCCGTTTGTTGCGATCATTCCAACCAGAGTCGCGGAGATTGCATCCATATTGAAATAGTCCGACTCAATTATACGTGATGATGCCGTGAGAGTTGTGGAAACATCGTAAAAATCATTGTTGCCAATAGATTTACCGTCTTTGTCTATGAGAGAGATTGTATTGCCGTCTTTGGCAAAATAACCGAATTTACCCATGTATGCAACTCTTTCATAGTCTAATTTCGCAATTTCATTGCCCTCTTTGTCAAGACGAAGCACCTCTTTGTCTTTGGGATCTTTGCATGCAAGGAAGTTGTCGTTGGAATCAAAGTCTATATATTCATATTTGGGGCGTATTATAATTTCACCTTCAAGGTTGGCAACTCCATAAGAATCTTCTTCATTATAGAATATCACATACTTGCTGTTCCAATTGACAATGTTTGAAATTTTTGCAGGGAATTTTACGATTTCACCTTTTTTATCTATTAATATCGCACGGTCATCATTTTTCGCATACAGGTATCCGTTATTGAATTCCATGCTGTGCAGGTCATAACCATCTTTGATTTTAAAGACAGTCTCGCCTTTCTTATTGATGACTATATACTCTGTTTTGGTATCGGTGGAGTCTCCTACTTCCTGGCTTACCACCGCCAGCCCGTCAGAGAATTTTCCTGCGGAAAGATATGCCGGCTGGATTGCCACTTTGCCCGTAGCATCGAAATATCCACATTTGCTGTCTTCGGTGCGGAATGACAGAAGTCCTTCGGCAAAGCCGTCGGAACAGCTTACTACTTCTGACCCTTTCACTGGTGCAAGTTCAAACTTCTGCTTACCGTTTTTGTCCAGGACAGAGATTCTTTTCTTGGGGAATGTAACAGGAATAAGGCCCTCGCTCATATATCCTGCGTATTTCAGGTTTTCGGCCTCACCAAACACCTCGGGGCCTTTGGATCCCATTTTATAAATTGAATATCCCTCTCCCTCCTCAACGGAAAACACACCGTTGTAGCACATGGAGGGACGGTTTTTGAACTCGTCTTCGTATACGACTTCGCCTTTGGCGTTGATCATGCTCCATTTGCCATCCTTAGACAATGTTACCGGAATAAGATCAACATCCTCAAAAAATGAGTCTGCAGCGTTGTTGCCGCCACAGGATGCGAACATTGCGGAGACTATTATAGAAATTCCGAGTCCGCAACGTTTGGTGAACCTTTTCATAAGTAAGATTTTTAGTAAATAAAATTTTGAAAGTACTTGTAAATTGCAAAGATAGGGTAGGGAGTGCGTATTACCTCCTTATATGTGTTAAATAATGTTAAATACATTAAAATTTGTTAGACTCCTGTTATATATATTTTTTCTTCTGATTTTGATAGAGGAAGGAGTCTCTTTGACAAACAAGTACTGCAGGTAAGTAAGTGCCTATCTTTCGTCGTCGTTTTCCGGCACATATGTGATATCTCGCATTTCAAAGTATTCTTCCCATAGAGGATCTTCCTCTGCATCAAATTCAAGGGGCAAAGGCTCTATGTTTTCAAGTGCGCGGTTAAAGATGCGGTTGAAGATATTAAGATTTTTTGTGTAGAAGACCCATTCCCGCTCGCCGTCACCTGTATATATACCGGTAATATATGCCGCCTTGTCGCGGTTAAATTCCTTCAGGAGGGCGTCCGTGGCAATCTGAAGTAACTCCGCTGCATTGTCGTTTGGCATACCGGAGGGCAAGGCCGGGTATTTCCATTTCGCTGAAACACGGAATCTGAACTTACCTTTGGAGATAATGTCATCAAGATAATCACGTCCGGTAACAATAATAGTCTTTCCGTTTTCAGCCTCCGTGGGCGTGGTCCACCATCTTTCTTTCATCTGCGCTCTGAATATAATGGAATCTCGATTGCAAGTTCGGAAAATATGCCGGAACGGAAGCAATGTGGTTTGAAAAATTTGGTGAGATCAAGTTTCTTGGATACATTGAGGGGATATTTCACCTGATAAGTCTTCCCTTTTTTATAAGCCATTGCCTGAAATACAAATCTTTCTATTTCCGAAATATTCTCCTGTGTGAATGATGCCACATCAATTATCTCGTTGGGAGCGACCTCTCCGGAGAAGAGTGACTTCCATGCCTTTTCATTAAAATCACGTATCAGTATATTGAAAAACAGGAAAAAGTTGGAGTCATTCACCAGAGCCATGTTGATTTTGGATTTGGAGAGATTCTTGATATTTTCAGGCTCGAATATCATAAGCACATTCATCTCCTCTCCAAAATTGGTTTCCTCCACAGGAAGCTCTTCCGCTTCTTTTACCGGGGAGGGAATCTCTTTTGTCAGACGTGTTTCCGGACGCACCTCTTTTTTGCCATTGTCGAAAGCAGACTGGTCAAACATCAGATTCGCACCGGCTGTGCGTGGTTCATGCCCTGCCGGAAGCACAACCACTATATCCTTTAGGAGTACGGGTGTCTCGAATCCGTCCTCTTCCACATATGCTATCTTTCCGTCAATTCGTGTGATCTTGCCTCCTCCGGTAGTGTTGAGGAAGCGAACAGTATCTCCTATCTGAGCCATAATTATTTTTCTTTCCAAATATAAAGTTTATCGGAGGGTCTGACTTTTTCAGGAACCGGCATAGAAAAAAGGTCACCTTTTTTTACACTTTTCACAGGTTTCAGATCCCGGCGCAGTTCTTCGACTTTAAATATAAGTGCTCCGGTGGTTGGACCGGTAATTACGACTTCATCTCCGATGCTGATTTCACCGGCCTCCATGTAAAATTCCCCGATTCCGAGTTTTGAAAAATAGCGGTTGGTTTTGGCCGCATAGCTTTTTACCCTGGTGGCACTTGAACCGTATTTTGCACTCCATTCTCCGAGGCGTTCCCCCATGTAATATCCGTTCCAGAACCCACGGTTGAATATTTTTACAAGGCGTGCATTCCATTCCGAGACTTTCTCTTCTGAATAGGAACCGTCGGCTATGGCCTGCAATGCTTCCGAATAACATGCTACAGCCTCGGCCACGTATTCCGGACCACGTGCCCGTCCCTCTATCTTGAAGACTCGGACCCCCGCATCAACCATTTTGTTAAGGAAATGTATGGTCTTCAAGTCTTTGGGACTCATTATATATTGATTGTCGATTTCAAGCTCTTCTCCGGTCTCCTTGTCGCGGACGGTATAAGCCCGCCGGCATATCTGGTTGCAGGCACCACGGTTGGCACTGGAATTCATCTCGTGCAGGCTCATGTAACATTTCCCGCTTACGGCCATACACAGAGCTCCATGACAGAACATCTCGAGACGGATCTGATTTCCGTTCGGCCCGGTCAGGTTTTCTTCGACAATGGTGCGATGGATCTCAGCGACCTGATTCATGTTCAGTTCGCGTGCCAATACCATTACATCGGCAAACTGCGCGTAGAATCTGACAGCTTCGGTGTTGCTGACATTTACCTGTGTGGAAATGTGGACTTCCTGACCGATTTCTCTTGCATACAATATTGCGGCCATATCGGCTGCTATGATCGCAGATATGCCGGCTTCCTTTGCGCGGTCAATTATAGTGCGCATTGTCTGCATATCGGAGTCATAGATGACAGTGTTGACTGTCAGATATGTCTTTACACCTTTTGCCGTGCACAGGGCGGCGATTTCAGCCATGTCGTCGACAGTGAAGTTTGCGCTTGAACGCGAACGCATGTTCAGTCCCTCTATGCCGAAATATACAGCGTCGGCACCGGCGGCAAGAGCCGCGGCAAGAGACTCGCGGCTTCCTACGGGAGCCATTATTTCAAAATCCTTACGGGTCATTTCTTTGCAATATAGTATGTTACCGCACCAAAAGTAAGCGATTTCCATGAGCAATGGGAGAAACCGCATTCTTTGATAATCAGCATCATGTCATCGCGCTGTGGCGCTGCCGCGATGCTTTCCGGAAGGTAAGAGTATGCTCTTGCGTCTCCCGATACTATCTTCCCTATCATGGGAATCAGATGGCGCGAATAAAAATTATATAAGGCGAGAGGAATCCTGTGGGCAGGTTGGGAAAGTTCTATCACGCACAGCACGCCTCCCGGACGGAGCACCCGGTGCATCTCGCTGTATCCTTTGCGTAATTGTTCAAAATTCCTTACCCCATATGCCACGGTTATGAGATTCTGAGAGTTGTCTGCAAAATCCAGATTCAGGGAATCTCCTTTTACGAAGTTTATCTTTTTTTGTGCTGATCCACCCATTCTGTTGAGTCTGGATCGGGCCACGTCAAGCATCCCCTCCGAGAGGTCAACGCCTGATATTTCCGCATCAGGGAAGCGTTTATGCAGTTCGAAAGCCACATCCCCGGTGCCGGTTGCGATGTCGAGTATAACTCCCGGTGCTGTTCCCAAGGCTGATGAAGCTGCTTTCAATGCACCTGAACGCCACATGTTGTGGAGACCGAATGTCATTGCCGTGTTCATAAAGTCGTAGGCAGGGGCTATGGAATCGAACATCTGTTCAACCTGCCTCCCCTTGGCTTTGTCGTCATTGTACGGATTTATCAGTTCTGCACCTGTTTTCATAAACCTGCGGGATAGAAATTAAAGCTTTTTGGCAAAAGAACGGCGGCGACGGTGTTGGCGGGTGGTGAAATATTCCCATTGGCTCTGAACTTTGGAATTTGTTTCCATTTCAGGGTTTGACTCCGCATATTTATATCCATATTTGATATAATAGGGAATGAGATCCTGGAAAAGAAGGGCATTCACACCTTTGTTCTGGTAATCCGGATGTACCGCCACAAGAAGCAGATCCACTCTGTCGTTTTTGCCTTTGAGTCCCTTGAGAAGATGATACCATCCGAAGGGGAACATCTTGCCTTTTGAACGTTGGAGCGCCTTACTCATGGAGGGCATTGATATTCCGACACCCACAAGTTTGTTATTCTCTTCAACAATAAGGGATACGAGATCAAGATTCAACAGATTTAGATAGACATTAATGTAGTGGTCTATCTGTCGTTCAGTGAGATTTGAATATTGATACAGATCCTTGTAAGCATCGTTTATGAGATGGAAGAGTGCATGTCCGTATTCGGCTTTAATGCGGTTGCGGTTGGTGTATTTGACCACCCTTAGTCCGTATTTCTTTTTAACTATCTCCGCAATTCTGTTGTATTTGTCAGGAATGGCATCCGGCACTTCCATCAGGAACTCCACCCAGTCGGATTCTTTGCGGTAACCATGACTTTCAATGTGCCGGGCATAATAAGGATAATTGTATATGGTTGCCATGGTTGACAATTCTTCAAATCCATCGACAAGGGTTCCTTCGTGATCAAGATCCGTGAATCCGAGCGGGCCGATAATGTTCTCCATACCCTTTTCTCGTGCCCAGTCTTCAGCTGCTTTGAGCAGTGCGCCTGAAACTTCGTCATCGTCTATAAAGTCAATGAAGCCGAAACGTGCGTTTTGAGTCTTGGATTTTTCGTTAACCTGACGGTTGATTATGACAGCGATTCGGCCTACCGGCTTCCCTTCGCGGTAAGCCATGAAATATTCGGCTTCGCAGAAATCGAAAGCGGGATTCGCCTCCGGGAGAAGAGTGGCTACGTCGTCGCTGATCAGCGGCGGCACAAAGTAGGGATTGCCGTCATAAAGATCTATCTGGAACTGGGTGAACTTCTTAAGATTCTGTTTGGTAGGATTAATACGTTTTATCTCAACCATGATGTCTTAGTTTTTTAATGAGAGCCAAGCTAAAAGAGCCATCATAATAATTATGAATGCACATATGAAAATGAACAGCTGGCTGGAATTTCTACGTTCCACGGCAAGATGCAGGTCTGCTATGGAGCGGTACGCATGGGATGTGTCGCAGCATTTGTTGGCTATACGTCGCAGGCGCGGCAAAGAGGTGGGGATGTGATCAAGAACTTCGTTGAGGATTCTGCCGTAGCTTCTGATGTCCTCATCGGCATCTGCTGCCGAGATATGTGATTCCCGGGCATAACCGACATTTATAAGCTTCAGATTCTCATTATACTCGGTGAATATAATTGTATCCGGGGTTATCGGATTATGTACAATATGATTCTCCTGAATATAATCCAGGGCATCGAGCAATTGAGTCTGAAGCCGCTGCAATATCTTAGGTGTGAGTCGTTTTTCGTCTATGAGACGACGCAGGGAGTATCCGTATACATCGTCTGTAATTATTGCCAGGCCCACATCCGGGACAATTTCCAGATCGTTCACCATAACAATATTTGGATGCGCAAGGTTGTAGCGGGTGTCAAACTCGTTTTCCAGCATCTCTTTATATTCGGGCTTTTCGGCATATTCCTTCTTCAGGGCTTTGAGCATGACCCATTTCCCGTGCTTCCTGACAGTATAGACATTATAGAATTCCTCATCCCATTCGGGGAGCAAGGTAAGATCCGACCATTTCCCTGTCGGGTCATTGATGGGAATTTTTATCTCTTCTTTGCTGAGATACGTGTTGTCGTCCATTTGAGAGAATATGAGAATGAATATAATTTATAAGGTGAACACTCTCTGAAAATTAATTGATTATGTCGAAGCCGGTATATTTGCGCAGACATTCAGGCACTATGATGCCTTCCGGAGTCTGATTGTTCTCAAGCAGAGCTGCAACTATACGTGGCAGGGCAAGAGCCGATCCGTTCAATGTGTGGCACAGATGAATCTTCTTGTTTTCGTCGCGGTAGCGGCATTTGAGGCGGTTTGCCTGATAAGATTCGAAGTTGCTGACAGAAGAGACTTCCAGCCATCGTTTCTGGGCAGCCGACCACACTTCAAAATCGAATGTTATGGCCGAAGTGAAGCTCATGTCGCCTCCGCAAAGACGTAATATATGCCAGGGCAGACCTAATTTTTCAAGAAGTCCCTGTACATGGTCTTTCATCTCTTCAAGAGCGGCATATGAGTTTTCAGGTTTCTCTATGCGAACGATCTCCACTTTGTCAAACTGGTGCAGACGGTTGAGGCCTCTGACATCTTTTCCGTAGCTTCCTGCCTCCCTGCGCCAGCATGGAGAGTATGCACAGTTCTTTTTGGGAAGTTCGGCAGCCGGTATTATCTCGTCGCGATAGATGTTTGTCACGGGCACCTCCGCTGTCGGTATAAGATACAGGTTGTCAAGTGTGACATGATACATCTGTCCTTCTTTGTCGGGAAGTTGTCCTGTGCCGTATCCGGAAGCCTCGTTCACAACAAACGGGGGCTCAACTTCGAGGTATCCGGCTTTCCATGCCTCGTCAAGAAAGAACTGGATAAGAGCGCGTTGCAGACGCGCGCCTTTCCCGACATAGAACGGGAATCCTGCTCCGGTCACCTTCACTCCTGTTTCAAAATCTATGATGTTGTATTTTTTTGCAAGATCCCAGTGTGGAAGAGCGTCTTCAGGGAGTTCCGGAATTGTGCCGCCGGTTTTCTCCACCACGTTCTGTTCCGCTGTCAGACCTTCCGGAACAGCAGCGCACGGAAGGTTGGGCACGGTCAGAAGAAGATTGAGCATTTTGCTTTCGCATTCGGCAAGACGGTCCTGCAGACCTTTGGTCTCCCCTTTGATGCGGGCTACCTCATTCTTTACTTTTTCGGCTTCTTCTTTGTTGCCCTGCTTCATGAGAGCACCAATGGATGCCGCGAGTTTTTTGAGAGAAGCGGCATCGCTGTCTGTTTTCTGTTGGAGACGGCGGCGCTCGGCATCTATCTCAAGTATCTCTGTGATGACAGCTCTGCCGTCAAAACCTTTTACTGCCAACCGGCTGATGACGAACTCAGGATCGGCTTTTATGGTTTGTAATGTAAGCATTTCGTATGAGGTATATTATGAGTTCAATAATGTTTTGACCATTTCTGAAATTGCACGGCCTTCGGCACGGCCGGCGAGACGTTTTGATGCCACACCCATAATCTTTCCCATCTCTTTGGGTCCGGTTGCTCCGGTCTCGGCAATTATTGCTGCGACTTCCGCTTTGAGTTCTTCGGCAGAAAGCTGCTTTGGGAGATATTCTTCAAGTACGGAGGCTTCCGCAAGTTCGTTTTCCGCAAGTTCCGGGCGATTGTTCTCGGTATAGATCTTTGCGCTCTCTTTGCGTTGTTTCACCATCTTGACAAGAATTTTGGTAGCGGCCTCATCCGACAGTTCTCCGTTTGCACCCTTTGCGGTCTTTGCCTCGAGAAATTCCTTCTTGGCTCCGCGCAGAGCTTCAAGTCTTACTTTTTCACGGGCGAGCATCGCTTTCTTGATGTCCTCGCTCACTTGATCAAAAAGATTCATATATGTTATGTTATATTATCCGTGGATATAATTATTTAACTTGCAAAAATAGTTTAAAATTTTAAAATATGCTAATCAATGAACCAAATGACGTGTAAAAAACAGATGAAAGGGGTTAAACCTAAAAGGTTTGAATGCTCCGTGCCTTTATGATATTGCGGAATAATCAGTAATTTTGCAGTGGTTAAACAGTTTTTTGAAAGAAACAGAATCTTGGTATGTGGATATTGTTTGCTGTCTGTTCTGCATTGGGACTGGGCTTTTATGACATAATGAAGAAGAGATCGGTGCGCGACAACAACGTTCTCACCGTGCTTTTACTCAATACAGTGTTTGGCACACTACTCATGTCTCCCGTTATATTTATAAACATGAGTCATGGTGATTTCGGACTTGGGAACACCGTGGCGGGGCATCTGCATATTGTGTTGAAAGCGGTCATTGTACTCAGTTCATGGATATTGGGATATTTTTCTATAAAGCATCTGCCGTTGACGATACAGGGACCGATTAATGCGTCGCGTCCGGTTATGGTGCTTGTCGGTGCGTTGCTAATCTTCGGAGAACGATTGAATGTATGGCAGTGGACAGGACTGATACTCGGTTTTACATCGTTGCTTATGATCAGCAGGATAGGAGCCTCCGAAGGGCTCTCGTTAAAGAAAAGCCGTTGGCTGTGGCTTGCGATGGGAGCGACGGTGCTAGGGGCGGTCAGTGCCCTTTATGACAAGTATCTGCTTGGTCATTACGAACCGTTTGAGGTTCAGGCATGGTATTCGTTTTACCAGATGTTGATAATGGCGGGGATTGTGTATGGCTTGCGGAAGGTTTCCGGTAAAGGGGGCAAATTTCAGTGGCGCTGGTCTATAATCGGGATATCAGTGTTCCTTTCTGCTGCTGATCTGTTATATTTTTATTCACTGTCGTTGCCCGATTCGATGATTTCTGTTGTGTCCATGATTCGGAGAGGAAGTGTGCTCGTATCGTTCTTTTATGGAGTGATAGTGCTTCACGAGTGTAATATAAGACGCAAGCTTATAGATCTCGGCATTCTTCTGGCAAGTCTCCTTTTCCTTATTCTCGGTTCAGCATGATAAATTTTGAGGTAAAATCCTTTACAAGATTATTTCTTGTTTTCGTATTTTAGCCATTAAAAGCTTAATACTCGATAATCATACAATAGCTTTTGTTATGATTAAAAAGTGACGAAAATAGGAGAAATGCAAACTACGGGACGAAGGAAGGACTTTTGGGAGAATCTTTCAACTTTCCGTCCATCTTTCCTGCTCTTGCTGACGATCCAGAGATTTCATTCTTTATAATCAATAAGTAGTAAAGAAAAGCTAATCGATATATGTATTGTTTTAATCTTGAACTATAAAAACTCGATCTTTTTGGCTGCTTTGGGCTTGTCGTTCAGTAGTATATGAGTTTATGCTCCTTCGCTTCGCGCCAAAATAGATTCATAAATCTCTTCGTTTTATATGTTCATTAATTTATCTCAACTACTTAAGTTTCTATTGTCTGCGTGTATTTGCCCCCAAAGAGATTATCCATCTGCCATCATTGTCTTTACCTTCACGTTTTAGAACACCAATCTTTTGCAAAGCGGAAAGATCGCGTTCGATAGTGCGTTGGCTCACCGACAATGTCTCCGACATTTGCTTACCAGTTATTGTCGGAGACTCTTTGATAAGATTGAGGATTTTCTGCTGACGTTCAGTGATTTTTGTCTCCGACACGTCTCCGACATTTTTGTCCGTTATTAATGCATAGATTATGGTCTGAAACTGAGTTGGAGTGGATTTGAAAATAGGCTTCAATTCATCCCGATACCCATCTAATGCTTTGGTCTCATTGCAGATGCGCGTGAGACCACTGCCTCGCTTTTCCATATAGTCAAGCTGCGCCATTACATTTTTTGTACAAATTGCCAATCCAAACGACAAAAGATATTTCTTGTCCCATTCTTGTTTGGTGCGGTCCTATTCGTGCGAAGCCTGAGAAGCTGAAACACGAAACTAACAAGAATTGGCATGGCAGTTACCACGTTATAGCATTGGCTGCTTAACCGTATCTGTTGATTAATGTTTTTTTCATGACATGCACTTTAAGACATGGCTATTGGCAGCGCCACGCTTGAACCGAAATATAAAATATATCACATTGATTATCTGTAATACACCATCTTGTTTTTATTTTCCCAAGAAGCAAATTTCTATAGCAATGTTTTCATTGTTGGTTTGTAAGTCGAAAAATAATTAAGTTGTCTATATGGAATGTGGTCAATATTTAAAGTAACGGCATTCAGATTAACCATTCCCAAACATGTATTTTGGAGGTCAAACGAACAATTTATTTAGCAAATCATCATTTATTTGAATTCTTTTTATATCTTTACATTTGAAAAATTATTAAAATTTCAAAGGTGTGATAACGAATGAATATTCTATAGAAGGTGCAACTCTTAGACAGCGTATAGAAGCTATGCCTGAAGATTGCATTTTGTTTCGCTCAGATTTCCCGGAATACCACACGGAATTTGTGGGGAGTGTTTTGTCCGAGTTCACAACTGAAGGCATGCTTGTTAAAATTGCACATGGAATATATGCCAAGCCAAGAAATAGTCGATTCGGTGTTGTGCTTCCTTCGGTTGATAAGGTTGTACAGGCAATTGCAGTTCGAGATAACGCGGAGGTGTTGCCATCAGGTATGACAGCTTTGAATGCATTAGGACTATCGACTCAAGTACCGATGAATTACACATATCTTACTACAGGTAGCGAGCGAACGATAAACTTATCCAATAGGAAAGTAGTATTAAAACGAGGTGTACCCAAGAATTTCTGTTATGGCACTCGTCTAATCTCTTTACTTGTTCAAGCACTCAAGGCTCTGAAAAAAGAGAATGTAGGAGAAAGTGAATTGAAAGTTATCCAACAATTGGTGTCAAAAGAAATTGACAAGGAAACTCTTGTTAAAGATGTAGATATGATGCCTGCATGGATGAAACGAATTGTAAAACCAATGCTGACCACTTAAAAGAAACTTAGATTATGGGAAAACTGTGGTTAAATAATGAAATAGTAGACCGTTTGGCAATGTTACAGCAAACAGAGGCTGGACATCCTGGTGTTAATCTGGTAGCTATTGAAAAAGACTGGTGGGTAACTGTTACGCTGAAGGCATTATTCCAAACAGATTGCCATGATTCTTTAATCTTCAAAGGCGGAACATCGTTGTCAAAAGGTTTTAATATTATAGAGCGTTTCTCTGAAGACATTGACTTGGCAATCAGCCATTCATTCTTTGGTATTGAGAAGACAGGAAAAAGTCAGCGTGAAAAACTGCGCAAAATGTCACGAGTATATATTCAAGAGACTCTTTCTTCTCAATTAGATGCCAACTTGAAAGAAATGGGAGTTTCCGGTTATACGATAGAGAATGTATCTCAGGTACAAGATAAAGATGGAGAATGGCGACCTATAGATTCAGATAAAGATCCTACGGTAATTCTATTACACTATCCGTCAATTCTTGAGGATACGATAAATTATATTCCTCCACGTGTAAAGATTGAGATTAGTTGTCTTTCAATGGATGAACCAACGGAATTACGACCAATCCGCTCCCTAATAGGTGAAAGTTTTGATGGTGAAGATATTGATGCAGATAGTTTGGTTAGAACAGTGGTTCCTACTCGGACGTTCCTTGAGAAGTTATTTCTCTTGGCGGAAGAGTTCCAAAAAGAAAAGCCGAGAAGTGTACGAATGTCTCGTCATTTGTACGATTTAGAGAAATTGATGGACACGGAGTATGGAGAAGAAGCTTTGTCGAATCGCAAACTTTATGATGCCATTGTTGAGCATCGTAAGGCTTACTATGCTTTGAAATATGTAAACTATGATTTACATGCCCCATCAACTATCAACTTTACGATACCAGAATCAGCTATGGAGGCATGGCTAGATGACTATGCAGATATGCGACGGTTCTTCATTTATGGTAAATCTTTAGAGTTTGATGCACTTATGCAGAAAATGAGAGAATTGCAAGAAAGAGTTAGAGTTATGTAAATTTAGTTTAAAGAGTCGATTTTACGAACAAGATTTTCAATAAATTAAAAGACATGTATATTTCTCATATAACAGTAAAAGGATTTCGCAATTTTTTTCATTAAAGCCATTAAAAACTGTCTTACTTCTTCCATTATTGTATTCTATTAAGTTTAGGATAAACTTGTATAAAGTCACCAATATTAAGATATTGTATATTAACGCGTATTCGGGATAATAATGTTCGATATTGCGAGAAACGGTTCAATGCTCTTTTTTTAACTGTCATAAATTTTGCGATAGTTGTGGTGCCATCAAGTTCTTTACACAGCGTATTTGTAATATGTTTCCAATTATTTTGACATCTTGCCCGAATTGTATTGCTGTCTTATGGAGGTTATGCCATGCTGTTTAACGATAGGGGATAGAGTAAAAAACTGTATAAACGACAAAAGATGTGTTAAAAAACAAGTTTGAACCAAATTGAATCAACTTGAACCAAATTGAACCGGTTCCGACTCTTTTTTATATGCCCGGCTAAGTATAAATTTGCAGATAGGCTTGTGCTAATTGTGTGAATAAGAATTTAAAACAATTTCTAAGAAACTGTTTAAATTTATTTTCGAGGAATTTTGAGAGTAATTTTTGAGATGGTTCTGCGAGTTGAGAAGGGAGAAACCTATCGGTTTTGACCGCCGAAACTTGGCGGAAACAGCCAAAAAGAACCTCAAAATTACCGAAAGAACTATTATATAAGATTTTTCGTAATAAATTTAAAACAGTTTCTATGATCTTATTCCGTCAATGAGTGCAAGTCCTGGAGACGTATACTTGTGTTTTACGGTTTATATGAAATTGATGTATGAAACGATTGCTATTATCCGCTATTGCTTCTCTGATTTTTTTATTTTCTAACGCGGACGAGATCAAGAAGCCTACTGTCATGATACTGCCCAGCGACAATTGGTGCGTACAGCGTTATTTCACACAGTCATTCGACAATCAGGGAACAACTACAAGGATTCCAGACTATCAGCGGGCATTTACCGAAGATATTGAACTTCCACAGGTAATCTCGAAGGTGGGAGGTGTGCTGACAGGAATGGGATACAGCCTTAAAGATGCCGAGATGGAGATAAAGTCAATGGGTGTAAAACAGGCTGAGGACAATGCCATGTCGAGTAATACATCGGGGGCTTTAATTTCCGAGACCCCGCTGGATATGCTGAAAAGGCGTATGAAATCGGATGTCGTGATCCAGCTATGGTGGAACATCACGAAAGAACCGGCCGGAAAGGTAGTGTCGTTCACCCTTGAGGCTTTTGATGCCTATACCAACAAGCGAATAGCCACATCCACCGGGAATTCACAGCCCACAGCGGAGTCCATTCCCGTGGCATTGGAGAGTGCGGTGAAAAGTAATGTAAAGGAGTTTGATAAACAACTCGATAAATGGTATTCAGATCAGAAAAAGAACGGTCGGGAAATCGTTTTGACTGTACGCTGCTGGGATAATTGGAATAAAGATTTGGAGGAGGAATATAATGGAGAGGAGTTGACAGACTGCATTCAGAAATGGATGCGGGACAACACGGTGAACGGCAGCTTCAACCTCAGTGACGGCACGGAGACATTCGCTTAGTTCGAGCAGGTGCGCATACCTCTGAAAGACAATAAGGGCACTGCGATGGATGCCCGTGCATTTGCCAATTCATTGAGAAAATATTTGCAGAAAGCTCCATATAATATCACATCAAAAGTAGTAATCCGTGGTCTCGGAGAGGCAATCTTAATTTTAGGAGAGAAATGAAAAGGTACACACTGATATTTTCTTTATTGCTTTGTATCATATCGGGTACAAGGGCACAGGGATCGGGGAATATATCCTATTTCCCCGTTGTGACAGGTAAGGATGTGCCCGAAACGGCACAAAAACTTCTTGTTGCGAAGATGGAGCAGATAGTTACGAAGAGCGGATATGGTTCTGCAAATCGGGCAGACAGGTTCTTGTTTGTGGCGAAGTGTAATGTTACTGAAAAGGATGTGGCCCCCGTCACACCACCGAGGATAAGGCAGGAAGTCGAGATAACCTTTATGCTTGGTGATGAGGTTGAAAACAAGGTCTATGCCACAGCCTCCCTTAATCTCAAAGGAATGGGTATTAATGAGACTAAAGTATGGCAAACAGCCATAAACGGTATAAAAGTTGACAATCCTGTGTTTCCAAAATTATTTTCAGAAGCCAACGGGAAGATAGAGACGTATTACCGTGATAACTGTCAGAGTATCATTTCAAAAGCTCGTGCGCTGGCTTCGACCGGCAAGTTCAATGAGGCAATAGCCTCACTTATGGAAGTGCCCGAAATCTGTTCCGACTGTTACAATAATGCGTTGAATGAGGCTTGCAAAATATATCAAGAGAAGATTGATAATGAAGGAGCGTCGTTAATTACCAAAGCAAGAAACACATGGTCTGCATCAATGGATCAGAAAGGTGCTGATGCGGCTTAGGTCTATATACATAAGATTGATCCGCAGTCGTCAGCCTTTGGGGAGTCGGATACATTGGTGAAAGAGATGTCGAATAAACTCTCTACGGACAAAGCCCGCGACTGGGAAATGAAAATAAAGAAATATAAAGATGAGAAAGAATTTAAACGCCGTGAGCAGGCAAACTCGCACTCCCGCTCTATGGCAACAATCGCTGCTTGTCGCTCAGTAG
This sequence comes from uncultured Muribaculaceae bacterium, assembly GCA_948788915.1. Classification (GTDB taxonomy): domain Bacteria; phylum Bacteroidota; class Bacteroidia; order Bacteroidales; family Muribaculaceae; genus Lepagella. The sequence continues at coordinate 4,980 of CAQFOZ010000006.1, read as the reverse complement.
CTGAAAAGTGGGCCGAAAACCAATCTCAAACAAAAATGTATCTAAACTGGTAAAACAATACAATCATGAAAGAGCTAATATTCAAGTTTATAATTATTATATTCGTATTTACAAATTTCACAACGCTTACATTCGCACAATCCTCCAATTTGGGCAGGAGTGATAAAGCAAGGTTTCAGATGGCTGATAAATCAGCAAGAACGGTTCTAAAACAATTCATGAAAGAAATAAAAAACAAGGAGAAGAGATTAGAGCAAGTTCTTAATGAATCAGCACCTGAGAGAGTTAAAGAACGTTATCGTGTAGATCTTCAATCGTGTATAGCTCAATACAATGCTTTTGCGGCAGATGCCGGATTAGAATCATATGAGTCCAAGTTACTTAATTTATCAAGTAATGATTCGCCACAACAAAAGTCCTCTAAGTTGAATGACGAAATAATAGTTCTTACTGTAAGCTCTGATGGTTCAACAAAAGACGAGGCAATAAAAAACGCTCTTCGCTTAGCAATTGAACAGGCTTATGGGACGTTTGTATCTGCTAATACAACAGTCCTTAATGATGAACTTGTAAGCGATGAGATTGTAACCGTAAGCAACGGGTCAATCAAGGAATACAAAGAAATTGCTTCTGTGCAAATGCCGGATGGCACTTACTGTATAACTCTATCTGCAACTGTGAGTTTGCCTAATCTAATTAGCTATGCAAAAAATCAAGGCAGCGAGTGTGAGTTTGCCGGTAATACTTTCGGTATGGAAATGCAATTATATGATTTGCAAAAGGCAAATGAAAGAAAGGCGATATTAAACCTCAATACTCAACTACGTGGTTTATTACCGAACTTAATGAATTGGGAAATTAAGGTTGAGGAACCTCGTATCCCCCAGTCTGCCTTAGGACGTGAATATATTTTTGGAGAAGAGTTGGCAAAAGAATTATCAATCATGAAAGATGGAACCGTTAATCAGCATTTATTTGAAAAAATAAACGCTATGCGATATGATGATTTTTATGAGGTTTCTGCAAATATATATGCTGTAGAACCTGAAAAAGACATAATAGTAGAAACTCTAAAACAAATTTCTATAACATACTCTGAGTTTGAATCTTATCAATCCAAGGGGTTAAGAGTGGGATCCTATGATTACTATAATCCAGCACAAAGTGGTGGTTATACGAATGAAACGTTGTTTTTTAGAAATGGGAATATTCGTGAACTGATGGATTCAATCTATGGAACCATAGCTGAAGTATACTCGAATTTTGTAATAAAGGATAATTTAGGACATCAACATTATCTTTATCCTAATGAAATTAAAGCTTCGACCGATAATTTAAATTGCAAATTTGATTCTTCAGTTGGTATTTATTATGGAGACAATATTAATGTCAGAAGAAATTTTAAAGATAACCGTGCCAGCATTACTGTTGTTTCATTGACAGATGATGACTTGTACTCTTACCCGGTTTCAATCTATTCAACCGGCAATTACTATGACGGTTTTAATGATTTGCTTAAGGGCGATTATTACGCACTTAAGCTTCATAAGCCTAAGCCGGGAGCGTTGTATCCTCTGGGTGGAATAACATTTTATATTCCAAAAAATGCAATAGGCAAATACTCATCTTTTAAAATTGAGAGGAAATGATAAGTCTGATGGGGAAACGGATTATATGATATGTTTTCGATGACCCTCTAACGGCCAAAGATTTTATTTCTATACAGATAAAATCATACTTCCAATTGATAAGGTGAAACAAATTAATAAAATAAAGGTCCGTCATAAATAATGAATTGCAGCCAATTTAATAGTATCCTTTTATTTTCGGCTAATTTGGCTCAATCTAAAAAGCAGATACAAGGACATGAGTCCTTTAATATAATTAAAGCAATTGTGCGGGGGAAATTGCATGAAACATCACATAGCAATATCCTTGCTGAATTGCTAAGAAGCGATGAAATGATAAGGATCTCTTTTATAGAGGAATTTATAGAAACCGGTATATATATAAAAGGAGGAAAGTGCAATATTGATGTGGAGAAGGATGGCATAGATATCTGTATTGAATTTGGGAATTATGTCGTAATCATCGAGAATAAAGTCAACAATGCACCGGAACAGAAGTCACAGATAGATCGATACGTAACTAATAAATTGGATTCGTATTCAACCAAACAGATATATGTCTTATATCTTACACGTGATTATCCAGCGCCTCCCTCAGAATATTCATGGTCTGAGACAAAAGGGAAATGCAGAATTATCTTAAAAACTTATCGAAAGGATATTACAAACTGGATAAAAAAGATTTATGAAGCAGATGATAGATATTACAGTCTGCATACGGCTTTATATCAGTACAAAACATATTTAGAATATATTTTTGACAATAATAATGCAGTAATGGATATTCCTAAAGAGTTAAAAGATATTATTGATGGTCAGATTGCCGGTCAGACATTTGGAGATGTCGGTTGCGAATCTAAGATAAAGGCTGTTAAAGATTTATCGGATAAATTAAGTGAAGTGTATAATATCTGTAAAAGTTACCAATGGCAATTAACGTGGCAAAATATAAGGGAACAAATAAATGCTAAACTTAAAATAAGAAATATGCAGTTGTTTGATATGAAAGAGATGGATTGGGATCTTCCTGATGCAGGAATACCTTTCATGTTGGATGGCTCAAATGAGAAGTTTTATGCCGTAGTCTCGTATCTACAAGGCCGGTACATAGGAATTATTCATTACAATCATACCAATGCATATGATCAAAATATTACTGATAAGTTGGTACAGATTTTATCGGATAAAGAAAGTTCCTCGGCTCAACTGACGGATTCTCAGATATATTCTACAAGACGGTATCCGTATTGGTTTAAAGAGACGAATGATAAGGGTTTAGTGGATAAATATCTTCATATGGTAGAAATACTCAAAAATAATGATAAAGTGCAATTTTTAGATAAGCCACATTCAAACTCATGAAGAAGTATATATTATTACTGGGATTAATCCTATTTTCGTTTATTTATTCCTTTGCTCAGAGCTATAATCAGGAGAAGGCAGCATTGACTAACTTTTTGGTCAGGATGTATGAGAACGCTCCGTTTGACGGGGTTAAGGCTGTAGAGGATTATGAGAATTCTTATCTTATGTCGGTGGTAAAACTCGATAAAGGGAAGTATAAGACAGAATCCGCGCTTAACCGCGTGGCTTCCGTAAAGGCGATGTCTCAGGCATCTCGCTTTTTTAACGGTTCCAATATCACGGAAGATATGATTATCCGAACAACTGAAAAAGCGGATGGTACAACTGATACGGAAATAATAGAGAATATCCGTGAGCATTCCGTCGGATATGTGAAACAATTGGAGCATCTGACAAATTTTCCTGCCAAAGACGGTCAGCAGGTTTTTATTTTTCTAACACCATTAAAAAAGTGATTTACAATTAACGCGACTTCAAGATATTAGGTATGAAGTAGTAGTTATTCGTGATTGGTGATGAGATAAAAGCTTCCTAAAGGAGGTAAAAATATGACTAAAGTATCACCTTTAAGAGGATAGTTTTGTATAAGACTATCTCCTTAGAGGTAATTTTTATGGAATTTAATTTTATTTTATCTGAATATTTGGTTATTTTTGCGTAAATAAGTGATGTTGCTTAAATGACTTCTGATAAAAATGTATTTTGCCAATGATTGATCTTAATCTTATAACCTATATGAATGAAGAATTGCGCAGAACGCCCACGCAGTTCCGTCGCTATATGTATGATGATATTCTGTGGGAAGACAGGATGGTTGGAATTGTCGGTCCTAGGGGTGTCGGAAAGTCTACAATGGTAAAACAGCATATTCTTCATCAGGGAGATAAGGAGAGGTGGCTGTATGTGTCTGCTGATAATTCTTTTTTTTATAATAACAGCCTGATAAGTCTTGCGGATGAATGGATAAAGGAGAATGGATCGCATATTGTTATAGATGAGGTGCATAAATACAAAGGATGGTCGCAAGAATTGAAACAGATTTATGATACCCATCCGCAATTGCAAATAATTTTTACAGGAAGTTCGGTATTGGACATTCATCAGGGGGTTGCTGATTTAAGCAGACGTGCGTTAATGTTTTCCATGCAAGGGATGTCTTTCAGGGAATTTCTGAATATGGAGAAGCAGATTGAAATTCCTGTTTATTCGCTTAAGGATATTCTCAATCATGAGGTTTCTGTTCCTTTGGATTTCCATCCGTTACCATATTTCAGGGAATATATCAGGCGCGGGTATTATCCGTTCAGCAGTCAGCCGGGTTATGGTATCAGGCTCCAGCAGGTTATGATCCAGACCCTTGAGGTGGATATTCCCCAGTATGCCGGCATGAATGTGGCTACATCGAGAAAGCTGGCAAGATTACTTTCAATTTTATCGGGCCAGGCACCTTATAAACCAAATATGTCGCGTCTCTCGGTGGAATTGAGCGTGAGCAAGAATGATTTGCCTGATTATCTCGGGTATCTTGAAAAGGCCGGATTGATAGGTCTGCTTCGTGATGAAACAGGGGGATTGAGAGGCCTTGGGAAGGTGGAGAAGGTGTTTGTTGATAATCCAAACCTGATGTATGCTCTTCAGGGAGTGGAGACAAATATTGGAAACGTGCGGGAAACGTTTTTTTATAATCAAATGCGTGTGAAGAATGATGTGGTAGCTGCGAAAACAACGGATTTCAGGATTGGGGACAATGTGTTTGAGGTTGGCGGAGCGAAGAAAGGACAGAAGCAGCTTGATAATAATCCGTACGGAATAGTTGTGCGTGATGATATAGAGCAGGGTTTTGGCAATGTGGTTCCTTTATGGCAATTTGGTTTGAACTATTGAAGTTGCAGGGGGATAACAAATAAGGTCTTTTCTCACGAAAAGACCTTATTTGTGGGCGTTGACGGATTCGAACCGCCGACCCTCTGCTTGTAAGGCAGATGCT
>CAQFOZ010000005.1 GCA_948788915.1 uncultured Muribaculaceae bacterium | reverse complement strand
ACCTCCGAGTTACCCATCTGGCCGTCGGGCAATCCTACATTCTCTCCGCTTGCCTGGAGTTGGGAATGTGGATATTCGGAGACAAGACTGTCCATATATGGGGTGGGGGTATTGAAAATCGCATCATCCTTGCCATGATCGCCTATTCCATAACCATCAAGGATTATCAATAATGATTTCTTAGACATGACTTATATTTTTTATAATTTATATTACTTACTAACTTATTAACAACAAAGTTAGCTATTTTCCTTAAATAAAACAACCCGTCTGACACCAGACAGGTTGTAATATTAATTCTGTTTAATAAACACTGACAGTTGTTAAGCTTTGGTGTCAGCTTTTTTGAGTTCTTTAATACGGGCTTTCTTACCTGTAAGATTACGCAGGTAGTAAAGTTTAGCGCGGCGAACTTTACCTAACTTGATTACTTCGATAGACTCAATGAAAGGAGATTCCATCGGGAAAATACGCTCTACACCGATGCCATCGGAAATTTTGCGTACGGTGAAACGTTTCTTGTCGCCATGACCGTTGATTTTGATAACAACACCGCGATATTTCTGAATACGCTCTTTGTTACCCTCTTTGATTCGGTAAGCTACCTCGATTGTGTCACCGGGACCGAATGCCGCAAATTCTTTCTTGGGAGTGGCAAATGCCTCCTCTGCAATTTTAATTAAATCCATTTTGTATGTATTGTTAAATTATTTGCAATATAAATAAGCTTCTTTCTCAGGCGCGGGGGACAACCTCTCCGGTCATCTGCTTTCAATGACCAGTGCCTGTCTTATCAGAGATTGCAAAACCGAGTGCAAAATTAAAACTTTTTTTTCAAATGTAAAATTTTCTGAGAATAAATTTTAGGGGAAAGATTCCAATTAGAAGTGCAATGGCATTCTCCTTGCTAATCGCTCATTAATCAAGAATTTCATATTTTGAATGTTGACTTTTGAATTCCGGAACAATCTTTTTCATGCGTGTCACGATTTCCATATCGCTTTCGTATTCGGCGGCATTTATCATTTCAGTTATGATTGATTCGGTTTTATTAAATTCATAAAGTCTCACTTTCGCGATTTTTATTTTTGGATGGGATGAGGGGAGAGTTATCTCTTCGTCGTTTAGCACCTCTTCATACAATTTCTCTCCATCCCGTAGTCCGGCATATTTGATTTCCACATTTTTCGCACCGCTAAGTAGGATCATCCTTTTGGCGAGGTCGGCAATCCTTACGGGTTTTCCCATGTCAAATACGTATATCTCACCGCCTTTCCCCATTGTGCCTGCCTCTATCACAAGGCGGCAAGCCTCGGGAATTAGCATGAAGAACCGTATGATGTCAGGATGTGTTACGGTTACTGGTCCTCCGTTTTTTATTTGTTCCTGAAATATAGGAATAACCGAACCATTTGAGCCAAGCACATTACCGAAACGAGTGGTTACAAACTGGGTCTTCCCCTCATGTTTGCCGTCTTTGATAGCTTGGTCCAGCGACTGTACATAAATCTCACATATACGTTTCGAACATCCCATTACATTGGTTGGGTTGACAGCTTTGTCGGTAGATACCATCACGAATTTACGTGTACCGTATTTTACGGCGAGGTCTGCGATTATTTTTGTTCCGCTTACATTGTTCACAATAGCTTCGTATGGGTTATCTTCCATCATGGGCACATGTTTGTAAGCTGCTGCATGGAACACATAATCGGGTTTGTATTTTTTGAATATGCGTTCCATGATTTTTGTGTCAGCGATATCCGACACAATGGTTTCTGTCTTAATCTCGGGCCATCTGTCATGCATCATCAGCCTTATATCGTGCATCGGTGTCTCTGCTTGGTCAATGAGTATGAGATGGGCAGGCTTGTAGGTGGCTATCTGTCGGACCATTTCAGAGCCTATGGAACCGGCTGCTCCCGTGATCATTACTATATTGTTCTTGATTAGATCTGAGGCGGCTTCCAAGTCTACTTCGATCTTTTCCCTGGGTAATAAGTCCTCCACAGCCACCTGTCGCAGATCGTTGACATTAAGGTCGCTTTTCAAGTCCCATTCTTTTGCCCTTTGATATATAAGGAATTTTATACCGTTAGCGATCAGTTCGTCTACAAGTTCCGAGTTGTCTTTCAGGAGATCCATCAATAGAGGAGAAACAATAAGAGTCTTGGTCCTGTGAGCGAGCATGATTTCGACAAGTGATTTGTCGAAAGGATAGACCTTAAGTCCCATGAGACGGTACGATCTCATGTTTGGCTCGTCACTGACAAAGCCTCTTATCTGATAGGGCATATCACTTGACGAATGAATGCTTTTTGCGATAGCGATACCACCTTCTTTGACTCCTAAAATAAATACCTGTTCACGATCATCTATGTGGATAATCATTTCATACAGTTTTTTTACAAGCATTCTCATTGTCCACATAACTGTGATTACAAAAAGTCCCATTAGTATAATGTCGGCAAATGTAAGAGTTGCCAGCATGTCTTTGGGCCCGATCAGCCATTGAACCAGTGAAAGAATAACGACGCCTGTCAATATCGCGGAACTGATGCGCAACAGATCTGAAAATGAAGAATATCTGAATACTCCCTGATAAGTGTGGAAGCATCGGAATCCGACAATGTAGCAAGCCAGTGCGAGCAGAAGGGTGCAGCAAAGGGGGGCTATTGACTCAACTGTGTTTGATACCCCATGATTGATCAGAAATGTGAGTAGCCCCGAAAATAATACAAACAGGCAATCAAGTCCTAGTATGCACCAATAGGGTAGCGCACCTCTTGAAAAATACCATTTGGCAAGTCTTTTGAGAGTATTCTTTATCATATCGGTTATATATGGCTTTTGTTTAAGGAGTCATTCTTAATTTCCCTCCTGTCTGCAGTCTGCAGGGAGGGGGAGGAGTGATGTCTCGGGAAGGGTTAGTTCCCATGTTATACAGTTCTTGTCGTTAAGGCGGAGAATAAATAGTTGAATATCTTTTTCAGATTCAGTGTGCTTCCGTTTATATATTATTCCTTCGTACCCATTGAACATTCCTTCTGTAATTCGTACATGTCGGTCCGGAATAAGATCAGAACGCTTTTCATAATCTATTTTGACAGCATATCCGGGACATTCCGCCACTTTGCGGAATTGTTCCATCTCGTGGTTGGGGATCTTTGCGTATTGTGAACCCGGTTTGTTTGTAACCTTGAAGCACCAGGCGATGTCTCCTATTATATTGAATATTTTTGAGACACAGTCAGGCCGTGTCTTGAAGAACAAAATATGTGGGATCACCGGTTTTACAATTGTCACCGTTTTCTTTCCGATAATCTTTTTCAAAGGACGTGTGGGATAAAACAAAGAAATATTTTCCGATAGTTTTGCAGAGTGCTCGGTGATGCGTTCTTTTATTTCATCCGGTGTTGTCCGGTTCCTCATGAACATTGCAAACCACGCGGGAGTAGAAGAATTTATCGAATCTGCGACCAGACGCAGTATTTTAGTTCTTTCATTGTCTGTAAGTTCCACCGGCTTCACAATACACAGCCATTTCATTCCTTGAGGAATCTTTCCTGTTATGGCAAGGATTTGTTCTGCCGGAATGCCGCAATTCAAAGCAGCTGTAGCCCAAAGAATGCGAAACGTGTCTTCAGTAGTACTTCCGGTCAGATATATTCCGTATCTAAGCAGGACACTTCGTAGTCTGTCTGCAAGCATTCTCAGCTGGTTTGGAAGACGACTGCTTCTGTCGGAATTGAACACATATGACCGTCTGGCAGTAGGCATGGTAGCCAAAATCTCGTTTATCTGAGGGATATCAGTAGTTGCATTGCTGAATTTCAGATCAAGAAGTTCTGTAAGATGCATTGTGCCGGAATAAATGGCATACATCAGTATTTTCACCGACTCATCGCTGCTTTCGGTGGCGATATTTGCAATTTTTGATAAAACTTCTATCGCTTGACTGTTTCGCAGATATCCGTATATCTCCCTGTCTACTATATTTTTTCGTAAAGAGAGGAAGAACGCTTCAGAATCAGGGTTAGCCGGTTTGTATAGGTTGTATAAGACATGTAACTTGCCAAGATAACGCTTTGTTGTGTGAGGAGAAGAGCCCTTGGCAAGAAGCATTGCGAGCCAGTTGCGTATGTTTCTCTCGTCATCAGTTGATTCCAGGCCATTTGAAACCGGTTTGGTCACCAGAAATGAACGCACCACACGGGATGCGGTTACATCATTTATAGAGATCAGTGATATCTCGGATTTCAGGAACCCATAAAAGTTTTGTATCTGACCGGTTCCGGACGCTTCTTTATCTGTATACTTATGTTTGCGAACAAATTTATCATACTGGAACCTGTTGTCCGTTAATGCGATTGGATCACACCCTCCGGACGTGGTTTCAGCCATGTTTGTAATTTGTTCATTTGCCATTTTGTGTAATCTGGTATTTTGAATTCAAAGTTATAAAATGTTAACCATAAAGACAAATTCAGATTTGACAAAAAACGGTTCAATTCGGTTCATTGCAAACATATCTCCAATAACCCTATTTCAGGTATTCCATGTGACGCGAGATTCGGTGCTGTGTATACATTGGAAAGAATGTAGGCTTGTCTCCAAGTTTACACAATATGGCAATTTATTCAATGGCAGCTTTAATTTGATCTACAATGTATCTTACATCGTCATCCGTCACGTATGGTCCGGCTGGAAGACATATTCCGACGGCAAACAGGGCCTCGCTGATACCGTTGGTATATGCCGGTGCGCTTTTGTATACAGGTTGTTTGTGCATAGGTTTCCACAACGGGCGAGCCTCTATATTGGCTGTGTCAAGTGCAATGCGAAGCGCCTCCACGTTTGCATTCGGTTGGCAGTCTGTTACTGCTGTTGAGGCTGTATGCGTCACTCCTGCCGCACCCCCGACTGCACCGGTTATCACCTGCTTGTAGGCATTCTCTTGTCCCTTTATTTTAAGGTCAGGATCAAGAGTCGCGGTACAGAGCCAGAAATTGGAGTCGTATTCTGGACCCGGATTGCAGTGCATTGTGATACCCTTGACATCTTTCAGCAATTCGCAATAAAGTTTCTGAACATGTTTGTGATGGGCTATGTGTTTATCAACGATTGTCATCTGTCCGCGACCGATGCCTGCACATATATTGCTCATACGGTAGTTGTAACCGATTGCTTCGTGTTGATAGTAAGGATAGCTTTCGCGTGCTTGTGTTGCATACCAGAGTATTTTGCGAGCCTTGTCGGTATCCGGACAAATAAGTGCACCTCCACCTGAAGTTGTAATCATTTTGTTGCCGTTAAATGACAAAACACCGTATTCCCCGAATGTGCCCAGAGCCTGGCCGTTAAAGTTAGAGCCGAAGCCTTCCGCACCGTCCTCTATAACCGGAATCCCATACCTGTTGGCAATTTCCATTATTTTGTCAATCCGGTAAGGCATACCGTAAAGAGCCACCGGAATTATGGCTTTTGGCTTTTTACCTGTTTTGGCAATGCGATCCTTTATTGCTTCTTCAAGAAGCTCCGGATCCATATTCCATGAATCCTTTTCTGAATCGATGAAAACAGGAGTGGCACCAAGATAGGTTATAGGATGGCTTGAGGCGCAAAAGGTGAAGGACTGTACCAGTACTTCATCACCTAAACCGACTCCACATGCTATAAGTGCAAGATGAACAGCAGCAGTTCCTGCGCTAAGACCCACTACTTTTTTTTCGAGTGGGGTTTTACCTTCACGTTTGTTTACAAAATCTTCAAGATCTTTTTCAAAACCATTCACATTTGGTCCCATAGGAACCACCCAGTTTGTATCGAAAGCCTCTTTTATAAAATCCTGTTCTTTCCCGCTCATATGGGCAAGACAGAGGTAAATTCTATTACGCATATTTGTATTTTGATATTTAGAGAGAAGTCAAGATAACTTCATACTCTACAAATTTAAACAATTATTACGGATTTATTTTTTCACCGATATATCCAACATATATTGTATTTTCCTTCCCTTTGTCATTGCTAAAATGAATTCTGCCTGCTCCGGGTGTATATCTTAAATGCCAACTGCAGTGTCTGACTATACCGTCATTAAATTGAATGTCCAATTCTGCCATGCGGTCTCTTGTTTCAGACTCCGGTGATGCCAGCGACTTAAACATGTCTGGGTCAAAACTGCGCATGCCTAAATTTATAGCAACGTCTTGCAGCTCTTTTAGTTTTGTGTATATCTGCCTTACTGTCTCACCGGATGTGCACCCTTTTAAGTATTTATTGGCTAATGAGCTGAAAACAAGGTTGGGGAATAATTCAGGCAGCATGATGCTTAGAATCTTTCCATTGTTCGGAACTATCTCCGGAGGTAGTGGCAGATAATTTTTATGTATGTCAAAATGATCGGTACACGTTATATTCCTTGCAGTTGCAGTTGACTGTAATGTATCCCCTTGTTCATTAAGTCTGGTAATATTTATTTGATAAAGATCGTTATCCCACCCTGTATTTGAAAAACTCAGGGCAAATTCTTTTTTTACAGCATCTGAAGCAATTGTAAGACCTAAAGCATTTTTATTATTTACATATCCGCCAATAACCATAGCATCATCAATATGCATTTGTATCGGGTAGCTTACACTGAAAAATCCCAATACAATGTTACGCATGTCATCGTCAATATATGTTGTCCTGGATGATACCAGTCTATTAATGTTGAGTGTCTGTGTAATTTTGATCTCATCTAATCTCAGGTGAGTGTAAACGCAGGAGACATTTCGTTTCTTTAATTCTTTAAGACACGCGACTAATTCTGATATAGAAGACTCAATATTATCAGAACTGACATACCCCTGACAAGACAATTCATTAAGAAATACCTGTGGCATAAATTACTCTCTTAGATAAGCTTGACAAGTGTATCAGTCCATGTGTTAAAACAGTCCGGCAATGGTTCGGAGAATTTGCCGTCATCAGTTATGTACACATCATTATGCGTTGATATTGTCACTCCGTTTAAAATTTTACGTTCAACGAATATGAGATTTACATCGGAATCAAGAGAAAGTATTTTGTTTTTTCTTGCAAGTCTCACCCCGTTGATTATATGGTCGCTATGAGTCTCAACAATAACTTGGACACCGTTCGCCACACATCTGCCGATCATTTCGCCAAGTTTTACTTGTGCCGACGGATGGAGGTGGGCCTCAGGATTTTCAATCAACACTAAATCATTCTTTTTTGCAATAAGCAATTCTGTAATGACAGGGAGTGTATAAGTCAGTCCAAATCCAACTTGCAAAGGAGAAAATGACTCAGCAATGGAACTATTGTCTATGGTATACTTAAGTTTGATGTTTTGGGGATCCGGTTGCTCGGTGGTTGCCGTCATGTCTATGTTCATGATTTCACTCATCCAGGCATTCACATTATTGACAAGCTGGTTATCTATGGCTTTAGTCGATTTCATACCTTCAATTGCTATGTCTTCATTTGAGTTCAAAGCCTTATGAAGATAGGCCGGTGTCAGCTCTCCTTTTATCCCTAAAGTAGATTTATACGTTTTGGAGCTGATGGACGGATAATACTTATCCGGCATCAACCTGTCTGCGCCAATGAATGCGAATCCATCTGCAAAAATAGATCTGATATCGTAATTGTCATCTGAAACAACAGTAGGCAAGTCAATAAGATCATCGGTTTCGGCATCCATCTGCCAGATTTGATTGATATTGTTGTTTATAGTAAGACCTATTTCTACAGTTCTGTCTTCAGCCCATTGGTAGCATAAACTTTGTGAATCTTCCAAAGATACATAATCCCCTTCAAGTCTCATGAACTTACTCTCCTTATCAAGATTTTCATTCTCATAATTCTGTTTTAGGAGAAGAAGAGATTGCAGAATACTTGATTTACCCATTCCATTTAATCCCATGACTAAAGTCAAAGGGGCTATTTTAAAAGCCTCGTCATCAAACGTCTTGAAATTCTTTAAACTAATAGAACTAATCATAGAAAGAACTGAAAAAATCTTTGATTTCCTTTACATCTAATACAGATGTTGGAGGATTAATCACATAACATTGTATCCTGGTTGAAACAAATTTTCGTTTTAAGAAAAACGGAATGTTGTTATAATAGAATGACGAAATCAAAGGTATGTATTTTGAGCGAGAAATCTTCAATTTATTATTATAAAAATCCAGGATTGCCGTTAAAGCCTCTTCCCCGGATATAACTTTCCAAGGTCTTGTGGTGCCATCAAAAATAATTGGCAATATGGGCATGCCTGCGAATATGGAATTTATATACCTGCCCTTTTTTTCATCGCTCCAATGAATAAAGCCCCTATTCATATTTCTGTCCTGAAGAAATATGTGATGATCTTCTATTCCTCTTAATAATACCGAAATAGGAATATTTTCAATACGATAACTAATCATTGCGGTAATGAAATCAGAACAAATGAGACGTGAGAATCAGGCGATATTAATAAATCAACGCTTACTCTTGCCGATTGTTTCTGTCGGTTTATTCAACTATCTTAAGAGGTTCTTTGATGATGTCATTCAGGTTGATAAGTGGAAGTAGCAACCTTATCTGTGTATTACTTAACTTTGCAAGTATCACACCTCGGAGACTGTTATAGGTTGTATTCGCAAAAAATACGAGAATATCCTTGGGTATATTAAGTTCCCCGTTCCCCTTGAGATCCTTCATGGTTTGAATAGTCATCTTGTAAGTCATGGTAACCTCGCATTTGACTATTATCTTATCGTCCATAAAGCAATTCACACCGCAAGAACATGCTATGTCAGACTTGGTCTGGTCGTATCTGAAGTTTAGAGTGGATTGTATGTTAAACTCCTCTTCCTCTTTGGGTGAATAATTCTCCGGGAAAACTGCAAACTGATCAATTTCTGAATTTATCAGACTGAAAAAGGCTTTCTTCTTAGGTTCAGGCATAGTCAAAAATGGATGTGTTTAATACGTTTTCGTTAACTTCGGAAGAATTAATAGTATATTTTACTTCCAGTGTTATGACATTATCATGATTGACTGGTACCACTGAACGGTCAATAATATGTAGATCAAGAGCACGCTCAAGTTCTACAAGCGTTCTTAGTTCAAAATTGGTGGATCCGTTAAGATAACGTGTTATATTTGCAGGAGTAACCCCCAATTTCTCGGCAAGCATGACGCGCGAAGTGCCTGTTGCCTTCAATTGCCGTCTCACCTTTGCAGCAATGGCGGAAGATGCCGCCTTCCAATATCTGTCCTTGCGTCGGTTCTCCATATTGTCTCTTTCCCCACCCGAAAGAGATCTTGCCACACAATTTAACTTCTCTTTATAAAACTTCATACACACCACCCGTTAACTTGCACACCACACTTAAACCCTCTCTAAATCCTCCGCATCAATGATCCCTTCTCTTTTAAGGAAACTGATTACAAGATGCGCTTTTTGCAACACATTGTCTTTTAACCCCGGACAATCCTTAATTTTTTTTGTAATTTTAATCCCACTATAAAAAATCAACAGACTCTCGTCCAACATTTCTATAGCATAAACTCTTAAAAGAGACGGACGGTTCAATCCATAACTTTTTAAAGCAGGAAAATCTTTTCCCTCAAAACCCTCTAATATTTTAAAATGTCCCCTGAGATTCGGAGAGGCATCTGAAATTGAATTATCAATCAGATCCTCGAAATATTCCTCCAATTCAATAGTTTCGTCTACTACATATTGTGCATAAGCCTCAGTCTCGTGTCTTTCCAGACCTAATTGAGAAACATAATAATCTTCGATTTTATGCATGTTGGTTTCGAAAAAGCCGAGCACTCGTTCAAAATCACTATGATAGTCAAAGATTCGGTTATACTCATCTTGTTGCTCATCCTTATATTTGACGGCATAGAGATAATTCTGTTCAATTGTAACAATCTCCATAGATAATTATATCCGAATTTTATGCAAATATAAAATCTTTATATATTAGAAACAAATTTTTCAACAAAATATTTTATGTATACATAAAATGTTAAATCTGTTGTTTCTGTCGGTTTGACTACAAATTTTTCCCATTACCTCTATCATTCCGGCATAACCCTGTTTTTTTATTGTCTTCTTTTTGCTTTAGAGTGTTTGAATTTAACTTTTATTCACCCGAAGAGAGATTTCCGAGAGAATTTTTTGGGATGAAGAAGGAACATAGCGGGCTATGTGACTGATAAAATCCCGGTAAATTCACCGGAAAGACCCTTCGGGAGAATGAAAAGAATCTCAAATATCCTCTTAATTTATAATTCGTGTTAAAAGTAAACACTCTCTTAGTATTGAATAAGGAATGAGATGTTCTGCTTCACGGTGATATTGTAAAATTTAATATAAGGGAAACGTCTCTTTGACAATTATATGAACGCAGTGTAAAGATGGTTTTAGAGACTTAAGGAACTTATGAAACTTTTTATTTGCTCTTTTTCATTATTTGGCATGTCGTGATATCTTTCCATCACTTCTGCTGCCCACTTGGGTCCATGGTGGCCGTATTGTCTGAAGAAATTCTCAAGTTCTCCGACATGAGGCATGAATATACCGACATTTTTGAGTTTTTCATCGATTTCGTAAAAAGCTTTTGTGGCTTCTCCTTTGCGTATCATGCTGACGCCGCCCTCTTTTACCAGATCCCAACCCCTGGGATACTTTATCCCGTTTTTGAAATTCGTAAGTTCTTTTTTTGATATGTCCTGAGTATCCGGCGCTCCCTTTTTGTCAAAATAATTTTGGCAATATTCTTTCAAGTCCTTGAGCTTGAAACTGCTGTCGAGAGACTCCACACTGCTTTTTATAGTATTATAAAGCGAATCCATTGACTTGTCCCACATGCCGCCACATATTTCATAAACATTTTTTACAAGATCCCGGTCATTAAGGAAATCTAAATCAGGAATAATCCTGAAATCCACGCCTAATGTCTTCAACATTATTGCTACTACAGGATAACGTCTCTTCCCTCCGCAATATGTAAAAAGCGTATTCCCCGTTCGTCCTTGTTCCTCTTTTAAGTCATCAAGCACCATGGAATAAATCTTACAGTCGGAATCGCTTTCACATAACACTACTGATTCATGAAACAATGAATCGAGAATGTTGGAATATTTCATGAACGAATCTTTCCACAACTCGCTGAGCACTCTGTTGTCAAGTAGTTTTACCGGGTTGATACCGTTTGCTCTTGTGACCCGGATGATTTTTACTCTTTCAGGGCATTTATCAATAAGACCTTTAAGAAGATCTTGACTATGGGTGGCTATAAAAGCCTGCTTGTCGGTGGGAATCATACCGGGAAGGATTCCTCCAAGAATATATGCCTGTGGCGGGTGTAGGAATGATTCCGGCTCATCAAGAAGGAACATAGAATAGTTTGGCATAAGTAGATTCAGAAGAATTCCTGTAAAACTTCTCATGCCGTCTCCCTGATTTTCTAAGAATGGCATAGTGCTTTGAATAGATCTGAGTTCTTCAACAATCTGTACCGGAGACAGATTTTCTTGATTCTCAATTCTATCAATGGATCCAAGAACTAATGAAATCTCTTTTGTTTCTACACTTGGGAACAGCTTATGCCCGAAAGCTCTGTAGAAATATTCCGAAAGACGCTCTTTCTTTTCAGGATTATCCTTAACGATCTGTATAGGGTGACTTCGAGGCTCATCATTGTTAAGCAGTGGGGGAGGAGAGACGAGAGACAGGCGGTCTTCAGTCTTCATGAAACTGATTAGTATCTTCTGGAAATTCGTATTAAACGAATCTGAAGAATAGAAAAGATCAACCCATGACGTGTTGATACGGGCATCCATAAAAACGTAGCTGGTTCCATCTCTTGTGGTATTTGACGGCTTGCAAAAAGATGAAAACCATCTGTCCGGATCGTCGCAAGGAATCTTGTCATGCTCAATACCTGAAATAACGACTCCAGATGAACCATTTCCACAAATATGATATATATCCCTTAGAGATTGACTTTTACCTGCATTGTTGGGACCGACGAAAACAACTATGTCTCCATTATTGACAGTAATGGTTTGACTGTCGTTAAAGGTAATCGTCTTTAAGAGCCATTTGAGATCAGCCATGATGTTTAATTAAGTCTTTTATTTCTGTTGTTGATGGTAGAAACCTCTCTCCAAATGTCTTTGGCGTACCAACACCCGTGCAACATTGTTAGATGTCTTTGCCGTTATTTTTATAGACATAAAGATGACCGTCCCACAAAGGTTCCTTGTCATTGGAGGCAAGGTATGTGGAAACGACTGCACTCCGCTCAGACTTTAGTTTTACGGCATTCACGTCTATATCTTCAATCATCTTTGAATCCATTCCAAATAATATAATAATGTAGGAATTTACGCAGTCTTAACTGTAAGCTTTATGCGGGGATACAAAAATTATATCATTGCAGATAGTGAATGCTACTACAATTGTTTATAATTAAGAATATAACTAACTTATAAATAACCGACACCAATCCCGCATATTAAAACAGGATAAGTCAAAAGCTTTTGTTTACATTGTAAAGAGCTAATTGAATACTTTTCTGACGGTGTTTTTGTAACCTCAATTTATTTAGTCTGTAATTTCTTTAATGTGATTTATTGTGATGGCAGGTAGATATTCATCATTAAAACCAAAATCTTGGGAATGAATATTTTGTCCGTTATCTTTTATGCAAATTGTCTGCCAGCCTATAGATTTCGGAGAAATGAAATCCTTTGCCACGTTGTCACCTATATAAGTATAAGTTTTGCCCGGATATTTAGACATAAAAAAACGGTAGTTTCTTGCGTCTGGCTTCATGGAACCGAATTCCTCGGAAATTATAATGTTGTCATCGGGAAACCATCGGGAAAGACCAAGAGCATTAATCTTGTTTCGCTGAGTAATAGCCCTCCCATCGGTTATTATTCCCAGTATTTTGCCATTGGCGACTAAGGTTTCTAAAGTATCGGTTGTCGATGGATCAAGCTCTATTGATGGAATGTGTGTCCTATATACGGTTAGTAGTTCATAAATTGATGTTGTCAATGAATGATGATTTATAAGCTGTTCAAATGCATTCTTCCCATCATTCCACGAAGACATCATTTCATCTGCAAATGAAGAGTTTCCCAAATGGCATGCAATTGCTTTGAATCCTGATTCAACAAATGATGCCTCTTTATAGAGAGTATCGTCAAGATCGAATACTATGACATCAGACAAAGATTGCATCATCATAACGGAGCATCAGCATATTATCGGTCCAATTGGTAGAATATGATATTTCTTCACCCATAAAGTATTCCCGTATAAGAAACTCTGGATAATTGGCGCCTGCTGCATAACTGAGCGGATAACCGCCACCAAACCTTGGATTAATTTCTATTCCGATAACATCATTGTTTTCTTTGTTGTAGAAAAACTGGCCACAAATACATCCCTCACAGCCTTCGATATATGGTAAGTGCCGATGAATATATGATTCGAGAAACTCCTTTACAGTTCTACCTTTGTTTATCTCTCCGGCCCTTATTTCAATGCGTTCCCGTGGAACTGCCATCTTCAAATTATGGTCACGACCGAAGTACATATCAATAGTATATTCCTGATACTCTTTTTTGTCGATATATTCCATGAATATCAGTTTGGGATCGGTAAGTATTTCAGTTGTCAGATCTTCTGCCGTCCTGATATAGTGCAAGTTTGAACTCAGTGAGCCATCATAAGGCTTTGCGAACATCGGGAAGTGTGGATTGTATTTGTCAATCGGTTGAGGAACACGGATTCCTTTCTTTTCAAAGAAAGCGCCGGTGTTGCGTTTGTCGCGGCACAGCATAATGAAGTCGTATTCAGATACGCAAAGATGTGTCTCTATTTCTTCAAATATGGCTTTATTCGCAGATAGAATAGCAAGCTCAGTATCTATTGTTGGCACCACAAGACCTATGTCATATTTCATGCAAATATTTTGAAGAATCCCTATATAATCTTCCGATGTCACTCTCGGAACAGAAATGCAGCCGTCGGAAACATATGCAGCTGGTGCCATATTGGGATTCATGTCGGTTGTATAAACCTTAGAATTTGGAAAAAACGTTATGAGTGTTTCCTTAAAAGCCTTGACAAGAGCAACACGTTTGCCGGCAGAAGTGATAAGAATGTTATGTCGCATAAGTCTATATGAATATAATTCACTATCGATATATTATTACATTTTTATTTCTGATGGGTGAGTTTTTCTGTTGGCTATCATTCTTTAATGGTAGCATGCTAAAATACAATTGCTTTGGAATGATTGACATATGTATGATTCTGTATATATTGTGCTGAAATCAAATATCTTACTCTATTTGCATTTGTACTGATGATCAGCTTTTTTTCTATTTTATTTATCTCATCTGTTTTATAAACCATACAGACATGAATATCATTGCAATGGTGTGTTTCGTCGTATAGGCAGACGATTCTATTACCCTGTATTTTGATGGTATTAACAATCACCTTGGCTTGCCCACTTACTTGCTTCGAACAGATTAATTGTGGCCATTAAAGAATTCCATGGTTGCGGATGTCGCAGAATTAATGTCTTCTCGTCCAAGTACTTTTTTAAGTGTTGTAAGAATTACCTTACAGTCTGTAACAAATGAGATATTATCTACATACCATACGTCAAACTCAAATTTCTTTGTCCAGGAAATAGCATTGCGCCCGTGGCATTGCGCCCAGCCTGTTATACCTGGACGCACCTCATGGCGACGGGCCTGTTCTTTTGAATACAATGGTAGATACTGGACGAGAAGTGGTCGGGGACCAATCAGACTCATATCACCTTTGAGCACGTTCCACAGTTGTGGTAGTTCATCAATGGAGGTTGATCTCACAAAGCGGCCAACTTTGGTCAGACGTTGTGCATCCGGTAATAGATTCCCATTTGCATCACGTTCATCGGTCATTGTCTTAAACTTGACAACTTTGAATATTTTGCCATTTTTGCCCGGCCGCTCCTGAAAGAAGAAGGCACCGGCTCCCTTGTTGGCGAAATGTAGCCACACGGTCACCACTGCCAGCGGAACGGCGAGTATTAACAGACCACCACCGCTCACTACAATATCTATTGTGCGTTTAAAGAAATTTTGATAAAGCTTCATTTTGAATCCATTATTAGATCTGCCACTTTGTCGACAGTATAGTTCTGAAGAAGAAACTCTTTACCCTTTTTACCCATGCAGATAACTGTGTTATTATCAGAACTTAGTTTGTCAATATTCGACATAAACTTATCGAGGTCTCCGCTTAAGCTCCAAAATCCGAACCCCTCTTCTTCTGCTATTTGTCCCATATCAGTGTTTGTATCTGTTGCAAGAAGTACCGGCATACAGTTTTCAAGATATGATAGAAGACGGGATGGAAAATTGGGTATGGTAAACCTGTGATCAAGAAATATCAAACCAACATGACAAGTACGAATAAGGCTGTCATATTCTTTCTTGGGCAGTGCTGATATTAGCTTGGCGTTTCGTGGATTATGTTCTTTAAACCAACGTTCTGTCTTGGCATATTCAGTCCCGCTCCCGACAATTACAATAAAACTTTTTGTTTTGCATTCATTCGCTTCAACAACTTTCAGGAGGAAATCAATTCCTTGTGGTTTACCAAGATTGCCACCGTAGATGAAAAGCGTTTTATCTGTAGGTATGCCTAATTTGTTTAAAAGTTCCAAGCGATCGCTTTCGGATAATTCCGTTATTTCAATGGGCATCACGGCGTTTGGGCATAATTCAATTTTTACCGTATTGATATTGGGGTTGTGTTTGATAATGTACCTACAATTTGCCGGTGACATACAGCCGATCTTATCAGATATTTCATAAAGACGTTTTTCTTTGTTTCGGAATATCTTATGTATAAGGCTGTCTTTCTTCATCATTCCGAGATCTACAGCATTTTGTGGGAAAATATCTTTGAGCATCAAATAGCTGCGACACCCACAACGTTTTTTCACTTTTTCGATTACTTTATTAAATGTAATCGGAGGAGTAGCGTATAGAACCAAGTCAAACTTAATATCTTTCCAGTATTTATGTATTGCTTTGTCGAATTGACGTTCTAAAAGCAGAGTCCCGATTCCTTTTTCTATTATGTTTGTTTTCTGAATATTGAGTGTTTTAATTTTCAGAATATGACAATGGCTTGAATCGATCAGGTGTGTAGACTTCCCAAATCTCCGTTCAGTTGGAGAGGATATGTATATTTCGTTTTGACGATTTATAAGTTCCCTCATCAAGTCTGAATATATGCCTCTTACGTTAACATCGTCGACACTTGATAGTGAAAGAAACAGAATATTCATAAGTAAGTGCTAAAATAATTTAACCAAGAGACTAAAGTCAAGATGACTACAGTTTCTAAAACTTTCTCCATACCATCTTGTTGACAACACCGGTATAGCTTTGAATCAGTTTGACAATCTTGTCAGATACGTTTTCGTCAACATAGTTGGGTACGGGTAGCCCGCAATGGCCGTTTCTGTTCATGTCGACGGCAACATCAACAGCTTGTAATAATGATTTTTCATCGATTCCAGCAAGGATGAAATCTCCTTTGTCAAGAGCTTCCGGACGCTCGGTCGAAGTGCGGATACAGACTGCGGCAATAGGATTGCCTGTTGACAAGAAAAATGATGATTCTTCCGGAAGTGTTCCGGAGTCACTGACCACGGCAAATGCGTTCATCTGAAGATTGTTGTAGTCGTGGAAACCAAGTGGCTCATGCGCAATAACGCGGTTATCGAGTTTGAAACCCGATTGCTCAAGACGTTTACGGCTTCGAGGATGACAACTGTATAGAATGGGCATATTGTATTTCTCCGCCATGGCATTTATTGCATTGAAAAGGCTAAGAAAATTTTTTTCTGTATCAATGTTTTCTTCACGGTGTGCAGACAGAAGAATATATTTCCCTTTTTCAAGATTCAGTTTCTTGAGGATCTCGCTTGCTTTAATATCTTCGAGGTTGTTGTGAAGCACTTCAGCCATAGGGGAACCGCTGACGTAAGTGCGTTGTGGCGCAACGTTTGATGCGTTAAGGTAACGGCGGGCATGTTCCGAATAGCATATGTTTACGTCAGAGATAATATCTACAATGCGGCGGTTTGTCTCTTCGGGCAAACACTCATCAAAACAGCGGTTTCCTGCTTCCATATGGAAAATCGGTATATGGAGACGTTTGGCACCGATCACGGAGAGGCATGAGTTTGTATCACCGAGAACAAGAACCGCGTCCGGCTTAATCTCTACCATAAGTTGAAAAGAGGAAGCTATGATATTGCCCATAGTCTCGCCGAGGTCTTTGCCGACTGCGTCCAAATATACTTCCGGATCTGCTAGCTTGAGATCCTTAAAAAACACGCCATTGAGATTATAGTCGTAATTTTGACCTGTATGAGCGAGAATTACGTCAAAATATTGTCTACATTTGTTTATAACCGCAGCCAGACGAATGATTTCAGGGCGTGTGCCCACTATTATCAATAATTTAAGTTTGCCGTTGTTGGCGAAGTGAACGTTTTGAAATTTAGAATTCATAATGCATTTTTAATTCTCAATTTTCAATTTCCTTTTACCGGGTCGAAATATGTGTCAGGATGATTTGGATCGAAGATCTCGTTGCAGTACATGACTGTAACGAGATCTTCTGTATCCGAAAGATTGATGATGTTGTGTGTGTAGCCGGGGAGCATGATTACAGATTGGATTTTGTCGCCACTTACTTCGTATTCGAGCACTTCATCCGTGCCTTCTTTTCGCATCTGTATCAGACCGTGTCCTTTTACTACTATAAACTGTTCCCATTTTGTATTGTGCCAGTGCTGACCTTTTGTAATACCCGGTTTAGAGATATTTATGCTAACCTGTCCGCATTTTATGGTATGAACAAGTTCTGTAAAACTGCCGCGTGGGTCTACATTCATTTTTAGATCAAAGATTGCTTTGTCTTTAGGCAGATATGAAAGATATGTCGAATATAGACGTTTTGTGAAGCTGTCTGCCGGCATCTCCGGAATAATCAGTGTTGCCGGCATTTTAGCGAACTGGTGCAACTGGTCTACAATCTCACCGAGTGTGGCTTTGAAAGTTACCGGTGCATAGCAGTAGCGCCCGTCCTCTTTTCCTTCCGCCACGACACCGTTGAACTCGCAGTGGTGTTCTCTACCGAGCAGAGCAAGTATCATCTCTTCCACAAGGTCATCTATATAAAGCAGCTCGAGCTCTACAGCCGGATCATTGACCTGAATAGGCAAATCGTTGGCGATATTGTTGCAGAACGTGGCAACAGCGGAGTTATAGTTCGGACGGCACCATTTGCCGAAAAGGTTTGGAAAGCGATAAACGAGTACTTTTGCACCTGTTTCTTTTGCATATTCAAAAAAGAGTTCTTCTCCGGCCTTCTTGCTTTCACCGTATGGATGTCCTGCATAGCGGCCTGTCAATGTTGCCTGGATTGAGCTTGACAGCATTACCGGGCAAGTATTGCCGTACTTTTTAAGTGTGGCAAGCAGGGTAGAGGCAAAACCAAAGTTCCCTTTGTGAAAATCTTCGGGATTCTCCGGACGATTGACACCTGCAAGATTGAACACGAAGTCGGCTTCACGACAAAAAAGATCAAGTTCTTCTGGTCTTGAATCTATGTCGTACTCGAATACCTCTTCTATGATGAGCGGATAATTCTTTGCTTTGCCGTCTTTTATGTTATCAAGTTGGGCGCAAAGGTTCTTACCTACAAAACCTTTTGCTCCTGTAACCAATATTTTCATTACTGTACAAAGTTTCCTTCTCCACTGAGCTCCTTTTGGATGTATTCGAGCGAAGCAATCTTTTCTTTTGTTTCCTTGACGTTTAGCTGGCGGGTATTATTGGAGTTGAACTCGGTCAGCGTGTTACGGGTCTCGTCTCCCTCTTTGAAAAACTTGTCATAATTAAGACCGCGATTGTCAGCAGGAACACGGTAGAAATTACCAAGGTCTATGGCTTTTGCACACTCTTCATTAGTAAGCAAGGTCTCGTACATTTTTTCACCATGACGGATACCAATGACTTTTATATCTTCTTTCCGGCCACCAAATAGTTCACATACAGCTTCCGCTTGAGTTCCGATTGTACAAGCCGGGGCTTTTTGCACAAGAATGTCTCCGTTTTCGCCATGTTCGAAAGCGAAAAGAACCAAATCCACAGCTTCATCAAGACTCATGATAAAGCGGGTCATAGATGGCTCTGTAAGAGTTATGGGATTACCGGAGCGAATTTGTTCAATCCATAATGGAATTACGGAGCCGCGCGAACACATTACGTTTCCATAACGAGTACAACAAATTTTTGTTTTACCAGAATAGCGGCTTTTGGCCACTGCTACTTTTTCTTCAATCGCTTTGGTTATACCCATTGCATTAATGGGATATGCTGCTTTATCAGTCGATAAACATATAACAGCCTCAACACCGGCTTCAATAGCAGCAGTAAGTACATTGTCTGTGCCGTTGACGTTAGTCTTTACAGCTTCCATAGGGAAGAATTCACAACTTGGAACCTGTTTAAGAGCGGCCGCATGAAAAATGTAATCCACACCAGGCATAACATTCTTGCAAGACTGCAAATCGCGCACATCTCCAATGTGGAATTTTATTTTGTGTGCGACATCCGGATAGCGTACCTGATACTCATGACGCATGTCATCCTGCTTTTTTTCGTCACGGGAAAAGATACGTATTTCTTTAATATCTGTATTTAAAAAGCGTCTCAGTACCGCGTTGCCGAACGAACCGGTGCCACCGGTAATCAGTAATGTCTTGTCTTTAAAAATTGACATATAATTGTAATTATTTGTTTATAATCCGCTCAAGATATTTCTCTGAAAGTTTTCGCTTTAGGGATAGAGCATAGCTTCATATTCAAAAATTCCAGATAAGCTCCATTTAAACTGATTTTACAATCTGTGCCAGCAACCGACGAGCTGACGATAAACTGCATCCATTGAATAAGCCTCGCGGACTTTCTTTGAGGCACGGTTGCCCATCTGTAATGCTTTAGGTTTGTCTGACAAAAGTTCTCTAATGCAATTATGCAAAGAAGTTATATCTTTGACCGGCACGCAGACACCGCAAGGTGTCGCTGAGTCAATATCAAGCATTTCTGCTATAGCTCCCACCGGAGTAGTCACTATAGGACATCCGCAGGCCATAGCCTCGATTATCACGTTTGGAAAACCTTCGGTATAAGTAGGGAGAGCGAATAGCGCGCATCTCCTCATATTTTCAATTACATAGCTCAGTGGCATATTGCCTGCAATTTCAAGCCAGGACTCATGACCCGGCCCCGCAATACATTCCAGTTCAGTCTTAGTCTGTGGACAACATGCTCCAATCACAAGAAGTTTAATATCCGATAAAGTCCTACAGGCTTCGACTAATTCGAACACTCCCTTTGTCTTAACTACATGACCGGCGAAAACAATCAGATTCTGCTCACGCATGATTTCGGCATCATCATGAATAAGATTTTCTACTGTTTCGGAAAGAGGATTAGGCAAAATATCTACATTGTTTATGCCGTATGACTCAAGGGCGTGGGCCGACGCTTTGTCAAGGACTATATGATGATCAGCTTTTGCAAGCACCCTATGCAGCAATCGGCTTTCCAGCGTGTTTGAAGCCATTATTTGAGGTATTCGTCCAAAATGGTAGTGCATTGCCACTTTTGCACCCTGACGGTGACTCATGCCAATAACTATCAGGTCGCGTATAAATCCAAGACTTCCTGCTGTAGAGAGATGTACAGCGTAAGCTCCGCATTCTTTCAACTTCAGACCGAAACCTTTTATAAACGGCAGATAGTTGCCGATACCGTTGCGCAATCGTTGTAGTATTCCGATTCCTGCATGATTACTATCGCATGTTTCTTTTTCAGGATAATACCATTGAAGATCTATTTCTTTGTCTCCACCGGATTCATGATGGGCAATTATTCCATCTGTCCAGCGCGAGATGCCTCCCGTGTGAAGCCGAGGCGAACAGAACATAATTGTTCTTCTCATTTTCGTAAGATTAGTGACAGGTATTTGCCAGTGAGAATTTCAATACAATTCTTTTAATAGGAAAAGTCGGAAAATTCGATATTATTCAAGATTCTCGCAGCCCAGTTGGTAATTTTATAAGGTTCTATTTCTGATTCAGAGTAGCAGATAAAAGGTTTGTCCAAAAAGGATCTTATTTCATCCAAACTGGGATTATCTGAGACAAGGACATTTCCGGTCTTAAAAAACGAATATTTATTTAATTTAGAATTATTTGTTATTAATTTTTTTTGTAGCATCAGAGATTCAACCGCACGCAACGTCAAACCAGCTTGATTCGCTTGATAGAATTCTACAAGAGCTTTGCTTTTAGATTCTTCTTCTAAGTATTTCTTGTACGATATTGGCCGGAAATACTTAGAAGAAAACAATGACCTAATGGGATCTACAAATCTAAACTTGACGCGCAGATTATTGCCCACAGCATTTTTTAGAGCTAATAAAGAAGGAAATCTACCTTTATTAATGCCACAAAAATAAAGGTCGTATTCCTCTGTTTGTGTGCTGATTGATCTAAAATCTCTTTCATCTATGAACTGGCCTCCATATTTAAACCCGAATTTTTTCGAATCCTCAGGATCGAATGTCCATATTTCCCATTCGCATAGGGGCGTGGGTAATTTATCTTTATTTTTGCATGGGTTCCAATAATAAAATACCTTTCTGCCGGTAAAATCAGATTTGTTTATTGTATCGGCAATATAATGGCATCCCATACAATCAAACAAAATAATCACATCGTACTTGTTCAAATTCTTCAATATATTCAAGTTTAGATATCGCTTTATATTAGATGGATTAAATCTAAGTGCAATGCTGCGGACCAATGAATGAATTAGCGACAGAGACTTCAACGACGATACGAATTCCAATGACATTGAATCATTGTTAATCGGTGTAGCGTTTTTATATATCAACAAAGTTTTAGGTTTCTTTATCATAAAACATCAAAGCAAGATCTATAAGGAATAAACAATTCGTAATGTCTAAGCTGATAATTAAAATCTATCATGGGCTCTGACCATGTATAAACGACGGTGGTGTAGATACATATTATCGCAATTATACATAACATTTGCCAATGTTGGTTTGGCTTTCTTGTTATTAAGACGTTTGAGATAAACGCTAAATAAGGAAAATAAAAATAATTATTCAGTCGATATATACCAGTAACGAAGGGTCCACAGATTGTAATGATTAAATATAAATATGTAAAATTAATGAGCATATCATTTTTATAGTCCAGCTTGCGACTGAGATAAAGGAAAATGATAATAGGCAATGCAGAAAATGCGGCTGCAATAATAAGATTTGTGGAATTTCTCTCAATTCCATTATAATTATCGAATTGGTTAACCATTCCGCTTAGATACTCAAAACCGGCAAAAAAACTGATATACGAGTTTAATGAACAGAGTCCAACAATTAATAAAGCCAACAGAAGTATGAACGACTTCTTATCTTTATATTTAAATAGATAAAAAATTCCAGGCAATAACAAAAGGGCTACTGCTGAGACATGAAAAAGGAAGGCAATTATACATCCTATATAATAATAAAGATATTGTTTCTTCTTAAGATACTTATATATGATTAGAGCGACAGCAACGGCTAACGCTTCCCGTTGTATTTCTATGTTAAAATAGAAGTAGTTTAACGTTGTTAAGAAAATCAACAACGCTGTAAACTTATATTTCGTGTGTTTGGATATATAAGAGAAAAAGACACTGTTTATGACTATAGAATGTATGAAAAGATAGAAATTAAAGTTATTATACAGTCCTTTGCAAATACTGTTAAAATATATCCATAAAGGTTGATGACGTACTCCTATTCCTAAATCAGAAAAAGACAGTTGATTCAAATCTGGAATAAAATTGAATTCGTATAAATATTGCTTGCAATCTCCACCAATAGGCATGAATGCTCCGGTCAATGTACTTGCAAAGAAGAATATGAATACATATAGTCCCTTAAATTCCGATATCTTTTTATAATCACTTTGAATGATTCCCCAAATAATCAGTATAAGCAACAAAAGATACAGTACCATATTATTAGCACATAGCTGAATATATTAATTTAAAGCGGCTATTTTGATTGGCGTTATGAATAGCTTCAAAAGAATTGTTCCATTGAGATTCATCGGTTATACCTGAGATTCCGCTGTTTAATATTTCGTCATTGATAATTTGTATATAATTGTCAGAAATTTGCTTTTTGCTCATGGATGGTAAAGCATTGATAAAGTTTTTGAGGCCTTTCACATTCTGAAAGTTATAGAGTCCGACGGGAAGTGTGTCAGACATGATTACATTTAGTCCGAAATTAATCACAGGTTTTCCCATAATTAAAGCCTCACCTGTAACCGTTCCGGTAATTGTGGATACACAAAGAGAATTTTGCATTAATTTATAAGGATCTTCTTCCAAAGGAACGAAATGGACTTTTGGAATTGATGCAATGTCGTCATAGAATCCCGGCCAGCGCCCAAAAGGGTTGCAATGTGTATAAAATGTTGCCGGATGTTCCTTGACCACAATTTTAACATCGTCCGGAGTCACGTCATTTAATAGTCTGATTGCTTTGTAAAGAGAACTGAAACCATATCCTTCTGGGAGTGTGGTACGTTCGGGTTGCAGGTGTAAGAAAAACACTATATATTTATCAGGGAGAGGTGTCGACCGGCAAAACCGATTATAGCACTTATATGTATAATGCTTGTAAGCAATTTTTACCGGGGAACGCCAATTCTTCTGTATTTCCCGGTATAAGGAATACAGTTTCTTGGTTTTGTTTGCCTTCATTACCTCTTGAAATTCAGGCTTTATTGCGTCCATTCCGTGAGAATATCGCTTTGCAATGTTAAGAAACATTTCCTTCTCAAAATCTTTGATGTTTTCATTATATTCCTGTCCGTTAAGAATTTTTGCATCACTTGAGAGACCCTTGAGCATTACATTTCGCCAGTGGGTGATATGATTCCGACAATAATAAACCGGAATGCCCAAAGACTCACATAATTTTCCCATTACCCATGAACGAATATGATGAGGACACTCGTATAAAATGAATTTCTGAGGTTTTTGTTCCAACAAGAATTTATAGAAACTCAGAATCATGGAAATGAGACTGACTTCCGTACGGTTGGTATAATTGAATAGAAATCTATGAGAGCAACGATCATGAATTTCAAAAGTCAGCTTGTTGTTGATTATAGAATCTATAATCGAAATAATATCTTTGCCCTCTTTTTCGGGAGCATCCGTTTCTGTGGGATAGCAATATAATTTCGAATAAGGGAAAAAAGACACGTTATTATTTGTGTTATATTCACTCACTCGCTCTGCATGATTGTCATCCCCGAGATAAATAATATGATACTTAGTGTCCCTGAAAAGAGTTTCGAACTGTTGTTGAGTAAACGCTAAACCAACGTCTAAAATTATTTTTTCAGATGGAGTATTTTGCATAATTTGTATGTAAGTTTATTTATCAATTTCTTTTCAGAATCATCCAACAAGAAAAAATAAATTCCGATGCAAAGGAGCAATCCTGAAACAGAAACCGCTAAAAATAAATTCGCTAAAGATTGGATAGGAATAAATGTTAATAAATGGTAACATATACCAGTCGGCAATAAAAGAGCTGTACTTATTGAAAGATTTTTTAGTAAAGTACGTAAAGGAAATATTGAATTATGCTTAATTGCGAAAACTGCAATGATTATATACAGAAGGTTGTCTGCAAGCAATATGTACATAACTCCAACTATAGGCACCGAAAAATATAGAAGCAGGTACATTAACCCAACTGAAGATAAGCCTATGATACCATACGCTATGAAATAAAACTTAATTTCTCCGCTTGAAATTATAATACTGCGTAAAGGTATCAATATACTTGCAAAAACCGATGTAATTAATGATACTTGTAAGAAATGAAATACATGATCAGGGACATTGTTAAGCCAAAGCTCTAAAATATAATTTCCACTAATCTGAAAAATAACACAAATGAATCCAAGAAGAATAAAAGAAACCTTTATAGAACTGAGTGCCAATTTATTTCTATAATAGAAGTTTCCATTTTCTTGAGCAATAGTTATTTGTGGAACTATCGCCCGCAAAGTATTGCTAGAGAACTGCATAACAGCCGATGAAAATTGACGGGTTATTCCATAGGCTGTATTATACAGCACTCCGCCAAATAAGTTTATAATGATATTGGATCCATATGTTTGTGCTATGCCGGAAGCAGACTCAATGAGATTCCAGCCAGAGAAGCCTGTCATCTCTTTACACAGTTTTTTTGAGAAATTACCGGAAACACGGCAGTCGGGATATTTGATATTGCAATATACGATGTAACAGATAAACATAAGCAAATATCCTGACATTAAAATTAAAGCATAGGAAATCAGAATATCAATGGCGAATATTGGAATTACGAACAGAAGTGCCAAACGATATAATGCGAGCAAAATTTCTAAAACAGCACCAAACCCAAAATCTTCTTTTGCATAGAGCAAAGAACTATATGGCAATTGCAAAAAGAGGAATATGTTTGTTAAAACAACTATTTGATAAACAATGCCTACATGACCACGACTTTCGGCAGGTATTTTGATAATATAATTAATAAAATATGATCCTATGGTTTCATATAAAATGATCATTATCCCTGTAATAGCAATTACTAAAACAAAAGATGATGAAAATATTACAGAAGGAGAAAGTCTACCTTTCTCGAATTCAACGTTAAAGAAACGTTGAAAGGTTGATGACAGTGGCATTGTTATAATCGAAAAGATAACAATTACACCTCCAACAATATTATAAATTCCATAGTTACTATCACCTATTACTTCAAGTGTTATACGGGTTGTATAAAAACTGAGGCAAAGGACAATAAGAAGCCTAATTGTCAGAACAATACTGTTTTTTAATATAAGTTTTGAATTTCTACCCATTAAACACACGCCAAATACGTAAACGAATTTTATCAAATAATATAGACAAAACGAAACATACAGTAAATAGGATCAACAAGCCAATACCATGGTTTAAGAAGGATTCAGAATATAAATTCTTTCCAAATGTATAATATAAGTCTTTTATATCTGGATGCATGTGGAGGAGATACACAGATAAAGTAGATGCTCCTACATAATTAACATACTTGCTTTTGATATTAAGCCTTGAAAAAAACAATATCATTACTATGGCTTGAATTAGTATTAAAGGCGAATTATATGCGAATCCAAATATAAATGAATTAAGGGCAGCTTTATCAAGATTCAAAAAAGACCAGCTTAAATATGCTTGCAGTGCAATTAATATGGTTACGAATAACCAAATTACTGCTAAACCGTACCATCGAAAATAATGTAATATTTTATTAGACCAATCATAATTTCTAATTGCTTGCCCGAGAACATATAGCCAGATAAATGATATAATACTCCCGCCCGCTCTAAAATCAGGATAATTTACGAATTGACAAAAGAATGCAAAAGCATACAATATAATTAACCATTTATAAATAGAAGTCTTGTTTGTGTGTTCTAACCAGGAATTCACTAACGGGGCTAACAATAATAAACCAATATAACTAGTGATAAACCAATATGACAGAAACATTAAATATATCCGTTTAACAATATTAATCAATGAAAACTCAGCCACTCCCAATATTACACACACGGCATATCCCAATATGGTCCAGTATAATACATTAAATAATAGTGCTATGAGTTTTTTGTGGGAATAATTTATACCAAAATATCCCGAGATAATTACGAAAATAGGCACTGCGGAGATAGAGGTTGCTTCGCGAAAGAAATCGGCCAATCTCCATAATGAATATGCATTCGAGCTTGGAAGGAAGAACGTATGTAGATTTAGAATCATTACCATACAGACAATTCGCAGCAGTTCCATGTTGGAATCTCTCAAACATTTTAATTCTCCGTGGGTCAAAGTCATTTCAGTCTTTTCACGGAAATTATCTGCTATAGTGTGCGATGATCCGGTTATATATTTCTTAACAGGGGGGGGTATTGTGCTCATTTTCAATATATTATCCAAAATGCTTGATAAGTTCTTGTGCCTTGCGGTATTCTTCTGGACTACCTATGTCAATCCATAAGCCGGAGAGGGGATAACGGATAACAGTCTGTCCAGCGGCTGCGAGAGTGTCAATTAGATCTGTTGCATTGAATACTTTGTTTTCAGGAATGTAGTCTAATGCTTGCTTTTTCAACAAGTAGATTCCAGCATTCGCATAGAGGTTATAGATCGGCTTTTCTGAAACACCCTTGATGTTTCGCCCATCTAGATCAAATATGCCATAAGGGATGGAAACCGTATAAGGTATTGCGGCTGCAGACATCATGGCATCATGCTCCTGAAAATGAAGATAAAAATCCTCATAGTCAATATTGGTCAGCAAATCTGAGTTCATAACCAATATTGTATCGTTATGAAACTCTTTAACAAGTTTAAGTGCGCCGATGGTTCCAAAAAATTGCTCTTCCTCAACGCACTGAACTTTGACACCGTTGGCTACGGGTGTCTTGTAATGCTCAATCAACTGATCTTTCAGATAGTTGACAGTTACTGAAATATGTTTTACTCCAAAATTTATGAGGGCATCAATATTGATGTCAATAATTGCTTTTGAACCAATCTTAAGGAGTGGTTTCGGGGTTGTCAGAGTCAACGGACGAAGTCTTTCACCCTTTCCTCCCGCCATCAACACTGCGTCAACAGGAAGGTTAGACGTTTGTTTTGATAGATCAATTATGTCAATGATTCTGTTGTCTGCATCAAGAAGTGGGATGAGGATAATATTTTTTTCTCTCAGTTTTTTAAGCTTTAAGACCTCCGACTTTCGGTTGACATATGAAAACTTTCTGTGCATGGCTACAGAAACCGATGAATCAAGACTTATGCCTGATGTCAACGCCCGTCGAATATCACCGTCTGTAATTGTTCCGACCATCTCTTCGTTTTTATTGACAACAAAGAGGGTCATAGCCTCCGAATGTAAGGAATTAAGAGCTTTCAAGGCATCCAAAATAATTTTGTCGTCATTAATTATAAATCTTTCGAGATTTTTCATACCATACCTTCTGAGATTAATAATTCAGCAATCTTCCAGTCAAGAAGCGTATCAAGATCGAGCGAATGAAGCGAATCCATTACATATTTGCGTACACGCCTGAAATCAGACATATTTTTAGCTTTCAGGGATTTGGCATTGATCACATAAACAGCACCATTGTATTCCCATGCCTCGGGGACATCCTGACGTCTGGCATATTTGCCATCGCCCTTGGAAATGGTCAGGTAGCCTTCTTTATCCTCTTCATAGCTGTTGTAGTATGGATTTGTCGCAGCCTCTTTCACCGTAACAACCATATCTAACTCAGGGGTGTATTCATTCATCGCTCCACGAATATCATCTGGGCGGCGAAACGGAGAAGTCGGCTGAAGCAGAACTATTGTGTCATATTTCCGTCCAATTTTTTCATAATAATCGAGTGCGTGAAGCAAAACCTCGTAAGTTCCCATATTATCTGCCGCCAAATAATCAGGACGCACAAATGGCACATCCAAACCATAAGCCCTGACCATATCAATTATCTCAGCATCGTCTGTAGTTACACATATATCTGCATCACCTGCTACCGACCGGGCTCCGTCAATGGCATAGTAAATCAAGGGGCGGCCACCAAGATGCTTGATATTCTTACGCGGAATTCCTTTACTGCCGCCACGTGCCGGAATCACTATCAATGGTTTCATAGAGTCTGAATTCTAATAGGTTCATCTTCACAATAGTCAGTATCTGCACATAGCCCTATAACATAATCCCATGCAGATGCACTTAAACCATTGCCGATACGTTTTATTGTCAGGTTGTTTTCGGTAAATACTTCGCCTTTTTTAATTGGCCTTTTGGCTATAATGGACTTCTGGACAACTTTTGCGATCTCAATTTCGCTGTGATTAGGACGCTTGATTCCGTCGCCCAAAGCTTTTTCTACATTTCTAATTTCCGTCACCATCTTTTTGAGTTCAGATGGCTCCAGAGAAGCTTTATGATCAGGACCGGGCATATTAGAGTCAAGTGTGAAATGTTTTTCAATCACTTGTGCCCCCATAGCCACAGCTGCAACAGGTATTTCTATGCCGAGAGTATGGTCAGAGTAGCCAACTTGGCACTTGAAAGCTTCTTTCAATGTTTTCATGGCCCTTAGATTGACTTCTTTCATCGGACAGGGATAATTAGTCGTACAGTGTAAAAGAGTAATCTCAGGTGTCCCGGCCTCCATAAGGATATCATAAGCTGCAGCCACCTGAGCTAAAGTCGACATTCCTGTAGATAGGATCACAGGCAAACCACAAGCTCCGATTTGTCGTAGATAGTGAATGTTTGTAATTTCACCACTGCCAATTTTTATTAAAGGCAGATGTAGTTCGTTCACGAGAAACCGCAGACTGTCCTCTTCATCCGGAGTTGATAGAAAATCAATTCCTATTTTGTTACAGTAATCTTGAATTATTTTGAAATCAGCCTGTGACAGTTCAAGTTCCTTAAGCATATCAAATTGGCTTTGTTCTTCATCTCCGATATTACGTGCTTGATAATCCGCAGTGGCTGTTTGTCTGCCAACAATTTTTTCAGTTTTCCACGTCTGAAACTTAATCGCGTTCACTCCGGATTCTTTGGCCGCATCGCACAATTGAAGAGCCAACTCAAGACTGCCGTTATGGTTCACGCCAGCTTCGGCAATTATATATACTGACATCTTAATATCTGTATTTTAATAATCTACAACCATATTTTTCGACTTTCCCGGGATTTCGTTCTTCCCATTTCTGACAGATGGCAGAGTAGGTCTCAGGTGCAAAAACCAATTTTCCTATGTAGAAATCACGTGTCGATTTTGAAAATTTTCGTTTGAATTGAAACAATGAGTTTGTTTCATCAGAGTTTATACCTCCTCCGAGATGAAAATATTTAACACCTCTATTTTTCAGTTCTTTGGCGGCTTCCCATAACAGGAAATTATTTGGAGACAACTTTAAATGTGTTATATTGCTTCCGGCTAAATGATAATGTCCGTAAATACCGTCATAGAAAAATATAGCCGACGCAATATCTTTTCCATCTAACGATACTTCTCCTATAAAACTGTTGGGAAAGTGTTGTTTGAAATTTTGGAAATATTTGTCGTCGAAATAGTAGAAACTGTCGGCATTTAGCTTATCCATTGTGCTTTCATACAATTCCCGGAATCTGGCAAGAGATTTGTAGTTGTCATCGGCTTTAAATACCAGACCTTCTTTTTGTCCTTTTTTTATCACATTGCGGTTTTTAGTATGAATCTCATTCATCCACACATTTTCTATAGGCTTCGTCAGGTCGATGGCTATAGTGTTACGGTCAAAGAGTAAATCTCCAATTACATCAAAATGGCAATGATTATTCATTAGAGGATGAAACCGTACAAATCCCGCAATATATCCGGCATCAGTAAGTTCTTCTTTGAATGCGTATAACGCTCTTTTTATAAAATCTTCATTATCCGTATTATATATTGGACCTCCGTAACCGTATGCAGATTCAAAATCTTTAATTATAATCCCTTCTACAGTTTTATTCTCACTGGAAAGAAATGGGAAAACCATCACCATCCCATCTTCTGTATATACAAATGCTTTTGGCGTTTCTTCTCGGCTTGCATTGGTACAGTGATATTCTTCTGTAAAGTAGATATCACGCTTTTCTACCGGAAATTTATCAATAAAATTATTCCAATGTTCTGTTATCATCGTTATCAGGCTATTTGTTCTAATACGGATATAATCCGTCTCATATCATCTTTACTGTATCTTTGATCGATGATTATGGATAACTCATGTTCTGCCATAAATGCTCCGCGTTCAAGTCTGAGTCCGTTAAGAGGCCAGTGAACCGGACAGAATATATTGTGTTTGAATAGCTCTTTGCGTATTGTGTCGCGATTTTCAAGTATAATCGGAATAAAGAAAGGTACGGAATCGTGTCGAGGTGAGATAACCGGTTTAATTCCTATATCTTTAAGACCGGATAATATGAATGAAGCGTTGTACTTACGTTTTGAGAATACAATATCAAAATCAGTTCTGTCAAAAACCAGATTCGTCACTTCTGAGCCGCGTGCCGAAAGAGATTGATCTATCTTATTCTCACCTTCTTCAAGTAAGTGTAAATATACTTCATCCATACCTTTGAGATTTTCTCTTAAGCTCTTAAGGACTAATCCATTGAGTTTTTTTATCCAAAAACTGTTGACTCCATCCGGTGTCTCTGTATCATTTCTTTTGCTTCGGACAAGTCCTCCATCTGGTACCGGTAACCATTTCCTCAGACTTGTGAAGGAGTAGTCTATATCTGTTGATTCGGAATTAAGATAACTTTTAAGTGCCTGAACATCATCTACTATTATCGGTATATTACATGAGAGCCTCTTTATTGCTGACAATGAATCCGAAAGATTCTGCATCCCGAAATAATTAATTATTAGAATTGCGGTGTTTTCGTCCACTTTTGTCTTAACATCTTCTATGTCGGGCAATAGTGATTCATTCAGTCTGTAGAAAGCGTATTTTAATTGCGCAGTAGATACTGTTGTAACTATCGTAGAGCATAAATAATCCGGGAGAAGAACCCTTCTGATGTCTCTATTCTTTAGCGATTGAAGTATAGAATATAATGCCGCTCTTCCTGAAGCATGATATGAACCGTATTTGTTCAGCTGATTGACCGGGGGTAGAGTTTCAATATTGTAATCAAACTCCATTTCTCCCCCAATTATTTTGTCCGGCATCGTAGATAATTCTTAAGATGATTTATAATATTTCTGGAGCAGTTCCCGTCTCCATAATAATAGTCAGGCTCAAATTTCCTGTCGGGAATTTGTTTGACTGCTTCAATCAGACTTTCTATACTGTCTCCCTTGGCTGGTATAATGTTTCGGCAAAGATGTCGGCCTTTCTGGCGTTCCCCTATGTTAATTACGGGCACACCAATAAATGGCGCTTCCACAATGCCGCTTGACGTGTTTCCTATGAGGGCATAAGCCTGATTCATTATGGAGAGATAACACAACTGTCCCAAAGATGGAATGAAATGGAAGTTTGATCGTCTTTCGCTAACCTCCCTGAAGTATTCATTCATTTCCGATCCGCCAAGATCTGCGTTGGCCGCTGTAATTATAACTTCACTGTTGTCTATTTTTGAAACGGCTGTTATCATGTTTTTTGCCATGGCAAGACTGTATCCAGTAGTTTCCATGGTTTCCGGATGAAGTGTGCAGATTATCCATTTTTTGTCAGGGGCTATTTTTAATGAGTCGCCAAGCTCTTTACGGCTAAGAAGATTTGTCCTCACGAAGGTTTCAAGGCCAGGTTCTCCAACGTTGTATACGTTCATATTAGAGCTTCGCATACGTTCTATGTTTTTTGCAGATTCTTCTGTCCCAGGAAAATGTATAGAGGCCATCATTGTCACTGCATTCCTGACCTGATTGTCAATAGCGCCTTCTGTTACATCGCCTCCTGATATATGGGCTATAGGGATGCCCTGAATAAGTGCCGATGTGCAGATGGGTAATAATTCATACCGATCTCCGAGGATAACCAACAAATCGGGAGATAGATCCGACAAGACATCTGCAAATGAAATTCCACATAGACCTGCCGATTTGGCCACACCAACGGCACTGCTACTATCAAGCAAATATTCCACTTGCTTGGTTATATGGTGGCCATCAGCTAAAATTTGACGATAAGTCAGCCCTTGTCCGAAGGAAAGATGTGATCCTGTAACTACTAAAGAAAGATCAACATCCGTATCATTCTCCAAATCAGTTATAAGCCACTGCAATAGACCATATTCAGAACGGGCAGCGGTGATAATACATATTTTCATTGCAAGTGACCAGCCTTTAATTTTAAAGTTGTTTTATCCACTTATAGAATCGATGCTTACCTCCCAAAAGGGGCAATTCTCTTTCTTCAAATTCGTTGGTTTTGATGAATTTATTAAATATTAAATTAAATTCAGCAGGCCTGTTTTTCTCTGAGGCCCAACCTGTTATTTTTGAGAACCCAAGCTCCTTCATTCTTGATAAGAATAAAGAAGATAGATCCTGTAAATAGCCTTGTCCTTGAAATTTTTTGAAAATATTAGTCGCGCTATATTCTGCTGAGTTTTGATCAAGTATGGTACCTTGCGCATATCCAATTATTTTGTTGTTGTCTAAAAGATAGAATATCAATACGTTACTTTTTTTTGAAATTATTTTTTTGTAGTGGTCTAAAAGTTTATTTTTATCAGGGGCGTTTCTAAATCCTGACCATAAAATAGCATCTTCTTGACATTTTAATTTGTAGTAGTCTTCAAACTGAGTACAATCAGTGGCTTGTAATAATTCCATTGTTGTTTATATAATGTTCAAAATTAAAGGCATCTCCATGACCGGGAAATATGACAATGTCTTTATCGCGATATTTAACAATAAGTTTCTTAATAGTCTGCTTATATAATTTTTTGGAACCATTTCTCTTGTTGATATATGGTTTAAATAGCATTATAGTATCGCCAGAGAACATCAGATTATCTATTAATATGCAAATAGAGCCCATGCTGTGACCTGGAGTATATAATAATCTTATTGTATGATTGGTGAAATCAAAGCAAAATTCTTCCGAGTCAAATACTTTATCAACTTTATCAATAGAATATGAATAATTGGGGTCATCATAATATAATCTAAAGTATGTTGACGACTCATGATTAATCATATTAGAACATTCCTTATGACAAACGATTTGTGCGTTAGGGAATCTTTTTTTTAAAGATACACATCCCCAATTATGATCTGTATGCTCGTGTGTAATTATTATATATTTTAAATCCAAACCTTGAGATTCAATAAAGTCGATTTCTCGTATTGAGTCTTTACTTCCGGGATCAATAACTATACATTCTTTGCTTGAATTATCCCAAACAATATAGCAATTGCTTGACATTAATTCATTTACAAATCTTTTAACTTCAAGCATCAGAATTTGAGAATAAATCCGCCCCAGGAGTAACCAAGCCCTTGAGCTACAGACATCACTACACTACCTTGCATAATGGATCCATCCTTAATAGCCTCCTTTAATGCAATTGGAATTGTTGACGAGACAGTATTGCCACAATGTTCAAAGCAACAATAGTACTTGTCCTCTGGAATGCGTAGTTTCTTTCTTTGCAGTTTTGCAATGTATGCGTTGGCCTGATGATAAACATGAAGATCAATGTCATCCATAGTCATGTCATTTTTCCTCAGAACATCACTTACCATTTCTGGAATGCGGGCCAAGGTATAATTTAGAATCTCCGGACCATCCATAAAGATGTAATCACCGGACATGGGATTGCCGAATTCATTGATTATCAAATCATCCATGGGGGCTTTATGGCGGGCTCCGCCGCTTCTTACAATGAGATTTTCAGCACCTTTGCCGTCTGTTCCCATTGTAAAATTACCAATTTCCGCAAATCCATCTTTGCCTACAAGACAGGCGGCCGCTCCATCGGCAAAAATGGTACGATTGCTTTTATCCTTTGGATGAATATATTTGGTATAAGTCTCCGCTGTTAACAATAGGACATTGTTGGCGACCGCAGATTCTATAAGAAGTTTAGCATTCAAAAGACCATATACGAATCCGGAACAACCTAAATTAAGGTCATAAGCTCCAATACCAGTCTTTAGTCCCAGCCGTTCCTGAAGAATGCAGGCTGTGGTGGGTAGTATATAATCCGGACTTTGAGTGCAAAAAATTAGAAAATCAATATCGCCGGGATTTATGTCATATTCTGCGAAGAGTTTCTTTGCTGCATTGAAAGCAAGGTCACTTGCTGTCTGATCAGATGCTGCTATATGCCGTTCTTTTATTCCCAGCTTTTTTTCTATCTTTTCAACAGACCACTCCGGAAACAACGAAGCCAATTCACCGTTTCCAAGAACAGTTTCAGGAAGATAATAAGATAGTCCTTTAATATAAGATTTCATTATTAATTATTTATGAGATTGAGAACCCGCCATCAATGATTATGGATGAGCCTGTAATGAATGACGATGCCTCGGACAGCAAAAATATCACTGCATGGGCTACCTCCTCCGGCTGTCCGAATCTTCGTAAAGGATACTTTTTTTTAAGTGCTGTAACTTCTTCCTCAGAAAATGTATTTATACAAGTCTGTAAAAGAGGAGTTTCTATGATTCCTGGAAGAATGCAATTTATCCTAATATTTCGGGAGGCGAGTTCTAAAGCGGCAGCTTTTGTATATCCAATTATTGCTGATTTGGAAGCGGCATAAGCCGCTTCTCCTATCTGTGTTGCAACACTCCCGGATATGGATGAAACAAATACAATGCTCCCTCCTTTGTTTACCTTTTTACTCTGAATAAGTAAGTTATTTAGATTTACAGGTCCATTGAAGTTTGTGGACATTACCTTATCCAACAAGTTGGGCGTTATGGCTCTCAACATCTTTATCTCTGAAATTCCGGCACAATGCACTATCCCATTCAATGATGGGATTTCTGTCAGCAATTCATCAGGTATTTCGGATGTCAAATCAAAGGCAAGGGACTTATGTCCGTTGCCTTCAAATAATGTCATGGTTTCTTCCAAACGGGCCTCATCCCTTCCTGTGGCAATAATTCTTGCACCCATTTTAGAGCATGTTACCGATACGGCTTTCCCGATACCGGAAGATGCCCCGGTAACAAGAATAGTTTTGCCTTCTAAAGAAAAAGGATTGTACATTACTTATTCTGAATAAGAATATAGAGCTGTTCAATTGTATCACAAGCCCTAAGGTCCGCACCTGTCAGGGTCTTGCCTATTTCCGCATCTACCATAGTAATTATAGAGAGGGCTGTGAGGGAACCCCATTCTTCCAAATCCTTATACTTTGTTTGCGGAGTAAAAACTGACGAATCTGTTTCTTCGAACTCGCCAGCAAATGCTGTAATAAATTCGTTTAAATCCATATTATATTTGTTTAAAAGGTTCTATTCTATTATAAGCTTGTGCTTCCTCCCATATTGAAGAAACTTTAAGAGTAGGATACATGCGTTTTACAATTTTCTGTAGAGTATCGTCTGTGCCACATTCATAAAATTCTGTGGTACCGGCCTTTACCATATTATTAATGATATTGGTCCATTGAACGGGGTGAGTCATCAATTTAATTTGGTTACTGAGAATCTCAGAGATATCTGTATGCGGTATTCCATCTGCATCTTGGAAAATTGGTATCTTAGGTTCATGCCAATTTAGGGTAGCTAAATATTCAGCGAGAATCTTGCCCTCCGTTTCAGAATTAGGAGAATGGCCTACTCCTTTTTGAGGTAACATGAGAGCTCTTCTTGCTCCCATATTTTTAAGAATCTTACAGGCTTTTCTGATAGATTTTATCCCACCTGTTATAACTAATTGTCCAGGACCGTTGTAATTGGCAATATAAAGGTTCTCCCCATCTTCATTTGATACTGTATCTAAGACAGACTTTACAATATCTTCGTCAATACCGATAATTGCTCCCATAGCGCTTGGGTGCCTTTTAAAAGCTTCATAAAACACCTCTCCACGCTTTTTGATGAAATGGATGCCTTCTTCAAAATCCAACGCCCCACAAGTTACCAATGCTGCATATTCTCCTAATGAATGTCCTGCCACGAAATCAGGAGTAATATCTTTCTGGCTTGAAGCTACTGCAACCTCATAGATAAAAATTCCCATTTGGGTATGACGGGTATCCATAAGGTCATCTTCACTTGCAGTAAACAGGAAGTCAGAAAAACGGATCCCTAAAATATCGTTGGCTGTCTCAAAGATAATACGCGCTTCTTTCGATTTTGCATAAAAGTCAGCACCCATCCCTAATTTTTGAGATCCCTGTCCTGGAAAAACAAAAGCTTTCATAAGATAATTACGCTTGAAGGAATGTTTACTATTCTGTCTGCTAACCACCGGGAGTTCTTTAAACCATCGTTTTGGGCATTCTTGAACATCACAAGACGGTTCATCAGTTCCCAAATGGGACGAGTCATCACTCCGTTGTCATTAGTATACTCCAAGAACTTTAATTGTTCTTCTTTGCTTGGCAATAATATTGCATTGAGCCAGTAGTTTGACCTTGTGCCTTCAGGCTCTTTCATGAATTTAATGCCATCGGGTTCTCCTGCAAAATAGTTGATATATGCTTGGGCTGTGGCTCGTTTACTTTCTATAAAGCGGTCTATTTGCTCAAGCTGGGCACATCCTAATGCCGCATTTATATTGGGCATTCTGTAGTTGTAGCCAATATGATCGTGCACAAATTCCCAACGATGTGGAACTTTTGCCTGAGTGGTGATATGCTTGGCGAATGCACCAAGTTCTTCATCCTGAAAAAGCATCATGCCTCCGCCACCTGTTGTTATTGTCTTATTGCCATTGAAACTGATGGCTCCAACCTTGCCGAATGTA
Source organism: uncultured Muribaculaceae bacterium (assembly GCA_948788915.1). Classification (GTDB taxonomy): domain Bacteria; phylum Bacteroidota; class Bacteroidia; order Bacteroidales; family Muribaculaceae; genus Lepagella. The sequence goes on along the minus strand of CAQFOZ010000005.1, from coordinate 26,369 downwards.
CCTGTATGTTTGCCTTTGTAGAGAGAGCCGATACTCTCAGCCGCATCTTCAATGAGCTCGATGTTCCACTGACGGCAAATATTGGATATTTCTTCCAGTCTGACAGGATGTCCGAAAGTGTGCATCGGTACACATGCTTTAATTCGTCGCCCCGTTTTAACATTGTAACACTGACCATCTTTTCGAATCTCTGCATTCTGTTTCAGCCAATTTTCTAAGGCAATCGGTGACAATCCCATTGTATCGAGATCTACATCAATAAATACAGGATGTGCGCCAATGTATGAAATCGCATTGCAGGTGGCTATGAATGTAAGTGCCTGGGTCAGAACTTCGTCATCCTGCTTTACACCGGTAAGAAGCATCGACATATGAAGTGCATTGGTGCCACTGACACAAACTACTGCCCGCTTGGCACCGGTAAAAGCCTCCATGTCGCGTTCAAATCTGTCGACAAACTGACCAACACTTGAAACAAAGGTAGTATCAATACACTCATTAAGATACTTCTTCTCGTTGCCTGCAAAAGTCGGCGCATGAAGCATCACTTTTTCGCCTTCTTTGGCGTTATAGTGATTCCGTATAAATTCTACTATATCTTGATACATGATTTTTACATTTTTTGGTCAAGATTCTTGCCCTTTTCTTCATGCTCAAAGTTCGGGAGAAAATCTCGAAGACATTTCACAACCTGTGCTTTTGTAAAACTGCGATCAGAGAACAACGACTCTAAACGGGTGATAAATGCCTCGACCTCAATTTTGGATCTGTGCTTACTTTCTGTGATCACACCGAGTGAAATAAATCGGTCAAGGTCAGATTTTTCACCTTCGACAACAAATTCCTCATAGTCTTTTTCTCCAGTAGTGTCGCTGTTAAAATATACTACAGGATATTTTTTGCCAGGTAAATGCGTAGTAGCAAACGCCTTGGCTTCCTCATCACTTGCACATTCGTGTTTCTCGTATCCCATTTCGCGTATAAAATCATCACAGATGCTTGAGAATGTTTTCATAGTCTCTTCTTCAAGTTTCGGGAAAAAGACTTCGCCATTGTTGCCGAGAATGCACGCAAGCATACATATCTGTCCGCTTTCCTCCATTGATACGAAAAAGCGACGTACATCCTTAGGGGCGACCAATGGCTGATTTTTCATTACACGGTCAAAGAAACTTGCTGGCAGAGAGCCATTCGAAAACGCTACATTTGCAAATCGTGCTGTTGTTACCTTGAAATCCGGTTTATAAGCCATGATCAAATCTTCCATCACCCTCTTTGACGCGCCCATCACATTGACAGGGTTTGCGGCCTTGTCAGTAGATACGCAGAAGAAATGCTTAGGCGGAATTTCACAGAGCAGATCAAGGAGCTTTTTAGCCTTTATTACATTATTTTTAAGTAATGCTTCAACACTATATTTATCCTTTTCGCTCCTTACATGTTTATGGGCAGAGAAATTCGCTACTATGTCAAAGCCATTGTGATCACGGAATATGTCTTCAAATATGGGGTCTGCAAAATCCAAAGTATATGTCAGGTATACATCCGGAACTCGTATTTGTGAGTCAGATCTTAAGTCTCTAGTCAATTCAGCCAGACCATTCTCATTCAAATCAACTACAACCAATTTTGATGGGTTAAATCTAAGAATAGCTTTAATAAATGATGAGCCAATAGAACCTGCTCCACCGATAACCAATACAGAACTACCTTTAATTTCATTTAAAAGAATGGTTCTATTAGCTTCTATATCACGGATGAACAAGCTCGTTTGCCTTTCTATAACAAAATCTTTTACAAACTGATTTAAATTCATATTATGATGGTTATATCATTTGTTATTATAAGTAAGTATTTTAATTTAAACGGAAGTAAGTGTATTTTAATCTTTTATACTTACTTAAGTATATATCTATAAACTTTACATTAATTTATCTGCTGAATTAGTGAATTGAGTTTAAAATGAGATGTTTATACTTTATAAAATTAAATTAATATGAGAGGTGGTGTATGGCTGTCTTGATTTTATCGAAAAGTGTCATAAATACACCGTCGAGGAGTATCAGCAGGAACATCATTGCGAAGTGGTTGCAAGTCATGCTGTCTTGCTTCGCCAAATGAGAGAATGTAGGTATATTCATCTGATATGATGTCAGATTGTGTGCGTCTCCTTGCCGTTCAGTCGCGTTTAAAGATGTCTCTGGTGTAAACTTTGTCTTTCACATCGTCGAGGGATGCGTCGTAGCGGTTGGCTATGATTGCGTCAGATTCTTGTTTGAATCTTTCGAGGTCGTTGACAATGCGAGAGCCGAAGAAGGTGGTTCCTTCTTCAAGTGTTGGTTCATAAATGATGACTTCCGCTCCTTTTGCTTTGATGCGTTTCATTACACCCTGGATAGACGACTGACGGAAATTATCGCTGTTTGATTTCATTGTCAATCGGTAAACGCCTATAACGCATGACTGTTCGGATGTGCGCACATATGTGTTTGTTAAGGTGTAGTCATAATATCCGGCCATGCGTAGAACCTGATCTGCTATAAAGTCTTTGCGTGTGCGATTGGCTTCTACAATCGCGGACATCATGTTCTGTGGCACGTCTGTGTAATTGGCGAGAAGCTGTTTCGTGTCTTTGGGCAGACAGTAGCCGCCGTAGCCGAACGACGGGTTGTTGTAATGGGTGCCGATGCGCGGGTCAAGTCCTATCCCTTCGATGATGGACTGTGAGTCCAGTCCCTTGACTTCCGCATAAGTGTCAAGTTCGTTGAAGTAGCTGACCCGCAAGGCGAGGTAGGTGTTGGCAAAGAGTTTGACTGCTTCCGCTTCTTTTATCCCCATATATAGTGTGGGGATATTCTCTTTTAATGCTCCTTGCTGTAACAGTCCGGCGAATATACGTGCCGATTCGTCAAGTCTGTCAATATCTGTTACTGCCTGTATCGCTGCATTTTCCTCGGCAAATTCCGATCTGTCGATGAGCTTGGGTATGCCGGCTATGATACGGGAGGGATAAAGGTTGTCGTATAGCGCTTTGCTTTCACGCAGAAATTCAGGGAAAAAGAGGAGATTGAATTCAGGTTTTAAGTCAGAGTTATGAGTGATGAGGCGGGAGGCATATTTGAGGTAGAGGCTACGGCAGTAGCCTACAGGTATGGTGGATTTGATTACCATTACAGCGCCCGGATTGACACTGAGCACAAGATCTATTACATCTTCGATGCAATGTGTGTCGAAGTAATTCTTTACCGGATCGTAGTTGGTGGGGGCGGCTATCACCACGAAATCGGCATCTTTATATGCGGATGCACCATCAAGGGTGGCTGTCAGGTCAAGCGGTTTTTCCGCAAGATATTTCTCTATGTAATCGTCCTGGATCGGAGATTTGCGGTTGTTGATCAGTTCAACTTTTTCGGGAATCACATCCACGGCTGTGACATGGTTGTGTTGTGCCAGAAGGGTTGCTATGCTGAGTCCGACATATCCTGTGCCGGCTACCGCGATGTTATATCTTTTATTTCCCATATTAGTGCTGAGATAAATTTGCGAAAATCTCTGATGAGATTATTTTGTGCGTACACAATGTGTGTATTTGGTTTGTAGATTTGACGAGTGTTCGCTATTGGTATAAGATAACTATTTTTAAATCTGTGATGTAAGATGAATTGTATTTGCGAACATTTTTCTTGGTTGAGGCTACAATCCTAATTGGTGCGCTTGAATCGCGTTCGGGGGAAACGGCTTATGAGGAATCCGATTCTTTTAATGGCAATATTGTGAATAATCCAAGAATTGAATTTTGTGCAAAAGTAAAAAAAAATGTCGTAACAGACAAATTCAGATTTGACAAAATATGGTTCATTTCAGATCATTTTAATCTGAGTGCGTAAAAATATGGATTTTTGGAGGTTGGGGACAACCTCCCCTCCTAAAACAGGGTTGATGCAGAGTCGGGTTAAATGGTTAGGTAAGGAGCGTTTTTCCGGAGGTTGGGGACAACCTCCCCTCCAGAAACAGGGTAGATGTGGTGTGTTGGCGAAATAGTTATTAGAAATTTTTCAAGGAGTAATGGATATGCGATATGTTTTTTGTAAATTTGTGCATATATAGGTGGCGTCTTTGGATGACAGGCTATATGATAAACTACTTGCATTATGCGTTCGCTGAATATCAGAGGAGAGTTGATGACGTTTGATGTCCCCAAGGTGATGGGGATAATCAATGTCACGCCTGACAGTTTCTACGCGGGTAGCCGTGTGGAGACTGATGAGGCGATATGCCGTCGTGTCAGGCAGTTGCGCGAAGAAGGCGCGGATATTATTGATATCGGTGGCTATTCTACTCGTCCCGGAGCCGGGAGCGTCTCTTCCGAGGAGGAGTATCGCCGGCTTGTGGACGGACTGAAGATCATTCGCCGGGAATGGGAGGATGCCGTTGTGTCGGTTGATACGTTCAGGGCGGATGTGGCACGAAGGTGTGTTGCCGACTGGAGTGTGGATATCATTAATGATGTCGGCGGGGGAGAGCTGGACAATCATATCTGGGATGTTGTTGCGGAAAGCGGTGTGGCATATGTGCTGATGCATATGCGCGGAACTCCGGACAACATGACTTCTCTAACACAATATGAGGATGTGTCGGCAGAAGTGCTTGCCGTATTGGCGAAACGGACTGCCGAACTGCGTCTCAGAGGTGTGGCGAATATAATCATAGATCCGGGTTTCGGCTTCGCAAAGGATGTGCGCCAGAATTACCGTCTTCTTGCCGATCTGAATATGTTTCATATCGAGGATACTCCTGTGCTGGCAGGTCTGTCACGCAAGACGATGATATGGAAGCCTCTGAATACTACACCCGACGAGGCGGGGAACGGCACAACCGTGCTGAACACAATTGCGTTGATGAACGGTGCCGATTTGCTCCGTGTTCACGACGTGAAGGCGGCCCGAGAGGCAGTTAAGCTTTTTGAGATTTATAAGACCATCTGATTGGTCATAGAATTAATACAATGGTACCATTTGGAATCAAGGACATAATCGACATTTTTCTGGTGGCGCTGATGCTCTTCTATCTATACCGCCTGATGAAGAACAGCGGCACCTTGTCGCTATTTTACGGAGTGCTGGCATTTATCGGCGTATGGGTGGTGGCATTTGAAGTCTTCGACATGCGTCTTACCGGCACGATTCTTGACAAGTTCATGTCGATAGGACTTATAGTTCTTGTAATACTTTTCCAGGATCAGATAAAGCGTTTTCTTATCGATATCGGTAGCCGGGGACGCTGGTCGTTGTTCCGCAAACTTTTCAGACACGAGGGCGACAAGGAGAGTGATCACGCCCGTATCATGAATGTGGTGTATGCCTGTATGTCTATGTCCAAGTCCAAGACGGGTGCCCTGATTGTGTTTCAGCGTAAAGTACCGTTGACTGATTATGAGAAGACGGGTGATATAATCGACGCGGATGTAAACATGCGTCTGATAGAGAATATATTTTTCAAGAATTCTCCGCTTCATGACGGGGCGATGATAATTGCGGATCACCGCATAAAATCGGTCGGCTGCATCCTGCCGGTGAGCCATGATATGAACATACCGAAGAACCTGGGGTTGCGTCATCGTGCGGCATTGGGCATGAGCCAGGTGACTGATGCCGTCTGCGTGATTGTGAGCGAGGAAACGGGGAATATATCTGTCGCACGCGAGGGGTCGCTGATGGTAAAAGTGACAACCACTGATCTTGAACACGTGCTTGCGACAACACTTTGATTATTTTTTGGAGGTTGGGGACAACCTCCCCTCCTAAGACAGGGTGTGGGGAGAGTCGGGTCAGGTGATTGGGTGGAGAGTGTTTTTTGGAGGTTGAGGACAACCTCCACTCCTAAGACAGGGTGCGGGGAGAGTCAGGTTAGATGTTGCGGTGTCAGAACGGTACGGGAGATTCTCCAGGTCCGGGCATTATGTCGGGCATGGATGAGCCGAATGCGTCAGAGCCGGGAAAACTGAATCCTGATCCGTGGCTTTCTGAATTCATCTTGGATTCCAATTTATGAACCTGGCCTACTTCTTCGAATGTTTCCTGCATCATCTGGTAACCCTCATCCCAATTGTCAAATCGTGCGAACTTCGATACGAAGCGAAGTTTCACATCGCCTACAGCACCGCTTCGGTGTTTGGCGATGATAAGCTCTGCCAGACCTTTTATGCTGTTGCCTTCCCCATCCTCAGTACTTTTGGTATAATATTCGGGGCGATGAATAAAGCAAACCATGTCGGCATCCTGCTCGATCGCTCCCGACTCACGGAGGTCAGACAGGATAGGACGCTTGTCTTCGCGGGTTTCGGTACTACGGTTGAGCTGCGAAAGAGCAATGATAGGGATATTCAGCTCTTTTGCGAGGGCTTTCAGTGACCGGGAGATTGTCGAAACTTCCTGTTCACGGCTTCCGAGTTTCATGCCAGAGGCGGTCATCAGCTGGAGGTAGTCGATCATAATCAGTTTCACGCCATGTTCCCTTACAAGACGACGCGCTTTGGTACGGAGTTCGGTTATTGACAGTCCCGGAGTCTCGTCAAGATAGAGGGGGGCGCTGTATACACTGCGCAGCCTTTCGTTAAGACGGTCCCATTCCTCTTCGGTAAGTTTACCGCTTTTTATCTTTTCACCCTCAAGATCAGCGACATTACTTATTAGACGTTTCACCAGCTGCACATTGGCCATTTCAAGAGTGAAGATCGCGATAGGGGTGTTGTAGTCGACAGCCATGTTCTTGGCCATTGACAGAACGAAAGCCGTCTTACCCATGGCCGGACGTGCCGCTATGATAATAAGGTCGGAATTCTGCCAGCCGGAGGTCATTTTGTCGAGCCCCGTATATCCGGTCTGCAGTCCGGATAGTCCGGACTCAACGTTGGCGGCTGTCTGTATCTGTTCTATGGCGAGATTAAGCACCGGATCTATCTGTGTCACCTCTCTCTTGAGGTGAGTCTGAGAAATCTCAAACAGCTTGCCTTCAGCGGCCTGCAGGAGGTCATCGACATCGTTGCTTTCGTCAAAGGCATCTCTTTCAATGTTTGAGGCGAAAGCAATAAGACGGCGGGCAAGATGTTTCTGGGCTATGATTTTGGCATGGAACTCTATGTTGGCGGCAGAATAGACGCGCCCTGTCAGTTCGGCTATATGCACGGCGCCTCCGATATTCTCCAGTTCACCGTTCTTGCGCAATTGTTCGGTGACTGTCATCATATCGATGGGACGCTGATTAAAACCAAGCGTGCTTATGGCATCATAGATTTTTGCATTCTTAGGATCGTAAAACGAATCAGGAGTAAGGATGTCGCACACATTCATGTATGCATCTTTCTCGAGCATAAGCGCACCGAGCACCACCTCCTCCAGTTCCGTGTCACGAGGAGGGAGTTTGCCGGTTGAATCCTGCTGGATGGGTTCTATGTTGGTTTTCTTTCTGAATCTTTGTTCTGCCATAATATTACAAATTTAGCGAGAAGAATCCAATTAACCAAATCTCATGTCGCAGTGCAAGGCTTCTTGCATGGTCACCGGCAAGATGCTGATATCCCCATTAACAACAGGCAGGCGGCCAGTGATATGGCCGCCTGCCGTGAATGCCTTGTGTCGGTATTATTTTTCGTATTTTCCGTTCATTACATCGCGGACGGCTTCAAGATAACCGAATCCGTTCAGTCTGTCCGGCAAAAGATAACTGCCCTCAACCCATTCGTTCCAGGCATTGATCATTATCATTTTAGGCTGGTCCGGATGAGAGTCGGCATATTCTTTGGCAGCCTGGAGGAACCCCGCAAAAGACTGGGGAGTGTTATGGTAGCGTACTACATCCTTGGCTCCTTTTTTAGGGAAACGGGGAGTGTCGTCCCAACCTATTGAAACAGTCGGGAACACAGGTATGTCAAGATCTTTGTCCCATTGGTCGCGTATGTCAATACTGTTTGCTCCATACGCCATATAGTCGCATTCCGGCTTGCCCATGTTGTAGAATGCCACACTGTTGATCCCAAGCTTCTTGTGAATTTTTTTCATTTCGGCAACCTCTTCTTCCGTAAGAGGTTTCCCTTTACCGGGCATTTCCTGAAAATGTACTCCCTTGAAGCCTGCTTCGCGTGCTTTCTTCTCAAAATATCTGAGCGCCTCGGCAGCTTTGTCAAGATTGTTGTCAAAACCGAGCAGGAAGTTTTCTATGCTGAAAATTCCGAATATCGGTTTACCGTCTATCTGCAGATAGTTCGGTTTGGTGAAATACTGGTTTATGACACGGTCAACCACAATCTTATAATTCTTTTCATCCAGCACAGGATTGAAAAGAATGGATTCGTCTCCGCCATATTTATACCAGTTCCAGTAGTTTTTCTTTACGAAATGGTTTGCCCACATAATGTAGAATGACATCTTCTCATTATTGGCAGCCTTAAGGAAGCCGTCATTAAGAGCTCCCTCAAGATATGGCCCGTTCATGAACCAGTACCAGTCATATACAAAATTGTTGACACCATGTTTAGTGGCTATGTCAATCCAGCGTTCCACAACTTTGGGGTCATTGTCAAGCTCATATCCCCAGAGAGGCTGTTTGGGTTGCTGGTGTCCCTCGAATCGGGGATAACCTTTTTTAATAACTTCCCATTCACCCTCACCGTCGGGCCACAGATATTTGTGTCCGAGTGAGTCGTCATGGCATGATGGCCATACGTATGCCGAGACAACGTAGTCTTTGGAATCTTTTGTTATGTTTCTGGCCCCCGCTGTAAATGACAGCGCGCCGAGAAGCATAAATGTCAAAAAACTGATTCGTTTCATGATGTTTTATAAGTAGTTAGTAAATATATAAGTAGCAAAAATAAATGATCATAAGTAAGTATTCAGATCTGAACACTCATTTATGTGTTAAAACAATATAACAACAGTATCCACACTGAGATTAAAAACATAAGTCTGGCTGTCTTCCCAAGCACTGCATTAAGTTCCTTTCCCTCCGACATGCGCAGCCGCATCCATGTAATATAGTGCATGTTGACATAGACTAAAGCCCCGATCTGCCAAAATATATTTGCAAAAGATATTGTAGCGATTATCATTAGCAGTGCGGCTATGAATCCGTTTACAAGATATATCCATGAAAGTGTGTTTCTGCCGAATATCACAGCAGTGGTTCTTTTGCCGGCTTCTGAATCGTCAAAATAATCCCTGTAATTGTTCACGATAAGGACATTTATACCCATTAACCCGGTCATACTTCCCAAGATGACAGCAAGTGGCCAGATATGATAATCGGGAATCTGGACATAGGCTGTGAAAAATACAGGTATCAGACCATAAAACAGGAATACGGCTATGTCTCCAAGACCATGGTGTGAAAGGGGATATGGACCGGCTGAATATGCGAGTGCGCCTATTGCGATTATTATTCCTACCGGCAGAAGTATCCATCCCGCATAACAGATCAGTGAACAGCCTACAAGAGAAGCCGCCGCGAGAATGCCAAATGTGGCGTTCCGCATAGCCTTTGGAGAGATGTCTCCCTCTGTAACTCCTCTCCGGAATCCTTCTCTTCCCTGTTTGTCAAGACCGTTCTTAAAATCGAAATACTCATTGGCGAAGTTTGACGCAATCTGCGCCATTACTGCGAACACCATGCAGATGAAAAACGGTAACGGCTTGAATCCATGGTTGGCTATCGCTACCGATCCACCGGCAAGTACACCGGATATGGACACCGGAAGTGTCCGGAGACGCATAGCCTCAATCCACAGTTTAACTTTTATCTTCATTTTATCTTTGTTATCTTAGTTTTTTGAAAAACTGCTGCATGAGTTCCCTGCATTCCTCTTCAAGCACACCTCCCTCTATTTTTGTTTTGGGATGGAATACGGATCCGGCATCGGGATAACACGTAAGGAATCCCCGTTTAGGGTCAGGAGCACCGTAAACGATGCGGCCGATATGGCTCCAGCCAAGTGCACCCGAGCACATCGGGCACGGCTCCACTGTTACATACAGGGTGCAGTCCGGCAGATATTTGCCTCCTAAATTTTCCGCAGCGGATGTAATGGCCTGCATCTCTGCGTGTGCGGTCACATCGTTGAGTGCTTCTGTGCGGTTGTGTGCACGGGCTATAATTCTGTTGTTCACAGTTATCACGGCTCCGATAGGGATTTCTCCCTCGTCGAAAGCAAGCATTGCCTCGTCGAGAGCCTTGCGCATATAGTATTCGTCAGTTCCGAAATTCATCAGCTATTTTCTCTGCAATATCAGTCATCAGCCATCGCGGAGTGCTTGTGGCTCCGCATATGCCGATTGATTGTTTGTCTTTAAGTACCTCAAAATCGAGATCGTCAAGATCTCTTACGAGATATGAGTTAGGGTTTATCTTGTGGCATTCGTCGAACAGCACCTTGCCATTGGAGCTTTTGGCCCCGCTCACGAATATGACGGCATCGTGGGAGCGGGCAAATTCCTTAAGTTTTGTGAGCCTGCTCGCTACCTGGCGGCATATGGTATCGAAATATTCAAACTTGCCGGAAGTTTTACGTCTCTTGATCTCTTCCACAAGATTACGGAAACCTTCGAGAGACTTGGTTGTCTGTGAATAAAGCAGAATGTCGCGTGAAAGGTCTATCGCGTCCAGATCGTCGGCCGACTGGATGACGACAGCCTCTCCGTCGGTCTGTCCCACAAGCCCGTTTACTTCCGCATGTCCGTCTTTACCATAAATAAGTATCAGAGGCATTTTTTCAATACGACCGAGTTGCACCATTTCCCTGTGGGAATCGTAGGCCTGCTTGATGCGACGTTGAAGCTGAAGCACTACCGGACAAGTGGCATCCACGACAGTTATATGTTTTTTTTCTGCCGTGCGGTAGGTTGCAGGGGGTTCACCGTGGGCGCGTAGAAGCACACGGGCATCGGTAAGATTCTCCAGATCTTTGTGTGTGATGGTTTCAAGTCCCTTTTTGCGGAGACGTTCAACCTCCGATGCATTGTGCACTATGTCTCCGAGGCAGTAGAGCTTTCCGGAATGCTCCAGTTCCATCTCGGCTTTCTCTATGGCGTTTACCACCCCGAAGCAGAATCCTGAATTGCTGTCTATCTCAATTTTCACTTCCTGCAATTTTCTGATAAAGATTCACCAGCCAATCCATCTGCTCCGGTATTGTCATTTTGTCATTGTCAAGCAGATATGCGTCAGCAGCCCTGCATAGTGGCGATTCTTTGCGGGTTGTGTCGATATGGTCGCGTTCCCGGATGTTTTTCAGTACATCTTCATAGTCCACGCGGCTACCTTTCTGTTCCAGTTCAAGAACCCGGCGACGGGCGCGTACCTCGGGGGAGGCGTTTACAAATACTTTCATCTCGGCATCGGGAAAGACTGTGGTGCCGATATCACGCCCGTCCATGACTATCCCTTTCTGTCTGCCGTATTCCTGCTGTAGCCTTGTAAGGTGTTTCCTGACTTCGGGAATGGCGGCAACCGGGCTTACAAGAGAACTTACCCTCATGTCCCTGATCTCGCGTTCCACATCAACTCCGTTGAGCAATGTGTGCTGCACGCCATCCTCTCCTGCAGGCAGGAATGAAATTTCGATATTCGGAAGAACTCTGACGAGCGCACCGGCATCAACTCCGTTTTCAACGGAGGCAATACCATTGTTCAACGCATAAAGTGTCACCGCGCGATACATCGCGCCTGAGTCTACGTAGACATATCCTATGCGTTTTGCCAGAGATCTCGCCATTGTGGATTTTCCCGAAGAGGAGAATCCGTCTATAGCAATTATTATTTTTGACATTTACTTTATTTATTTTCTGCTGATTTCCTTGAAATTGCTTTTTTCTCAGTTACCCTTTTTGCTGAAGTTTTTGCTACGCGGGGCTTCGGGGAAGCCTTGACCATGCGAAGCACCTGTGCGGTTCGGGCCGGGAGATATAGTTTCAGCCAACCTTTCCCTGCAGGTGTATATAAGGGATCCGGTGTGGTGAAATGGTTTACGGAATCATCTATGTTCTGATATCCGCCGAATTCTGCGGCATCGCTGTCAAGAACTACCTCATATTCTCCTGCAGGTGCAAGAAAACCGTAATCACTGAATGATCTGACAGGATTCCAGTTGAAAACGAAGATAAGGTCTCCACGTCTGAATGCAAGCACCTGATCGTCGTCTTTCTCCCAGAGTTTCTCTACAGGTGTGGCCTGAAAGTTATAATGCTTTGACACCAACTCAATCATCTCGTTGTCGAAACAATTGAGATACTTGTATTTCAGATTGTCCCTGTCTACAAGATCCCATTGGCGACGGGCATACTTATGGCTCCAGCCGTTCCCTTCTCTCGGAAAGTCTATCCATTCCGGATGGCCGAACTCGTTGCCCATAAAGTTCAGATAGCCTCCATTGATTGTGGCAAGAGTCACAAGGCGAATCATTTTGTGCAGCGCCATGCCGCGTTCCACAGTGAAGTTGCTGTCGTTAACCTGCATGTGCCAGTACATCTCTTTGTCTATAAGACGGAATATAATGGTCTTGTCGCCAACAAGAGCCTGGTCGTGGCTTTCGCAGTATGAGATAGTCTTTTCATCGGAACGACGGTTTGTCAGCTCCCAGAATATGGAAGTCGGATGCCAGTCTTCGTCCTTGCGTTCCTTGATCATCTTTATCCAGTAGTCCGGTATGCCCATTGCCATACGGTAATCGAATCCGATACCGCCATCGTCGAATCTGGCAGCCAGACCCGGCATGCCACTCATCTCCTCCGCAATGGTTATGGCTTTAGGATTTATCTCGTGGATAAGGATATTTGCAAGGGTAAGATAGACGATTGCATTCGTGTCTTGTCCTCCGTCATAATAGTCCTGATAGCTTCCGAACGCTTTTCCCAGTCCATGGTCATAATAAAGCATTGATGTGACACCGTCGAAGCGGAAACCGTCAAATCTGTATTCTTCCATCCAGTACTTGCAGTTCGACAACAGGAAATGTAGCACCGAGTTTTTACCATAGTCGAAACACAAGGAATCCCATGCCGGGTGTTCGCGACGGTTGTCTCCGTAGAAATAGAGATCATAGCTTCCGTCAAGTCGCCCGAGACCCTCAACCTCATTTTTGACAGCATGTGAATGCACAATATCCATGATCACGGCTATGCCGTGTTCGTGTGCGTCGTCTATAAGGCGTTTCAAGTCGTCGGGGGTGCCAAATCGTGATGATGCTGCGTAGAAACTGCTTACGTGATAGCCAAAGGAACCGTAATAAGGATGTTCCTGTATGGCCATAATCTGGATAGCGTTGTACCCGTCGGCTGCTATGCGGGGTAAAATCTTTGTGCGGAACTCCTCATATGTGCCCACATCTTCCTTCTGCTGCGCCATACCAATGTGACATTCATATATCAGAAGAGGTTTTGTGTCGGGTCTGAATTTTTTTATCTTGAATTTATAAGGGTTTTCCGGTGTATAGACTTCGGCGGAAAATATATGTGTGACAGGATCCTGAACCACACGGGTCGCATATGCCGGAATGCGTTCGCCACTGCCTCCGTTCCATTCCACACGCATCTTGTACAAGTCTCCGTTATGTATCATTTCTGCCGGAATCCTGCATTCCCATACACCGTTGCCGATTGGGGTCAGGCTGTAACGTTCGTCATCTTTCCAGTCTGAAAATGTGCCGATAAGCCAGATCCTTTTTGCATTTGGCGCCAATTCTCGGAACACCCAATCGCCGTTTGACTCGCGGTGGAGTCCGAAATAATTATATGCGTTGGCAAATTTGGAAAGGGAGCCACCGGTGTTGGCAGTGAGCTCGCTAAGTTTCCTGACGGTATCTTCGTGCCGCCCTTCTATTGCCGTAGCAAACGGTTCCAGCCAGGGATCGTTGCGTAATATGCCGAGTTTTTTTCTCGAATTTTTCATAGTTTTCATATTTTATTGTTATACACATCAATCCCGGATATCATATGGAGGCAAGACGCGCGAGGTATTTGCCTAATATGTCAAACTCTATATTGACTTTGCTGCCGGGTTTTATGTTGCAGAAATTTGTATTGTCGTGGGTGTAAGGAATAATGGCTACAGAAAATGTGTTATCCGTAGGCTCACAAACTGTGAGACTTACACCGTTCACGGTCACGGATCCCTTGTCGACAGTGATGTATCCCTTCCGCATCATTTCCTTTGTGGTCTCGTAGCGGAAAGTGTATCTCCAGCTGCCGTCTTCCTCTTTCAGGCTGATACATTCAGCTTTCTGGTCTACATGTCCCTGCACAATGTGTCCGTCAAGACGCCCGTTCATTCTCATGCTGCGTTCAAGGTTTACAAGATCTCCGATCTTGAGATCCCCGAGATTTGAGCGGTCGAGAGTCTCCTGGATTGCGGTAACGGTATATGTGCCGTCTCCTGGAAGTGCGACAACGGTGAGGCACACACCGTTGTGTGCCACACTCTGGTCTATGGTCAGCTCATCGGCAAATGAACAACTCATTGTAATATGAAGGTTCGTGCCTTCTCTCTTTATAGCCACTACCTTGGCAGCCTCTTCTACTATTCCGGAAAACATATAGTCTTTCTAATTTTACTTGTTTGTAATAGTTTGAGTAAGATTTGTGCTGAAGCCGACGCATAATCCTTTGTATTGCGACAGAAGATTTGCAAATGTATTGGCGACAGAGATATTTGTGGCCTTGCCTACGGTTGACACAATCTGCATCAGTTTTGTGGCATCGAACATAACATCCATAGTTCTGGATGTCTTCTGCACATAAGTTTTTACTTTTCCTAAATTAACTTTATTGAAAACTTCGAAATTAAAATAAAAAATTCCCTTTTCGCTACTTTGCGTTATAGTTCCTTTAAGAGTAACTTTCTTGATTTTAAGTTCAAATTTGCTATCGGTATGGATTGTAAGCGTTGCTCCTGTGAGACCATATTTCTGGTAATACGGGTCAAGTTTTTTCTTTAGGGTGGCGGATGCCGCGGCACCACCTGCCTGTTTGAGGAATCCTTCTCCCTGGAAACATACGGCAGACCCTTCTGCTTTCCATACGCCGGTCATATCCTCGACACTGATATTGGAACTTGAAAATAGACCCTGCAGGACATTTCCCACAGTGCTTCCAGAACTTGAATTGCCTACTTTACCCAACAGGTCTTTGAGACTCTGGGCATTGGTCAAATTGGTGCAAACAGCCAAAGCTATAAAAATGATAATTAATCTTTTAATACCTTTCATATCAATTCTTTAAATTGTAAAAGAGTCTTCCCTTATTAACAAACAAATATGGTGTAAAAGGGATGATTTTAATAATTAATTGTAAAAATTTGGTTTAATTGGAGTATTTATATACAAAATTACATTAAAATTGGATAGTATTATAATTTTATTTTAATTTTGTACTGATTTTATTTCGAATTATTAATAACATTATGAAACAAATTGCTTTGGGAACAGTGGTATCCGCTGTTTTGGCTTGCTTTCTTGTTGGTTGTGACGGTGATGATAATCCGTGGCACGGATCGTCTGAAGGAGGTGCCTTGAAACTCTCTCTCTCGACCGACGGGAAGATTTCGGCATTCACTCGGGCAGACGACACTCAGTCCCCGATAGTCCCGCTGGCATCTGAATTCAACGTGACGCTATCACGTACTGATGGGAGCTATACAAAAAAATGGGATTATCTTGAGAATTTCAACAAAGAGAAAACCTTCCCGATAGGGGAATATATAATTGAAACCAATTATGGCGACCGGGATACAGAGGGGTTCGAGCATCCCTGGTTTCATGCTTCCGAGAATGTGTCAGTGACAGCCGGTGACAGCAAGCAGGTGAATCTCACCGCCAAGCTTGCAAATGCAATGGTCAGCATCCGGTACACAGATGAGTTCAGACAGAATTTTACGGCTTACAGTGCGGCTGTCCGTTCCGCTGGTCACGACTATATAGTGTTCGCGCAAGGTGAGAATCGTCCGGCATATGTGGCTCCTACACAGATTGAGCTGAACCTGACGCTTACCAACGGTTCCGGCAAAAAGGTTACTTTGCAGCCGGCCGGATTCAGGGCTGATGCCTGCCATCATTATATTGTCACGATAGGAGTAAACGGAAGTTCTGCAATGGGAAATCTTACGCTTGACGTTCAGTTTGACGACGAGGTTGTTGCCGAAACAGTGGAAGTGCCGCTTGGTGACGAATTGTTTGAGGCTCCTGCGCCTACGATATCCGCGAAGGATTTTACTCCGGGTGAGACTATCAACGCTTTTGAGAACTACAAACCGGAAGGCAATCCCCGTTTTGAGGTCTATGCGTTCGGCGGACTTAATACCGTCACACTCTCTGTTAATGCCTCGTCCACTTATAATCCTCCGTTTGGCAATGAGATTCAGCTTGTCAACGCATCTGCTGTGGAGCAGGCCAATGCTGCTGCTTCGGGGCTTGATGTGAAAGGTCTTTTTCGCAATCCGGACAAGATGGGTATTGTCGGATTGAAAGGGTTTCTTGAGAAACTTCCTATCGGAACACACAAGATAACGCTGGTGGCAACAGATGCGCTTACGCGTGCCAGCGAACCGTTAGAGCTTAACATTATTGTGTCGGCAGTTGAAATAAAGATAGAACCGGTTGCCAATATGGCATACCGGGGCACTGAATGTGAAGTTTTTCTTTCTACAAACAGCCCTGATGTCCGAGACCGCGTTACTTTTCAGGTTACCAATAACCGTAAGGAGGCGGAAATCCTCGCGATAGAGAATATAGCGGATTCCGGAGATCAGCGTTATCCTTATAAATACAAGTATAGGCTGAAGACGCCGGAGCTGCAAATGCAGACGAGTCCGCTTTGGGCATATTTTGGATCAGGTGTGGATCCGAAGGCGAACACCCGTCTGGAGGTGGCTTTTCCTAAGTTCAGTGTTGAGGTAGATCCGTTTGCCAAGAAAGTGAAAGTCAGGGTTATCCCGGAGAATCCGGCCGATCTGGAAATTATTACCCGCGATCTGGTCATAATAAGCAACGGCAGTCAGGTCAACGCCAACCGCATTCAGAAAAACCTTCAGACAGGAATAATAAATGTGTTCAATGTCAGTCCAGCTACAACCTACAGCAATGTGGAGTATGCCCTCTCCAATATTAACAATCCCCACACTGCAATACCTACTTTTACTACAGAAACGACGAGGGATGTCGCGAACGGTTCTTTTACGCAAGGAAGTGTAACTGTCCCTAAATTTGATATAAGAGTAGGTGGTAACTTTCAGGATTTTTATACAAGAGGCATTGTCTCAAGTATTGAAATAACTGAGCCAGACAACTGGGCGAGTGTGAACCAGAAAACTTGTTATACAGGAGCGTCAAATAAGAACAGTTGGTTTGTAGTGCCGTCCACATTTCTTGACAATGGTGCTGTTGCTGTCCGGAGTGTAGGATATAGTCATAATGGTGTGACACCCGGGAATTCCGGTAGCTTTGGCAGCACAACATATTATTGTACTAATGTGCCCGGTGAAAATGAACTTGAGAAATGTCGCGGAGAGTTGTTCCTTGGCAGTTATTCTTTTGACGGCACAGAACACCGCGCAAATGGTATTGAATTTGGATCACGTCCTTTGACTCTTTCCTTTAAGTATAAATACACACCTATAGACAATGAGGTTGGTGAAGCATATGTTTATGTTTATGATGCTTCCGGGAAAGAGATATCCAATGGAATATTGTTGCTTAACAAAGCGACAACATTTACTACAGGTAACATTGTGCTTGACACTTATGATTTCGGTGACAAGGCAGCAAGACTGGAAGTAGGATTCAGGTCTACCGCAGCGCGAATAGCAACTCCAAAAATTGTAATCCCGACCGGTAAGGATTTGGATCAGGGGCTGACATATAAAACATCAAGAGGAGATTATTCGATATCCACGAATCAGGCAAAGGCGTTTGCAATGGGTTCTGAACTCGTGATTGACGATGTTGTTCTCGGATATGATCCTCCGGCATTGACATCAGGACAGACAAGTAAACCTAAACGAAATCCTAAAAGAAAATAATTCATGAAAGCTAAAAATATATTGTTGTCTCTGTCTCTATCGACATTGCTTTTCTCATGTGAGAAAGATACACCGTTCATTACCGAGCCGGCAGAAGGAGAGGGGCAGATCTTAAAAAGCGCGCTGAACGTAGACCTTCGTGACGGTGAACTTGGACAGTCTTCTTTACGCTCTACTCGTGCGGACGTGCCATATGACGATTTTAAGGTCACCTTTATAAAGGACGGTTCTTCTTCTCCCGCTTCTTCGTACCGGTACGGTGATATGCCGGATGTCGTTACTCTTGAAAAGGGAGCCTATTCGGTTGTCGCGACGTATGGCGAGAATCTTGATGCTGAATGGAACAATCCTTATTATTCCGGACAGTCTGATGTCTTCAATATACGTGCGGGAGAGATCACGGATGACATAGGAGAGATTGTGTGCCGTCTGGAAAACATAAAGGTTTCGATAGCTTTTGCTCCTATCCTTACACAGCAGATGTCGGAAAGTTCATATGTAGAGGTAAAGGTAGCACCGGACGTAGATGATAAGAGTGTCAAGGGACTCCAGTTTACGAAATTTGAGGAGGAAAACGGTATCTCCGGATATTTCCGTTATGTGAAAGGTGTTTCTCTTGTAGCCACATTCAACGGTATGGTTGAGGGTCTCAGGGTGTCCGCGACAAAAGCGATAAAGGAGGTTGAGAAAGGCAATCACTATAAGATAACATTCAAACTCCACACACAGGAAGGTGAAAACCAGGGAGATGCCAACGCTGAGATAGGCTTGGACACAAGTGTGACCGTAACCAATGTGGAACGTAATGTGGATATAGAGGATGATGAGATCCTTGATGACAGCGAGAGGCCGAGGGAAGAGGATCCTGAAAAGCCGGACGATCCTAATCCTCCCGTGCCTGGAGGAGCTCCGGAGATTGTCGGAGTAGCTCCTATTGATATCGACGCTGTGAATGAGATAGACGGCAGTGTGCCGGTTGGAATGAAAGTGACAAGTTCTGCTGACGGAGGTTTCTCCGAGTTCATGGTTTTGATTGACTCCCCGGATCTGACTCCTGATGAGCTTGAGTCTGCCGGCTTGAGTGCTGAGCTTAATCTTGCAGAAACTCCTGATCAATTTGCCACACCATTGACAAATTTCGGATTCCCGGTAAATGTCAAAGGACAAAAAGAGGCTAATATTGAAATTTCTACAATGCTCCTCGGTATGCTTCAAGCGGTCGGGCAAGGGCATACACATAATTTCAAACTGATTGTGACAGATGCCAACGGCACTACCGAAAAGACACTGCAGCTTCACATCAAATAAAACCTTACGATGATGAACATATTTAATAAAACATTATACAGGCAATTGATTTTTGCCACTCTGTGTCTGCCGTTGGCTTCTTGCGTTTCGGAAGTCCCGTTTTTGTCGGACGGAGAGGGGACATTGAGACTATCGACGGAAATACGCAGCGAGTTGACAACTCGTTCCACTGAGCTGACACAGGATCCGTCGCTTCGTGAAAAATGCGTTATCTATATAGAGACATCGCGTGGAGTTATCCGTAAATTCAAGGGCTTAGACAATATTCCGGATATTATTTCGCTCAAGTCCGGTAATTATCTGGCTGAGGCCTGGACTGGAGACAGTGTGTCTGCTTCGTTCGACAAGAAATTCTATCGCGGAAAGGAGGAGTTCACTATTTCCGACGGTGACAACAAGCTTCTTCCGCTTGTGTGCAAGATTGCCAATGTTGTGGTATCCGTCAATCCTGATGCCTTGGATCTTGGTCTGAATAACCTTAAGGTAACTTTCAGTCATTCGCGGGGCAGCCTTGAATTTAACGAAGAAAATATTGCCTCCGCCAAGGGTTATTTCATGATGCCTAATGCTGATAAAGATCTTTCATATAAGATGGAAGGTGACAAGTCTGACGGCACGCATATGGTGAAGGAGGGTGTGATACCGAATGTGCAGCGCGCACATGAATATGTGTTGAACATCACTTCCGAGCCAGGTGAGAATACGTTGGGCGGTGCTTTGATAAAGATTCGCATAGAAGATATCCCTTTGATAGAGGAGGTTGTCGAAATGTTTGGACGCCCCACTATTGAGGGTATCGGCTTTAATATTGACGAGCAGGTTGTCGGCATACCGGGAACGGCTGCGGGGCAGAAAGGTGCATTTTCCGATAAGATAGTGTATATCCGTGGATATGACGGCTTATACAAGCTTCAGCTTCGCGGAGGGCAGAATTTTCAGGAACTTGGACACATTGCCGCAGAATTGAATCTGATTCAAGCGGATATAGACAAGACTGAACTTGAGGCACACGGTATAACATGGGATGGTCCAAGACCGGTTGTCGATGCAGTGACAGGTAAGACGATGGACGAGATGCGCATAACTTTCAAAAAGAGTTTCTTTGACCATCTCCCACAGAAAGATACAGAGTATCGGATGGAGATTATCGCGCTGGACAATCAATATCCGACGCCCAAGGATAAGACCAAGGTGCTCCGTATTGCTACCTCTGATGTCGCTGTTGAGGTGAAGGCTCCTGTAGAGACAGCACAGGCACCTGATCCGGAAACAGATCCTATGGCAATCCTTTCGAAATCGGCAACTCTTACAGGTTATGTCATGACTGAAGATGCCTCGGGTTATGGTATCAAATACCGTAAGCAAGGTACCGTCGAGTGGACGAAGGTGCCGGCGGAGACCGTCTCTTATGCTGTCAAGTCGCCATTTACAGTCCATATTACAGGTCTCGAACCTTCTACGACATATGAGTATACAGCCTATGCCGCAGGGTATGACAAAGAAGATATACAGACATTCACGACGGAAGGTATGTTCTCTATACCAAACGGCAGCTTTGAGGATTGGAGTACTTACAAAGCATCTACAATGCTTGGTGAAAGGACAGTTACGCTGCCATGGAATATAGGGGATAAAGAAGCTTCTTTCTGGGGATCGGGAAATGAAGGTTCAGCGACTGCCAATAAGACCTTGACTAATAAATCTACGGATATGGTTCATAGCGGGCAATATTCAGCAAGACTTGGCTCTGATAAGGCAATGGGTATAATTGCTGCTGGCAATGTTTTTGTAGGTAAGTATGTTGAAACGAATGGAACTAACGGGCATCTTCTTATCGGAAGATCCTATAACGGCTCGCATCCGACAAAATTGAAAGTCTGGGCTAATTACCGGCCCGGAACAGTAGATATAGTGAAGGACGGCATGGATAAATATCTGCCTTCCGGATTCAAAGGTTCTACAGACCATGGTCAAATTTATGTGGCATTGACCACTTCACCAATAGATATACGCACAAGTGATCCGGAAAAAGGTCTCTTTAACAAGGATGCACAGGAGGTACTTGCATATGGGCAGGTGACATGGACAGCTCCTTTTGGGGGAGATGGTTCTTTGGAAGCAGTTGAAGTGCCGATTGAGTACTATGAACGGGCAAAGACAACGGCTGCAAAATATCTTGTAATAGTTGTTTCTGCATCTAAGTTCGGAGATTATTTTTCCGGAAGTTCAAGTTCTGTGATGTATCTTGATGATTTTGAACTGATATATGAGTAAACGATTAAGATATCTGGCAATAACATTGGGTTTGACTCTGTGCGGTTTTACCGCGCAGAGTCAAACTGCTGTTATCGACAGTGTCTCGTCACCTAAGAAGGGAATGGAGTCAAAAGGCGATACGTCAACAGACTCGATAAGCAGTTATATCAATAACATCGGGGAACATCTCGATTCATTGCGCAACAAGATTACGGTGCTGGGATCGATGGTTAATAGCCGAAAAACAGCAGCTGTTGCAACGGTTGATTCTTTAGGGAATATATCGGCAAATCATGGTGCGGTACCATTTCATGTTGATACGCTTCATGTTACCCCTGCCATGATTACAAAGCTACAGCAGGAACAGCCTGTCAATAAGTATGAGATGGAGCTGAAAGGTGTAACGTTTGTGCCGAAAGGGCAGTGGGTGACCGGTATAGCTGTGTCTTATTCGCAAACCACCCAGAATGATTATCAGTTCTTGATATTGCAGAACATTTCCGGAGACACTTATAGTTTCAAGGTCTCTCCAATGCTTTGTTATATTTTTAAGAATGACATGGGAGCCGGAGGCAAGTTTTCATACACGAGATCCCTTACAAAACTGGAGCATGCTGATGTTGTTTTAGATCCGGAAACTAATTACGGTACAGAATACCTGTATTCGCTGGCTCATAATTATTCTGTGACTGCGATATTACGTAATTACTTTTCTTTGGGTCAGAGCAGGAGGTTTGGTGTCTTTACAGAGCTACAACTTAAACTAGGTGGCGGACAGTCCAAAATTACTACAGGAAGAGGAGAAGATCTCTCAGGTGCCTACGAGCGTAACTATCAGGTAGGAGTCGGACTTGCTCCGGGGCTTGCTGTGTTTCTGAGCAATTATTCTGCAATAGAGGTGAATGTAGGAGTGCTCGGTTTTAACATGGCAAAGACCAAGACTATAAACGATCAGATTTATGTGTCGCGCCGGAAATCGCAATCTGCTAATTTTAGAATTAATTTGTTCTCAATCACGTTTGGCGTGGCATTCTATATATAATATGAAAAGTATCTACAGAATAGTTTGTGCGTCAATGATGATGGCTGTCGCGTCCCTTGGCGCTGAAGCTTCGGATGGGATGGTTGACGTGCAGCAGGACTCCATACATGTTTCTGCAGGAGGGAAATATATATTTGTTCCGGATTCATTACAGAAAGATGTCATTACCCTGTTGATGGGAAACTCAAAGGTAGTTGACGATGAGACAAAATTTGCATCTTCCGAAAAGGTTATATGGAAAGGTGATACTATACCTATGAAATTGAGGTCGCGTAACCTTGGCCGGTATGACAGGGGCCTTTTCAATTATCTTTTTGTCCCGAAAGGAGACTGGGGACTTGGAGCTACTGTGTCTTATGGCGAATTGTCTACCGATGATATGGAGATGTTTGATCTCTTGTCTGATATTGATCTTGGTGGACATATTTTCTCAATAAAACCTTATGTTGAATATTTCATAAAAAATAACATATCTTGTGGCCTGCGGTTTGGCTACACTATAGGTAAAGCTCATATAGATTCTTTTAAAGTGGATATAGATGAAGATATGAATTTTAATCTTCATGATATTGCTTATCGGAATGAAAGTTATAGTGCGGCATTGTTTTTCCGTCAGTATATAGGTATCTCCCGACGAGGTAGATTCGGAGTTTTCAATGAAGCTGAGTTGTCCTTCGCATCAGGAAATTCAGATTTTACGCGTCCGTATGATGGCAAACCGCGTACTACCCACACCACGACGGCAACGGTTGCTCTTAATTTCTCTCCTGGCTTAAGTGTGTTTATTATGAAAAATGCTGCCTTTAATATTTCATTGGGAGTGTTCGGACTACACATTAAAAGTGAGACACAGAAAGAGAACGGAGAGATAACAGGCAACCGCACCACATCCGGGGCCAATTTCCGTTTTAATATTTTTAATATCAATTTTGGATTAGCCATTCACATATGATAATATCACGAATCCGAAATATATTGCTCTTGTGTGTGGCGCTCGCGGGAGTGTCGGCATGTATAAAGAATGATTTACCTTATCCCAGAATCCCTCAAAAAATTATAGCGATATCTGCAGAGGGAGAGAGTAAGCCTGCTTATATTGATTCCATTGCGTTTGAAGTCGATGTCTATCTCGATGAACAGACTGATATCGAGAATGTAAGGTTTACAGAGTATAAGGTGACACCTGGTGCGACATCGTCTCCGAATCTTGCAGAGGGAAAATATGACTTTTCTACTCCGGTGTATGTTAATGTTTCGCGTTGGCAGGATTATAGTTGGGAGATAATTGCCCATCAGACTATCACTTGTTATTTTCAGGTTGCAGGAGAGGTTGGCGAAAGTATTGTGGATGACGTGGCTCATCGTGTGGTGGTTAGTATGCCGGAGGGAACAGATCTTTCTAATCTGACATTGCAGAAGATTAAATTGGGCCCTGAAGGAATCACGACTATGTCTCCGGATCTGAAGCCCGGACCGCTCGATCTTTCTTATCCGAAAAGAGTTGAGGTTACAGCGCATGGCAGAACTACGATATGGACCATATACGCGCAGATTACTGAAGCCATAGTGACAACCACTGAGGCTAACCCCTGGTCACAGGTGGTATGGGTGTATGGCAACGGACCGGCGGATGTTCAGAACGGGTTTGAATACCGTCTGTCTACAGATGATACGTGGACTGCTGTCCCTCAAAAATATGTAACGCAGATTCAGGGTGCATTTTCTTGTTATATACCGCACTTGAAACCTTTAACTGAGTATGTTGTCAGAACTGTATCTGGCGAAAACAAGGGTAATGAGATCACTGTGAAAACGCAGGGGACTGCGGATATCCCGGACGGTGATTTTGAACAGTGGTGTCAGATCGGAAAGATAATTTTCCCTTATAATGAAGGGGGAGAGAAGTTCTGGGATACAGGCAATACCGGGTCGTCAACGCTTGGTCAGAATCTTACGGTCTCATCTACAGACACCCCTACCGGATCTGGTCTGTCGGCGGAGTGCAACACGAAATTCGTCGGAATAGCCGGGATTGGAAAACTCGGGGCAGGATCTATTTTTACAGGTACTTTCGTAAAAGTTGACGGAACAAACGGTATTCTTGATTTTGGGAGACCATGGAATATTCGCCCGACAAGGTTGAAGGGTTACTTGAAATATAAGGGGACAGATATTGATTATGCTTCGTCGGAGTTCGCGGCATTAAAAGGAAGACCTGATACGTGCATAGTATATGTGGCCCTCACTGACTGGACAGCACCGTATCAGGTGCGTACAAATCCCAAGAACCGTATTCTGTTTGACAAAAATGCATCGTATGTTATTGGTTATGGTGAGGTGCAGTTTACCGGAGATACAGGAGGATGGAAAGAATTTGTTATACCTATAGATTACAGGTCGACATCTAAAGAACCTACATATTTGCAGATTACATGCGCTACTTCTAAATATGGTGATTATTTTACGGGTGGAAATGGTTCTGTGATGTGGGTGGATCAGTTTTCTTTCGAATGGGATCTGGAGTAGTGCCGGGATATGTTTCTTAAATCAAACAACTTCTAAATTTGGCAATATGAGAATGTGGCGTGTATTCGTGATATTGATCATGCTTTTTGCGATTGTCAATGCGCAGGCGCAGACATATTATGAACCTGCGGCCGGAGATGTGTACACACCGTCCGGTTTGCAGAAAGGTGTGCGCACAGCTACTGATATTGGTCTGATTGTTTTGCCGGTTACGGCAGTTACAGCAGTTCTTATTCAAAAAGACTGGAAGGGACTTGTTCAGGGACTTGAGGTGGCCGGTGCTACGGTTGCCACTACATTTTTATTGAAGGGTCTGGTGCGCGAGCGTCGTCCCGATGGCTCGGACATGCATGCATTCCCATCGGGGCATACGTCTTTCTCTTTTGCTTCCGCGGCTTTTTTGCAGCGTAGATACGGCTGGAAGTTCGGTGCCCCGGCTTATGCTGTAGCTGCATTCGTGGGTTGGGGAAGAGTGTACTCTAAACGGCATCATATTTGGGATGTTGTGGCGGGTGGCGCTATAGGTGCAGGATTTGCATACCTGTTTACCACTCCGTTCGCAAAGAAACATAATCTTTCCGTATCCCCAGTCTCGAACGGGAATAGTATCGGAATTTATGCAAGTATGGAGTTTTAGCATGAAGTATTCATGATGTATAACTGTGTCTTAAGGTTTTAATTCTATGATTAAGTTCTGGAAAGACAGAATAAGATCCTTCGGTTTTGCAACCGAAGGTTTAAAATACCTTTTTTCAAACGAGGGAAATGCAAAAGTCCATCTGATGGCCGTGGCGCTTGTCACGGCAGCCGGATTTGTTTTTCATATATCTTCTTTAGAGTGGATTGCCGTTTTGTTATGTATTGCGATGGTAATTTGCGGGGAGGCGATGAATACGGCAATAGAGAAACTGTGCGATAAGGTGTCACCGGATAAGGATCCTCTCATCAAAATAGCAAAGGATGTTGCGGCCGGGGGTGTCCTGATAGCTGCTATTATTTCTGTTATTATTGCCGCGATTGTTTTCCTTCCAAAAATATTCACATTCTGAAACAAAAAATATAGGTTTTTTATTTTGTTGAATAAAAAGAAGATAGAATTGTGTGAACAATTTATTTGAAAAAATGTTTGAAAAAAGTTTGCACAAGAACAAAAAAGGTTATAACTTTGCAACCGCAAAAC
>CAQFOZ010000004.1 GCA_948788915.1 uncultured Muribaculaceae bacterium | reverse complement strand
GGGGCTATACCATCATGAATGAATAGTGTCAATAAGGAATAGCTGAGTAGTTACACGCACAGTTATTAATTTCTCATAGATGGAACGGTTATTTCAGTATTTATGGAAGCATAAAATGATTCAGAGGGACATGTGTCTTTCAAGTGGCGAGGTCATCGAGGTGCTTTCTCCGGGAATATTGAATCTTGATGCCGGTCCTGATTTTTATAATGCGAGGGTCAGAATAGGGGGTGTCGAGTGGATCGGCAATGTCGAGATCCATGTCAAGGCATCAGACTGGTATCGGCATAATCATCATGAAGATTCCGTTTATGATTCTGTAATACTGCATGTGGTGGCAATAGATGACAGGAAAGTGTTCCGAAGTGACGGATCCGTGATATCGCAATTGGTGTTGACTTTTCCGGAACAATTTTTTTCACTATATGAGTTATTAAGCAGGGAAATTGCAGATGTCAAATGTGCTCCGTGGCTCAGATTCGTACCGGAACTTGTTTCGGAAAGTTGGTTTGAGACGCTGTCGGTAGAAAGAATGCAACAGAAATCGAGAAGAATATTGGAGATAACTGACCGGTTGAATGGAGATTGGGAGACAGCGACATTTATCTCTTTTGCCAGGGCTTTGGGATTTGGTTTGAATTCCGAACCCTTTGAAATGCTTGCCCGTTCCATCCCATTGAATTACCTGATGCGACATTCTGACAATCTTCTTCAGATTGAGGCGTTGTTGTTTGGTCAGGCAGGAATGCTTGATACTTCCATTCACATTTTTGATGAGTATTACCAGACATTATGTAGAGAATATTTCTTTCTTGCAAGGAAATACAATCTCCGGCCCATGCGAAGAGACTTATGGAAATATGCGCGAACGCGTCCTCAGAATTTTCCTCACAGGAGAATAGCATTGCTTGCGTCCGCACTTTATGGCGGTTTTAACCTTAAATCGAAATTGTGGGAAACAAAGGGAGATATATCACAGATAGAGAAACTTTTTGATTGGAGACTTGAGGGGTATTGGCTGAACCATTTTGACTTCGATTGTGAAGGAGTTTGTGGTGGGACCGTGCTTGGAAAGGGGAGCATATATCTTTTGGCGATTAATTTTGCAGCTCCCATGATTTATTCCATGGCACAAGCACAGGGAGATCCGGATGCTGCTGAATACGCTCTGGATTTATGGTCCGGTCTTCCTGCGGAGGAGAACCGATTTATTGCTAATTGGAAATCCAAAGGAGTTGACTGCCATAATGCTTTTAGAAGTCAGGCGCTTCTTCAACTAAGGAAGGAATATTGCGACCGTACAAAATGTCTCGACTGTCGTATAGGTAACTGGCTCCTCCGGGATCGGATAAATCACACCAGTCATCAAATAGGTTTTAGCTGTATATAGACCATAAAGAAAATTGCGACTACATATATTACCTGTCTTATGTAGCGTAAAGAAATTAATCTGAAGATTCCAATGGAGAATTTATATATTTAAATTTAAAATATTATAAAATTTGTTAATTGTATTCATTTATAGTATATTTGGTCATCGTTAAGCTAAAATCTAAATTATATGGAAAAACAGTTAGAGCTGATGTCCATTGCTCTGTTGGTAATGGCATCCTGTTCTGATGAATTGGAACAGACAATCCCGGATGAAAGCAAGCCACAGGACATTGCAGTAAATGATGACAGGGGTATTGTCCTTCAATCTCGGAACCTCACAGTGGCTGATGCTGTAACTGTGGCAGAGATGTTTTATGCAAAACATATGAAAACACGAGAAGAAGAGAGACGGGTAAAAAATATTGTTCCCATATTTGGTAAGGATTCCCTTCCGGCAATCTATGCCGTGAATTTTGATGACGGCTATATAATGGTGTCGGCCACTACTCTGATGCCACCAATATTAGGGGAGGCAGAGCACGGCAACTATCAAATAAATAAACCGGAAACCGGAGAAGATGTAATCATAGCTGAATTGTTGGCAAATATTGATTCCCTTAAAGAGAAAGGGGGAGAGGAATGTGATAAATACAGAAGCGAATGGATATCGTATCTTAAGACAGCCAATCCTTATGCCGACATTCAGAAAACAAGGGCGATGGACGATGACGAGTACTGGGAGGCTCTTGACAGCTGGTATTTCAGCTATGATACGAGTGACAAGGAGGTATGCAATATTGTCAGCCTCAGGTCAAGGCCTGAGGCAATATCCGAGGAGGAATATAATTACATATACGAAAGCTATTTCTATGATCAGGATGCCTGGGAGGGAACCGATTACAGATGGGAGAACACAGCCTATCTTGTAATTGAGAGACATGACCGCACTTATAATGTTGGCCCTTTGTTGAAAACAAAATGGAATCAGGACGGAGATTACAATACGACAGGAAAGGATCATCTTGGTTGTGTTCCTGTTGCGGTGGGTCAAATAATGAGATTTTTTGAGTACCCGTCAACAATTAATTGGTCAGATATGCCTTATGGTTGGATAACGCCCGAATTAACAGATTTCTTGGCTTCCTTAAGTAATGAGATTTGTGGAAGTGGACACACTGCAAATATATCCGATGCAAAGAAGGCGTTTGAGAGGTATGGATATAATGTTAGACAAATTAAACATAGTTCAGCTACATTGATTGACCAGATAGGAAGGAATCGATGTCCTGTATTTGCAAGTGGTCGAAAGAATATTTTTAGCAGTGGACACGCATGGGTGATAGACGGCGTTTACTATTCTCATTCAGGCTCAACCTATAAGTTGTATTATCTTGATAGAGATTATTATCCTGACTCTGTATATAGAGTAGAGGATTTGGATTTAGATCCACAGGGATCAGAAATCTGTAAGTTTCATATGAATTGGGGGTGGGGTGTCGGATATGATGCATGGTATTTTGCCAGTGAGAAACCGATTCTCGATGGAAATGATTTATCATACGATCGTAAAGACTTAATAGTAAATCCTTAAATAAAGATCAATAATGAATATAATAAATAGATTTAGAGGATTCACACAGTTGGTTTTGACACTAATCTTAGTTTTTGTTTTTGCAGGATGTAATCAACTTGGTGACCTTCAAAGCCCATTAAAATGGGAAATAGAATCAAATAATTCATCTGACATAGTAGCGAAAATTAATAAGAAAGATGTGAACCTGAATGTCAAAGGAGATGGCACGGTAATATTCAAATGTAAAAACAAAAAAGAGCATATTGTATCTTGTTCCGTTAGTATAAATGGAGAAACTGTTCAACCTGCCAGTGAATATTACAACAAGGAATTCAACGAGTTTAATAATTCATTTCTATCTGTTTTAGTTAGTCGTGGAGAGGGAACAGTGACAATGAGTTTTAAAGATTTACCTCAAACCAATACATCAGTCATGATATATGTCCACAGTGGAGAAGTTGGAACACCATTCATTGTAGCTATCAAGACTCAATAAGAACTGCAAAAAATAAAAAAGAAACCGGATATAATAATCTCAAAATTATATTCGGTTTCTTCTTTTAAATTCCTGTTGTTTTCAGTTGCCTTTGCCATTATAATTTGTTAAATAGTAAAAACTAAAAGATGCGTTGACTAATCAATACACTAAATAATCTAGATGTCATACTTATATATCGGTAATTAAGTTTAAATGATTATTTTCTTGCCTTAACTTCTCAGATATAAATGCTAAATTTGCAGTGAATTTGTTATAATGATATGAATCGGAACTACGATAGAAGTAAGAATGAATATAGACCCGACAGAATATATTCTTTTGTAAATAGAGAAGAAGAGGCTGTACCTCTGATGGAGTTTATTCAGCAGGTGCGTCCTGATGCAAAACGCGGGGATATCAAAAAGTGGATGAAGTATGGTCATTTTAAGGTCAACGGAGCCGTTTCAACCGGTTTTGATACGCCAGTGGCACCCGGAGAGGTTGTTGAGTTCAACCAGTCGCGTCCGTTTCCGGTATTCCAGCATCCCCGTATAAAAATTGTATATGAGGATGAAGATGTAATAGTCATCAATAAAGGGTACGGGTTGCTTTCAGTGGCAACACAAAGCCATAAAAAGGAGGAAAATGCTTATGATATTATCCGCAACTATATAAAGATTGTTAATCCGGCCAACAGGCTTTATATTGTTCATAGGCTGGATCGCGACACTTCCGGGCTGATGATGTTCGTGAAATCGGAAGAGGCGCAGGATGTTCTCCGTCATAACTGGAATAACATGATTCTTGAAAGGTTGTATGTAGCGGTTCTTGAAGGTTATCTGGAGAATGATAAAGGATATGTGAAAAGCAGGTTGATGGAAAATTCACAGTTTGTGGTTTATTCTACCGAGAATCCAGATGAGGGAAAACTTGCCGTTACACATTATGAAACATTGGGAAAAGGTAACGGCTATACTTTGGCGCAATTCTCACTTGATACCGGACGGAAAAACCAGATCAGAGTGCACGCCAAGGAACTTGGCCATCCCATTGCCGGAGACAGGAAGTATGGAGCCACCAAAAGTCCGATACATCGTCTGGCATTGCATGCCCGAACGCTAAGGTTCGCTCATCCCATCACCCGGAAGGATATGAATTTTGAGACTCCTGTGCCACAAAAATTTGTAGACTGTATTCGTAAACAAATGAAATAGTTATGAAATTAGATAAAACATCATATTATCCAAAATCTAATCTTGACGACGACGATGATGCTGAAGATTGGCTGGAGCAGAAACCTCGTGAAATATCCGAGGAGACAAATGTTTTGACACAGGTTGAGGAGATTGTGATAAAGGAGTCATATCCCGAGACACATGCCGTGCGCGAGCGTGAGGATGACAATTCACAGTTCTTAGAAGATGACGGACAGCCGGAGACTTGGTTCAATAAATTTATTGATGGCATATGTACTTTTCTGTCGTGGGTGCTTGTGCCGTTGCTTATGCCATTGTATGGTTTGCTGATAGCATTCAATTATTCGATATTGAGTTTTATGCCGCAGTCATCTAAATGGGTTTTCTCACTTATCGCTTTTGGTTTTACTGTGGCAATTCCCATGCTTCTCATTATTATAATGAAAAGGCTTGGAATTGTTAATGACATAGGACTCAACGGTCGAAAAGAGAGATTTATCCCATATCTTATAACTGTAATATGTATGGGAGGGACCGCAGCGTTTATGTGGTATAAAGGGGCTCCAATGTGGCTAAACATGTTTCTGGCTGCAGGGGCTGTAGCCGGACTGGTGAATATGCTGATTAATTTCAAATGGAAGATCAGTGCCCACGCTGCCGGAATAGCAGGGTTGGTCGCATTGGTAATAAGAATATTGTCTATGGAATATCATCGTCCCGATACATATACCCTGTTGCTCGTTTCTATTTTGGCTGCCGGATTGCTCGGTTCTGCCAGAATATGGCAGGGAAGACACACCATGTGGCAGGTTCTCGCCGGATATGCTGTGGGTTTTACGTCTGTTATATTAATGACACTTATTTAGAAACTCTCTTACTTATCTTTTTTTAAGAACGCCTAATGTTATATAATTACAAAAGAAGACCGACTTATGCTGTAAAAGTCGGCAAATGTAAAATAGGAGGAGATAATCCGATTCTTCTTCAGTCTATGACCAATACGTCTACAAATGATGTTGAAGGAAGTGTGAGACAGATCAAGGCTATAGCCGCCAAAGGAGGGGAGCTTGTGAGACTGACTACACAGGGAGAGCGGGAAGCATCTTCATTACAGTCGATAAAAGAAACATTAAGAAGGGAGGGTTGTTTTGTCCCGATTTCAGCAGATGTCCATTTTAATCCAAAGGCTGCGTTCAAGGCTGCGGAGTTTGCAGACAAAGTGAGAATTAATCCTGGTAATTTTGTAGATGCCGCCCGCACTTTCCGCAAACTTAGCTACACTGACGAAGAGTATGCGGAAGAGATAAAAAAAATAGAGGATGCTTTTGCGCCATTCGTTGCTTTGTGTAAGAAAAACGGAGTCGCAATCAGATTGGGAGTGAACCATGGTTCATTGTCAGACCGTATAATGAGCCGTTACGGAGACACGGCAGAGGGAATGGTTGAGTCCGTTATGGAATTTGTTTCTATATGCCGCAAAATGGATTTTAATGATGTGGTAATATCGATTAAGTCTTCGCAAACCGTTATGATGGTAAACACGGTCAAGCTTCTTGTAGAACGTTTAGACAAAGAGAGAATAGCTTATCCGTTGCATTTAGGTGTTACTGAGGCTGGAGATGCGGAAGACGGCCGGATCAAGAGTGCGGTAGGTATAGGTGCTCTGTTGGCCGAGGGGATAGGTGATACTATCAGAGTTTCATTAAGTGAGCCTCCGGAGAACGAAATCCCGGTTGCTGCAATGTTGAGAGACTACATTTCGGCAAGAGTTTGTCATTCTGCCATAAAAGAGCCCGCGAAAGATTATATCCCTAAAACACGAGATTTCTCAGACAAGATTTCCGGAGTAAAAGAGCGCATATACAGTTATAGGAATGACAAAACAGATGATGGTGTGAAATTTGTAAGGGTGGATGCTTCAACAGATAATTTTGATATAGATTCATCATGTGTTGTCCTTCTGTCCTCAAAGCATATTAACCCTGTGGGGGAAATGGCTTCATGGATAGATCGGTTTCAAGAAAAAGGTAAAAGAAATCCGATAGTCCTTAATATCAAATACAAAGATGATACCATCGACGTATTGAGAATAAAAAGTGGAGCTGACTTTGGGGCTTTGCTTATGAATGGTTATGGCTCTGGAATTTTTATTGAAAATAATAACATTTCCGATAACGATCTTGCGAGACTGGAGCTGGATATACTGCAGGCGTCCGCTTTAAGAGTATATAAAACAGAATACATATCGTGTCCGAGTTGCGGGCGTACGCTTTTTGACCTTCCGGATACATTAAGGAAAGTTAAAGAGGCTACCGGTCATTTGAAAGGGTTGAAAATAGGAGTGATGGGTTGTATTGTAAATGGCCCCGGCGAGATGGCAGGGGCAGATTACGGATATGTGGGAGCCGGTCCCGGTAAGGTAAGTATATACAAGGGAAAGGAATTGATAAAGAAAAATATCTCTACTGAGGAGGCGCTTCCGGCATTACTTGAGTTAATAGAGAAAGACAGGAAATGATGGAAAATAAAAAAACCGGTGACTGCAATGTCATCGGTTTTTTATTTAGGGTAGGTTCGCTGAGGTTCCTTCACAAACCATTATTGCTGTGATTTACAATTCAGTGTGTCAGCAGTTGTCATTCCGGCTGTGCGCCAAAACGGTTTTCTCCTCTATTTGAAGGTTGGAGCATCAGTACAAGCATCCAAATTCCACCGATCAAAGGTATAAGTGAGATAAAATACCAGCCGCCACCACGGTTAGTGTCATGAAGGCGTCTTACTGTCAAGGCAATGGTTGGGATGAGATTTATGAGTGCAAATAAATACATAAGAATCATAAAGAACCAGAATCCGAATCCTCCCTGTCCTCCATTACTGCAAAGCATCGCAGGAATGTAAAGGATGCATACTGCTACAAAACTGTAAAGAGCAACCCACCAGTATTGGCTTAGACTTGCTCTACCTTTGAAGTTTGCATAATTGCCATAGAAACTTTTGATGGCTTGACTGAATGTAACCATAATGAATTAATTAAGAATTTATAACAAGTATATTTGATGTATCTGTAAAAAGTCTATGCCGGAAACTATTTTACAGACCACTCAAATCCTGATTTTGTATCCTTTACATTAAATCCGAGGTCAGCAAGTTTGTCACGAATGAGATCGGATGTCGCCCAGTCTTTTTGTTGTTTTGCATTGGATCTGATCTCAAGAAGGAGGTCTACTGCACCTTCAAAAGGTTTCATGTCGGATTCCTGTGACACATCTCCTGCCTTTATTCCGAGTAAATCTGTAAGCATGGTTCTGAACAGCTTCTTAAGATCATCGATATTCTCTTTGCTTAACTTCATTTTCCCGTCGGCAGCAGAGTTTACTACCTTTCCTGCCTCGAATAGATGGGCAATTACTATTGGTGTGTTCAGGTCATCATCCATTGCTTCGTAGCATCTTCCAAGGAAATCCGGCAATTCCGCAGGAGTTTCTGTGGCCGGTTCCAGAGAGTT
This sequence comes from uncultured Muribaculaceae bacterium, assembly GCA_948788915.1. GTDB lineage: Bacteria > Bacteroidota > Bacteroidia > Bacteroidales > Muribaculaceae > Lepagella. The sequence goes on along the minus strand of CAQFOZ010000004.1, from coordinate 62,708 downwards.
AAGCCGTTTGTATATATCAAGCATCTTTTGTAGCGCTTTCTCAGCGGCCTGCAACGCGTCATTGGAGAAATCCACAGTGCTTCTGTAATGAGCCTGAAGGATGAAGAAGCGAATTACCATTGGTGAATATGCTTGTGTAAGAAGCGGGTGGTCACCATTGAAGAATTGTTCAAGAGTAATGAAGTTGTTGTAAGATTTACCCATCTTCTTCCCTTCAATTGTGATCATATTGTTGTGGATCCAATATTTGACAGCGGGATGCCCCTGTGCCGCCACGCTTTGAGCTATCTCGCATTCATGGTGGGGGAACATGAGGTCAAGTCCGCCTCCGTGAATATCGAATGTCTCACCCAAATATTTCCGGCCCATTGTAGAGCATTCCAGATGCCATCCGGGGAATCCTTCGCTCCATGGCGAGGGCCAGTGCATGATGTGTTCAGGAGATGCCTTTTTCCACAGTGCAAAGTCCAAAGGATTACGTTTCTCATCCTGTCCGTCCAGCTCTCTTGTTTTGTTGAGCATGTCTTCTATGTTGCGCCCGGAAAGGATGCCGTATTTATGGTCCGTGTTGTATTTTTCAACATTGAAGTATACAGAGCCTTCGCTTTCGTATGCATACCCTGCATCAAGAATTTGTTTTATGTATTCGATCTGCTCGATTATATGTCCGGATGCATGTGGCTCGATGCTTGGCGGAAGCACATTCAGAGCTTCCATATCATGATGGTAACGGTTAAGGTAGAACTGCACCACTTCCATCGGTTCAAGCTGCTCAAGACGGGCCTTTTTTGCAATTTTGTCTTCTCCGGAATCCGCATCATGCTCAAGGTGCCCTACATCTGTAATGTTGCGGACATATCTAACCTTGTAACCAAGGTGCATAAGATACCGGTAAAGGATGTCGAAGGTGATAGCCGGGCGTGCATGTCCGAGATGGGCGTCACCGTAAACAGTAGGTCCGCAGACATACATGCCTACACGCCCCGGAACTTCGGACTTGAACAATTGTTTGGTTCTGGAGAGAGAATTATATAGCAATAAGGAATGCTCCATAACGGATTTATTTCTTTAAAACTTATTATGCTGACCCTTAGTTGTTTGCGATTCCGGGTTTCATGTTTCTCGGCACAATCTCACCGAATTGAGTTTCATATTTCTTGATGTTGTCTGAGAGAGCAAACAGTAGTTGTTTAGCATTCTCCGGAGTCATTACAACTCTGCTGACAACAGGAGCCTGGGGCATACCGGGAGCTGCGAAGATAAAATCGATAAGAAACTCATTGGGTCCGTGACCGATCATTGCAAGATTTGTATATTTGCCATCTGCCATTTCAGGACGCAGTTGGATCTGAAGCTGGTTTTCTTTATTTTCCATATTAATAATATCTTTTTTCTTGTTATTGAATACTCAAAGTTAATAAATAATATTTATGTAGTAAAAATTAAACGATATATGTTTCTTATAAAAACTGCTTAGACAGTCTTTTAAACAGTTTCTTGGCAGTCTGTATCGGTATTGATGATTATTTCCTGCTCAACAGGAGTGTTGTCTGTAATTTTGCCGTCTTCCATATGGATTATGCGGTCAGCAAACTCTGTAATAGTAAGATCGTGCGTTACAATTACGAATGTTATTCCGAGCATACTTTTAAGCTTGGATATAAGTGAGTAGATTTCATCACGGTTGTGAGAATCAAGACTTCCTGTCGGTTCATCTGCAAACACTACTTTGGGATTATTGATCAATGCCCGAGCTATGGCTGTGCGTTGCCGTTCTCCTCCGGACATTTCCGTGGGTTTATGTGACTTGCGTTCCGAAAGTCCTACAATGTCAAGAAGTTCTGCGGCTTTTTGCATCGCTTTAGATTTAGACATGCCTGCAATCATGGCGGGGAGCGCAACGTTCTCACAGGCACTGAATTCCTGTAATAGTTGATGAAATTGGAAAATGAATCCAATATTCCGGTTGCGATATCGGGATAATCTGGCATCTTTGAATCCGACGATATCCTCTCCGTCATATATCACATGTCCTGAGTCCGGGGTATCCAGTGTACCCGCGATCTGAAGGAGTGTCGTCTTTCCTGCACCACTTGGTCCGAGAATTGTGATTATCTCATTCTCCCCGATTTTGAGGTTTATGTCGGAAAGCACCTTAAGGTTTCCATACGATTTGTTTATGTTTTGTAATTCTATCATATGTTTATCAACTTACGAATCACATAATTGCCAAGATATATCCCGAACATTGACGGGATAGTAAAAGTAGTTCCCAATGAACTGCGTTTATTCTGTTCGTCAAGTTCAATGACAGCGGAATGTTTTGGAACTTCCAGGCTTGCCACAACTTTTAAACCGGATCGGATACCATCTTTTTTCAGACGTTGGCGCACAACTCTTGCAAGACCGTCTTCGCGAGTTTCACTTATGTCGAAATAACCAATTTTTGCAGGATCGATACGCCCCCCTGCTCCCATTGAGGAAATAATTGGAATCTTGCTTCTCAGACAGTACTTTATGATACTTATTTTAGGTGCGATTGTATCAATTGCATCCACTACGAAATCCACATTGCTACCAATCATTTTCGAAGTGTTGTCAACAGTGATAAATTCCTGCACTGCATTTATGGAAATATCCGGATTTATATCCCTGCATCTGTCAGCAAGAATATTCACCTTAGACATTCCTATTGTGGAATGAAGTGCTACGAGTTGCCTGTTAATATTGCTTTCGCTAACATTGTCAGCATCAATGATTGTCAGATTCCCGACACCGCAGCGGACAAGCGTCTCTACTGCATAACCCCCCACTCCGCCAACACCGGCAACAAGGACATGTGCGTTCTTAAGCCGCGTGACAGCTTCCTGGCCTATAAGTGTAACTGTTCGTTGCTGCCAGTCTTCCTTCATTGACGAATCCAACTGCCTTTAAATCCGGTTTCTTCAATTGTTTTTATTATCTGTGCTGCCCATTCCTCATTGTCTGGAATACCATGACATTCGAGTACTTTGTCAATGTCATCAATATCCATGGACCATTCCATATCCGGAAATTTATTTTGAACAGCGCTCATGATTGCCGATTTGCAACCCGCGCATCGTGCGTTTGTTTTGAATTTCATATAACAGGATTTTAAATATTTTTTGTTATAACATTTTGTTAGATTTTCAAATTAGTTTTGTTAAGCCTAAGGGAGTTTAGTACAACACATAGTGAAGAAGCCGCCATTGCCGCGGAGGCATACATAGGAGACAAGAGTATTCCAAAGGAATAAAAGGCTCCTGCTGCCAGCGGAATTCCAATTGTATTGTATATAAACGCCCAGAATAAGTTTTCATGTATTATACGGAGTGTTTTGCGGGAAAGAGATACGGCTTTGATAATGGAATTTAGTTTCCCTCCTACTATTGTCAGCTCTGCCACTTCTATTGCGATATCGGATCCGGTGCCCATGGCGATTGATACATCTGCGGCTGCAAGAGCCTGAGAGTCGTTTATGCCGTCGCCTGCCATCGCTACTTTTTTGCCCTCCTGTTTAAGCCGTTCAACTGTATTCTGTTTGTCTGCAGGGCGCGCTTCTGCCTCAATATGTTTGATGCCGACTTTTTCAGCCACATTCTTGGCTGTGGAAAATCTGTCTCCTGATAGTAATATCACGTTTATTCCTGCGTGTTCAAGTGCCGTGACACTCTTTCTGGCATCGGGCTTGATTTCATCCTCAACGCTAATTGCCAAAAGGGGAATATCGTTTTTACACATCGTTACAACTCCAGATCCATCTGTAATCCAACGGGTAACTGTGCTGCTGAATTCTGTGCTGGTTCCCGTTTTTTCAGAAGGGTCTGATGAAGATGATTTAAATGCACCTATGCTGTATGTGTCACTGTCATATTTACAGACAATGCCCTCCCCGGGGATATATGTATAAGACTCCGGCTCAACAGGACTTGCGCCAAGTTTTTTTAATCCTGTGCATATGGCTCCTGCCAAAGGATGAATACTCTTGTTTTCCGCTCCGAGAAGCAATCTCAACACAGCGTTTTTATCTTTGGGGCTCGTTTCTGTGTTCCAGATAATATCTTTCATAACGGGTCTCCCTTGTGTGACAGTGCCTGTCTTGTCTATAAGAAGAGTGTTGATGCTTGCCAAAGACTCCATGGAAGATGCATCCTTTATTAATATTCCGGATTTCGCCCCTCTGCCGATTCCGACCATTACAGCCATAGGAGTGGCAAGTCCCAGAGCGCATGGACAGGCTATTACCAATACAGATACCGCACAAACTATGGCGACAGGTAGATTTTCAGCTCCACCTGACAGCATCCATATGACAAATGTCAAAACAGATGTTGCCATTACAGCCGGAACGAAAATCGAGGCAATTTTATCAACGGATTTTTGTACAGGTGCTTTTGAATTCTGCGCATCTTTCACCGCTTGTATTATACGTGACAGCTCGGTGTCTGATCCTACTTTTGTCGCTTCTATCACGAGTTGACCGTTTTGTAGGATCGTGCCGGCAGATACTTCGTTTCCGGTGCCAACTTCAGTTCCTAACGGTTCACCTGTGAGCATACTTTCATCGACAGAACCTATTCCCTCAGTTATAATTCCGTCTACGGGGATCTTCTCTCCCTGGCGTATAATTACGCGATCTCCCGGCTTTATATCAGATACAGGCACAGTAATAATATTGTTGTGTGTATCAAATATTCGGGCTTCAGAAGGTTGCAGTTGTATCAGGGCTTTGAGCGCGAGTCCTGTTGACTTCCGGCTCTTCATTTCCATCAATTTTCCGGTGAGTACGAAAGTGATAATCATGGCGGCTCCCTCATAATATAGATCCGCACTAATATCTCTGCTTGTCAGAATCTCCGGCCATATTGTGTTGAAAAGACTGAACAGGAAACTTACGGTGGTAGATACAGCCACAAGAGAATCCATGTTCGGATGACCTGTAAACAAGGCCCGGCATCCACGTCTGAAAAAGCCTCCTCCACACCAGATCATGACGATGAGAGTCAAGATCATATAACACCATGCCTCTGCCGGGAAGTGGATATGAATCATACAAAGAGTGGCAAGCGGAATAGTGATTAGCCACGCGACGATGGTTTTAATTTTCATCTCGCGGTATGCTTCCGTTTCAATTTTTTCTTGTTCCTCAATGGCTTTTTTCTCTGACTCGGTGATTATCATTTCATATCCGGCTGTTTTAACCTTCTCTGCTATTTGCCGAGGATTGGTTAGTTCCGGATTCCAGTTTATTATGGCAGAAGATGTGGCGAAATTGACTGAGGCGGCAATTACACCTGCAGTGTCCCTGATAGTGCTTTCCACAGTGTTTGCGCATACCGCACACATCATGCCTATAATCGGGAATGTTTCTTGCTTAGGTTTTGCCATATTTTTTTTCGTGATGAGATTTCAATTAATAATTATTGAAGCTGCATCCTTATTTTCCAGTTTGAGGGATAGAGATTATTTGCTCTTGAGCCAATGTTTTTTACGAGACCAAGCGGATGCCCTTTATATTTAACAACAACAAATCCTTTAGGATGGATTTCAGATAATCTTAGAGCCTCATGGCGCAGATATGCGCGACTTTCCTCGAGTGATAGATCTGCAGTCGGGAACAGATCCGGATTGAAGTCTGTTGACAACACTGATTCTGAAGCCGGGATAGACAGTTTGCCTTTCTCTATGGTCTGAGGAATACCGATACTTATAATCTTTGTTTTTGCCTTAAGATTCTTGACAAAGGCCTCGTCGCTGACAGGACTTATTTGAGAACAGCTGTCTTCTTTGCGGAACACTGCAAGGAAAAGACCCTCTCCACGGGTAATATGTGGCATGAATCTATAACAAGGTATTTCTGTGTCAATACCTTTCCCTATTCCCCATTGCTCAGGGAAATCAAGATCAAGAGGAACCATTTGTAATTCATTGGTAATGAACTCGGCATTCTCTTCATTCTCTTTCCTATTGAATGTGCACGTTGAATATATAAGGACACCTCCCGGTTTGAGAGCCATATAAGCATCTTTAAGGATCTCCTTTTGGAGAGTGGTACACTGGGTTTGAAGGCCGTATCCCCATTGATTAACAGCAGTATCGTCTTTACGCATCATCCCTTCTCCGGAGCAGGGAGCATCAACCGCTATCAGATCGAACATCTCTTCCAGAGCGCAGATGTCTTTTGTGGGAGAATTTGTAATTGCGATATTCGGATATCCCCATTTTATCAGATTTTCCCTTAATATGGATGCACGTTGTGGCACATATTCATTTGCAACGACAAATGAATCATCTGGAAGAGAGTTGATAATGGATGTGGTTTTACCTCCGGGCGCTGCGCATAAATCGAGAATACGGGGTCTGGATGATGTGTCAAGCAGCGTGGGCATAATTTTGTGTATGACTTCTTCGTATATCATGGAAGAGGCATCCTGTACATAAAACACACCTGCATGCAGCAATGGATTTGCAGTAAACAGAGGCCTTTCTTGGAGATAGAATCCGGATGAACACCATTTAACAGGTTGCAGATTTTCGTATCCAAGTTCTTTGACATCATTGCATTTGCGCCTATTGATTTTTATAGAAGTCTCGGGAGCTCCGTTCATCGCCTGGCAAAACTTATCATAGTCTTTGACAAGCAATTGTTTCATTTGCTTAAGAAACTCCTCCGGTAATTTTACTTCATCTGAAATCATAATACAAAGATACAAAATTATCGCGTTTTTTTCGTATCTTTGTATTACGAACTCATTTAAACATAATCTTGATTTTTAGCCAAAGTAATAAAAAGTAATAATGAGTTCTTAATAATCGGTCTTAGAAACTGTTTAAATTTAAGCAAATTTCAGTGCTGTTTGTCGTTTTGCCTTTCTTGTCAGAATCAGCAGACTGGTTATCGCTTTTTGATTTGTAAAAAAACAGCTTAATAAGCAGACAGTTAAGTGATTAAAAGATTAAATGAATTCAATTAGTAAGGGTACTTTATATCTTATCCCTGTAAATATCAGCGATGCTCCGTTGGAAAGTGTCATACCAATGGGTAATCTTTCGATAGTCAGACAACTGAAATGTCTGATTGTTGAGAATGTACGCACGGCAAGACGCTTTCTTAAACGTTGGGATAAATCATTTGACATAGACTCAATTACATTTCATGAACTTAATGGTCATACTGATCTGACGCATGTGGGAGAATGGCTTGAACCTTTACGTAGAGGTGAGTCTGTAGGTATTATGAGTGAGGCGGGATGTCCGGCCGTTGCCGATCCCGGTGCGGTCGTTGTAGATAAAGCTCAAAGAGAAGGATATAAAGTAGTCCCTCTTGTCGGGCCGTCAAGTATACTGCTATCTCTCATGGCTTCCGGATTCAATGGTCAAGGTTTTGCTTTTAACGGATATCTGCCGATTGAGAAAGGGGCAAGAGTCCAGGCAATACGTGATCTTGAGTCCGAATCACGACGTAAAAACAGGACAGAGATTTTTATTGAGACACCATATCGGAACAATGGTATGGTGTCATTTCTTGCAGAAAATCTGAGACCGGACACTATGCTTTGTGTGGCATCTGATGTGACAGATCCGGAAAGGGAGTCAATAAAGTCAATGCCGGCGAGACTATGGAAGAATTGTACGGAAAATTATGATAAGCGTCCGGCTATATTCTTAATATATTGCGGTGCTGAATCAAAGGATGGGAGGTCAAAGAGAGATGCGCGTTAAGAAGATAAGATTTTCCGATCATCCGCAATTGCCTTTCGAAGATTGGCAGCCCGATTCTCAAGATAAAGGATTATCCCGGCCGGGGCAGGCAGGAAGGGTAGATCTTGACGTTCGTTGTATAGATGATGCAAAAGAATATTCGGATCTTGGGATAGATGAGTCTGATATAAGGCTTGACAAGCTGTCGGAGCGGAACCTGAATTTTATTTCGCTTGGATCCGGATCAAGTGGCAATTGCTGTTATATAGGCAACTCACGAGGCGGTATTCTTGTAGATGCAGGGGTGAAGACAGAAGATGTCGTCAAAATGTTATCGGCTTATGGCATTTCCATGAGTTCGGTAAAGGCGCTGCTACTTACACATGACCACTCCGATCATGTGAGATATTCTTATAATATTGTACGAAATTACAAGCATATACGTGTGTTTTGTACTAACAGGGTGCTTAACGGATTGCTTCGACGTCATAGCATATCAAGAAGAATCAAAGAGTATCATAATGCCATTTTTAAAGAAATACCTTTTAAAGTACTGGATTTCGAGATAACGGCTTTCGATGTGCCGCACGATGGATCCGACAATATGGGTTTCTCGATTGAATTTGATTCAAGACGTTTTGTGCTTGCTACCGATCTTGGAGCTGTGACAGAACGGGCTTATTATTATATGAGTCGTGCAAATTATCTTGTAATTGAAGCGAATTATGACAGACAGATGCTTCTGAATGGCAGATATCCCGAATATCTGAAAGCAAGAATACAGACTGATAACGGGCATATGAACAACGAACACACTGCCAGGTTTTTACAGGATATATACAACAAAAATCTGAAATATGTGTTTTTATGTCATTTGTCTCAAGACAATAACACTCCGGTGAAAGCTTTAAATGCTGTGCGCTCAGGGCTCGAAAAGGCTGGTGCGGTGGTAGGCAATGCGGAAGAAACAATTCTTGACCGTAAAGCAGATGTTCAGCTTATGGCTCTTCCGCGTTTTGAAGCGAGCAGATGGTTTGTGTTCCGTCCATTCCTGCAAGATTAATTCATTACGGTCTTTGGCTTTATTGTCAATAAACTTGAGTCCCGGAATCTGGAATATAAAGTTTCCGGGATAATATATTTGTTACTGTATATGCCTGTGTGTTTATAAGGTAAGTGGCGGGGTGGTGGTTAGAACAATACTGAGCAGAGGACCCTCCAGTCCGTTGGGAGCCAAGGCGGTTCGTATTTCAAAACGCAGATAGGCTCCGTCGAGATTGTATACTGTCACCTGAGTATTGTCTGTGGTGTCTGATACGCTTGTGCCGATCTTGTCATCTTCTGTCAGGTCAAGATTAGTTGTGATGTAACTTTCAAGATAACCAGGAAGAAGATCTCCTAAATATACATTACGAATAACGGCTGTATTTGGATTTGTGACATTTACGTCCCATATTCCCGGTGATCCTTGGATATCGGTATATAGGGGATGTCCTTCGCCGTCTGTCAGCACTCCTGTGAAATTGTTTTCAAGAGTGTCAAGTGGTTCGTTTATCACCAAAGCGTCTGCGAAACTTTTGGCAATCATTGCTATGTCATTGTCAGCGTGATATTCTTCTATACTTGTGGAATCCTGATTGCTCTTCCATTTCCCGGATGAATTGCAAGCGCAAGTCATTGTGGTGAGAAAGAGGGATATACAAAACGCTGCTGAAAATAGATGTTTGTTAGTGTAATTGTTCATTGTCGTGCTGAAACAAAATACCGTGCAAAGTTATTCAATGTTTTTGAAATAAAGCATTATTTCAAAGAAATTTCTTTCGAATTTTTCAAGTATTGTAAAGCACAATAAACAACAGGTGCGCATCATAATGCACACCTGTTTAAACAGTTTCTAAGATAATGACAAATTACTTTGTACAGATTATTTTGCTACTTTTTCGAGCCAAGACACCATACAGAACATTATTGCCATTGAGATAAAACATACAATGGCGAACACGCTCCATGTTGCGGACAGAGGAATTGACTCGTACATAACCGCACCAAGGAACAGGCAGGCGTTGCCGACAGCTGTTGCGCCAAGCCAGCATCCTTGCATAAGACCCTGAAGATGTGCGGGGGCAACCTTGGATACGAACGAAAGTCCAAGGGGAGAGATGAAAAGTTCTGCAACGGTGAGAATGAAATAAACAGAGAAGAGCACCCAAGGGGTTACTCGTGCAGCGTCACTGAGAGGGGCTCCGGAGATCTCTTTGTAAGGAGGAAGGCCTAGAGATGCAACTGCCATAACCACGTATGCAAGTGCTGCGATACCCATACCTATTGCAATTTTTTTAGGAGTGGAGGGCTCTTTGCCTTTTTTAGCAAGAGCTCCGAAAAGCCACATTACAACCGGAGTGAGGAACACAACTACAAACGGGTTGACGGACTGGAATATTTCAGCACCCAATTCAAGAGAGCCTATGCGTAGGAGGGTATAATCTTTTGCAAACATAGTCAGTGTCAGTCCATTCTGATGGAAAGAGAACCAGAAGAAGATCACGATGCCGAACACTGCGAACAGAGCAAGGATGCGCTGCTTGATTTCGCGTGCGCTTTGTTTGATTTCTGCCTTGTCAGGAGATGCAGCATTGTCAGCGGTTTTCTGCCCGGGAGTCGGCAGGGACTTCTTGGCCCATAGGAAAATTGCGAGAGAGATAAGCATGGCAAGGATTGCTACGGAGAAGGCATAATGAAAACCGGTGTTGAAAGCGTTAAGATAATCGGCGGCAAAGTCCTTAAGATTCGCGAGGTTGACCTCGGTTTGAGAAACTTGGTTTGCATAGTTGAGGAAAAGATCCGTGTCGATTTCTTTACCTGCTAAATATTTGTTGCAAAGTCCTGGAAGGTCTGCATTGTATGCATAACCTTGTAGTTTTACAAATGTGTTGCGTACCCAAACGGCAATAAGGGGAGCGATACAGCCGCCAATATTGATGAACATGTAGAAAATCTGGAATCCAGAATCTCTCTGAGCACTGTATTTAGGATTATCATATAACTGACCGACAACAGCTTGGAGGTTTCCTTTAAAGAGCCCGTTGCCAAATGCAATCACAAGCAGAGCACCGAGCGCGATGTATTTTGTTGTGATCAGCATTGGCATTGCCAGCAACGCATAGCCGAGAGCCATGACAATAAGACCAGCGATGATCGTCCCTTTATAATTCTTGGTTTTATCGGCAATGACACCGCCGACAAGTGCAAGAATATAAATTGAGCAATAGAAAGTGGAGTAAAGCGCGCCTGCTTCTTTGCCGTCAAGGTCAAATTTAGACATTAAAAATAATGTCAGAATCGCCATCATGACGTAAAATCCGAAACGTTCTCCCATGTTGGAGAGTGCGGCCGGAATCAATCCTTTAGGTTGGTTCTTGAACATATATTACAGTTATTTATTAAAGTTATATTCTTGGTAAAATACTGTCAACCTTTTGCGTCAAGCATTTTGAATGCTTTGGCATAGTTGTTTATTTGTTTCAGCATTGCAACGAGCCCGTTGCTGCGGGTAGGGGAAAGATGATCTTTAAGTCCGATTCTGTCTACAAAGTATAAGTCTGCGCTGAGTATCTCGTCGGGAGTCCTGTCGTTAAGCACCCGCATGAGCAGCGCTACTATCCCTTTTACAATCATTGCATCAGAATCTGCTTCAAACTCGATTTTGCCGTCAGGATTCCTGTCTGCGTTTATCCATACCCGACTTTGGCATCCTTCTATCAGGTTTTGTTGAGTCTTTTTCTCTTCCGGATAGACTGGCAGTGTGTTTCCCAGATCGATGATGTATGCGTATCGGTCCATCCAGTCGGAAAGTCCCTCGAATTCTTCGATTATTTCATCTTGAGCTTCGTTAATAGTCATAATTTGGATGTTTTGATCTTTCTAAGAGTGTGTTGAAGCATATAATGTATAAAACATAGGAGAGTATCAATCCCAAAATTAATGAATAAAATAAAATGAATAAAATAAAATGATAAAAAATGGATAAAATTTGTTATATACTGAGAAAAAGATTAACTTTGCAAGAACAAAACAGATGACGGAGTGTCCGTCAAGAAGGGTCTTTTTTTTCCGGATTGCATATTGTAATGCCGAATCGAGAAAAAGGATTCTTTATTTTTTTCTATCGTTTGAGAATGTGTCTTATGAATGTGTGGTGAATTGTGCAGCCTTTGAAATCATTGGTATGTACATATGAACTCATTTGAAACAATATTAAAGATACTATGATACTCGCGGAATAGATTAAACTGGATTTAAATACATTTGAAGAATTAATAAAGATACAATATATTATGGCAACTTACCTTACTAAAGAAGGATATGACAAGAAGATGGAGGAGCTCAGCGCTCTCGAGGCGCAGCGTCCTGCCATAAAACAGGCGATTGCGGAAGCTCGTGACAAGGGTGACCTGTCTGAAAATGCGGAATATGATGCTGCCAAGGAGGCGCAAGGTATGCTTGAGATGAAAATTTCAAAGCTCAAAGAGCTTATTGCCGGTGCCCGTATTATTGACGACAGTAATCTGAATACCGATGAAGTGCAGATTCTCAATAAGGTTACAATTCGTAATCCCAAGGGAATGACAATGAGTTATACTATTGTTACAGAGAGCGAGGCGAATCTCCGTGAATTTAAGATTGCTTCCAATACTCCTATAGCACAGGCTCTTCTGGGACATAAGGTCGGAGACCACGTGCAAGTCAAAGCTCCGGCGGGACTTATGGATTTTGAAATTATCAAGATTGAGATTTGATAAAATAATTATATAACTTGCAGTCATGACAATATTCTCCAGAATTATCGCGGGCGAGATTCCCTCGTATAAAATTGCGGAAAACGATGAGTTTTTTGCATTTATGGATATAAATCCGGTGAATTGGGGGCATACTTTGGTTGTGCCTAAAAAGGAGGTTGATTATATATTCGATATAGAGGATGATGAGTTGGGCAGAATGATGATTTTTGCCAAAAAAGTTGCCGAGGCTATTAAAAAGGCTGTTCCATGCAGGAAAGTAGGTGTAACGGTTCTTGGCCTTGAGGTGCCGCACGCCCACATACATCTTGTGCCTTTGCAAAAGGAGGGTGATATGGATTTCAAAAATAAGATATCTAATCCTGATCCTGAAAAAATGAAGGCATTGGCAGAGGCTATTTCCGCTAATTTTGAATAATTATTTTGCGAAAAAAACAGTGTCTGAAAACCTATAATTAAAATCTACATATGAGAAATTTAAAGGAAGTGTCGCGAAGATGCTTCCTTTTTTTTGTTATATTTAATTTTTGTGTATTTGACTCACATAATTCGCTTAGCGACCACGAACCGGGCTTTGCCCGACTTTCGTTATTATGTTTCGTCGAATATTCTTCGTATATTTGCAGAAATGATGTGCTTGCACAGTTGAATGATAAGTGATATAGACTCCTCAATGGATCTTAAGTTTCTTTGACTTAGATCACAAAAATACGATATGCGATTATGAATAATTTCAATTTTTGTTCTCCTACAGAATTTATTTTTGGGAAGGGCGCTCAGACCGAAACCGGAAATGCATTAAAGAAGTATGGCGCAAGAAAAGTGCTTATAGTGCATGGCAGTGACAGGATAAAATCCAGCGGATTGCTTGGCCAGATAGAAAAATCTATTACCGATGCCGGTGTGGAATTTTGTGAGTACGGTGGCATTTTGCCCAATCCGACGGCAGGAAGTGTTTATGAGGGGATTGACATTGCGTTGAAGGAGAAAGTTGATTTCTTGCTTGCTGTAGGGGGCGGTTCTCCGATAGACGCTGCTAAGGCGATAGCTCTGGGTGTGGTGGCGGATGAGGATTTTTGGAATTTTTACAACGGTACATCAAAGCCCAGGAGTGCTCTTCCGGTAGGTGTGGTTCTCACTATTCCGGCAGCCGGTAGTGAAGGTAGCGGAAATTCTGTGATAACCAATGAGATTACACATCAAAAAATATCTGTCAGGTATCCTGATATTTTGCGGCCGAAATTTTCGATTATGAATCCGGAACTGACATACTCTTTACCATGGTTCCAGACGGCATGCGGGATAGTGGACATGATGGCGCATATTTATGAACGCTATTTCTCGAATACTCCTGATACCGGGTTAGTGGATTCATATTCAGAAGCCATTTTACGGGAAATTATGGATCAGGCACTTACTCTAAAGCTTGACGGAGATAATTATAGCGCGAGAGCAAATGTGATGTGGGCCGGCACGTTGGCACATAATGGCCTTTGTGGAGTGGGGAAAATAGAGGACTGGGCGTCTCATAGACTTGAACATGAGATATCGGCATTTTATAATGTGGCACATGGTGCGGGACTGGCTGTTATTATACCGGCATGGATGAGTTACTGTTCCAAACGCAATCCTGATAAGTTGTGGAGATTTGCAATAAATGTGATGTCTGTGGATCCTGCAGGGAAAAGTACAGACCAAATTATAGAAGAAGGTATTTGTGAATTGAAGAATTTTTATCATGATCTCGGACTGACGACAAATCTTCGGATGCTGATAGGTGGTGAACCGGATATAGATTTGATGGTCAACTCCTTGCATAGGAATATGGGCGATACGTTGGGTTGTTATGTGCCACTTTCTATGGAGGATTGCCGGAATATATATAAGCTGGCGGTTGATTCAGAGTAAATAATAACTTTCTAACATACCAAAGATTGCACTATGGACGGCATTGTAAAAATTGATAATTTCATAAAGATTTATGAAAAGAGTTTTGTAGAGAACTGGGATCTGCCGGCTTTGACAAATTATGTCTCCGGGAAGACAAGTACATATTCCGAACTTGCCAGGGACATCGCTATAGTCCATGTGTTTTTTCAATCTGTAGGAGTCAGAAAAGGTTCCAAGATAGCTTTGTGCGGTAAGGATTCTCCGGAATGGGTTCTTATATACATGGCTACCATTACATACGGAGCCGTAATAGTTCCGATCCTTTCAGAATTCAATCCTGTGGATATAACGCACATTGTCAATCATTCGGGAGCGGATCTGCTTTATGTGTCGCATCACATATGGGAGAATATTGAGCCCGACTCTTTGCTGAAAGTCAAAGGAGTATTGGCTTTGGAAAACTGGAGGGTTCTCAATGACAAGACAGGTGGCGATTTGATCAATGCCCATCGTCTATTGCGCAGACGGTTCAACAAGCGTTATCCGTCAGGCGTAAAACCTTCGGATGTAGTGTATGCTCTGCGAGACAACACAGAGGTGGCTGAGATAAATTATACTTCCGGCACCACCGGATTTTCAAAAGGGGTGATGCTTACAGGCGGAAATCTTGCAGGGAATGTATGTTTTGGACGTGACACAGTCTTACACTTTAAAGGCTCTCGTGCGTTGTCTTTTTTGCCATTGGCGCATGCTTATGGATGTGCTTTCGATATGCTGACGCCATTGGCCGTGGGCTCACACATCACAATTCTTGGAAAGATCCCTTCTCCTCGGATTCTTATAAAGGCTATGTCGGAAGTAAAACCCAACCTTATAATATGTGTGCCGCTGATTCTGGAAAAAATTTACAAAAATCAGATTCTTCCTATGATAACAAAGGGGACTGTGCGATGGACAATGGCAGTACCATTCCTCGATTCTTTCATATACTCAAAGATCAGAAAGAAGCTTGTGGAAGTGTTTGGTGGTGAATTTGAGGAAGTGATTGTTGGAGGCGCACCGCTCAATCATGAAGTCGAGGAGTTCTTGCATAAAATCAAATTCCCGTTTACTGTAGGTTATGGTATGACAGAGTGCGGTCCGTTGATATCTTATACACCGTGGCGGGAGTTTATAGTGGGGTCGTCTGGTAAGACATTGCCGATAATGGAGACAAAAGTGAAATCATCTGATCCGGTAAATGTGCCTGGTGAGATATGTGTCCGCGGTATTAATGTAATGAAGGGATATTATAAAAACAAAAAATCGACAGACCTTGTATTTGATTCCGAAGGATGGCTTTATACCGGTGATATGGGAACACGTTCGGAAGACGGCACACTTTTTTTGAGGGGAAGATCGAAAACAATGTTGTTGTCTGCTTCAGGACAGAATATTTACCCGGAGGAGATCGAAGCCAAACTGAATAATATGCCGTTTGTGGCTGAAAGCCTTGTGGTGGAAAGAGATGGAAAACTCGTCGGTCTCGTATATCCTGATTATGACGCACTTGACCGACTGGATATCTCGCCGTTGGATCTTGAATCGACTTTGGATAATGTGCTTGGAGAGCTGAATAAGCTTGTCGCGCCTTATGAGCGTATATCAAAACTGATTCCTATGCCGAATGAATTTGAAAAAACACCGAAACGTTCAATTAAAAGGTATTTATACACCACATAAAGAATTGCTAAATATTCCGTGTTGAATAAACAACTTCTTAAATTTAAACTATTCTAAAATACATACCCTGTAAGATGGCATATGCTAATCATCTTGCAGGGTATGTATTTTAATAATGCGGATTTACTTATTCCACACGGAAGTGGTCACCTGTTTCTTTGACAATATTATCGTAATATTTCTTATCATAGCCGGGGAACGACGGGTATATGGGTAGACCGTATTCCGATTTTATGAAGTTGCCGTTTTTATCGGTTTTCTTCATGTTTCCGTCCATGAATTTTACAAACAGGTATACAGCGAGATTGCGGTATGCATCAGTCGCTTCTTTTGCTATTGAAGAACCCTCTGTATTGACTAAATTAGTGTATTTCACCATATCGCCGGTGTTTACAGCGTCTGATAGCTCTTTGTCTTTGGCAACTCTGCTTTCGCGGTAACTGTCTTCTAATCCATTCTGAATTTTGCGGATATCATCGATCATCAGGTCGTATCTGTTGTAGGCCTGATTGGCGACAATATTGGTCATCCAGAAGTTTGAGTCGAGAGAGAACGTGTTTATGTCTCCGGGCTTTAACTCATTGGGAATTTCTGTCATTCCGCAATAGAAAGGCATATATACGGATGTATTTGTGTCGTCAGTGCCGAACCATAATATTCCGCCTACAGGATCTGGAAGCCAGTCCCGGCTTTGGCTGACAAAGCTCCATCCTGTCTGTTGTGTGGCGATTGCACGCTCCATACAATAGTTTTTCTCATCTACTGTATAATCCATCGGGCGCCAGCGGTAAGGCACATGATTTGGTCCCGCTCCGACATCTTGGGTCATGTCGAAAGGGGTTCCTTCGAAATGGTCACGCATGCTCCATTGCATCTCCTTCAGACTCACTTTTTTGTCAGGAACCACGTAAAGAGGCATTGGCTCATCGCTTTTTCCTGCACACCAGTCATAGTATTTGTCTGTTGAAGGTGCGAATCTTCTGAAATAGCTCCATACGCGTGCATCGCAACCACGTCGTGTTGAGGCATCGTGTACTTCATATGCGTCCGCGAAAGAGAAGTCCTCATCCTTGCCATTGAAATATCCGCGTTTCCGGGCAAAAGATATTACATCTTTTGAGAATTTCACATTCCGTTTGTCTTTCATGTTCACTTTCCGGATTCGTGGTTCGTTTGCATGACCTGAGATTGCATCGTCCGGTATTCTTACAGCGATCCACACAGCTCCCTTCTCTGCTCCTTTGCCAATCATCTCCATTACCCAAACAGAGTTTTTATCTGCGATCGAGAAAGATTCTCCGCTTGACGCATAGCCATATTTATTGACAAGCTCTCCCATTAGATCGACTGCCTCTTCCGCAGTCTTGCATCTTTCGAGAGCTATCTGCATAAGGGAACCGTAATCTATTATCGACTGTCCTGTTGTGTCGACAAGTTCCTTGTGGCCTCCCCATGTGGATTCTCCTATTGCGAGCTGGTGCTCGTTTATGTTCCCCACTACATTATAAGTTTTTTCCTGTTGAGGTATTTCTCCAAGTGGTTTGCCCGTGTCCCATTCAACCACCTTGCGCATACTTCCTTTTGGATGTGTTGCCGCGGGAGTGTGGGTTAGCATCCCGTAAAGATTATGTGAGTCTGCTGCGTATGTCACCATTACCGAGCCATCGGCAGTGGCTTTCTTCCCTGCGATAAGATTGGTGCAGGCAATGGCATCTGCTGTTGCGCCGGTAATCGTGGCAATGATCATTCCGATTATCAGTTTTTTCATCGTTTCTTATAAATTAAATTAGTTCTTTGCGTAAAGATAATATATTTCTTGTGGAGAGGTTAAAATTGGTACAAAAAAAATTGATTGTCATCCCGACAACCAATCTTACGTTAACCTTAAAATCTAATACCATGAAAAACTCAATGCAAAGTTATAAATAATTTCTGAAAATATGCTATAAAACATATAAAAATATTTGCTGTTTTAATTATTTTAACAATTTATTGCATAAATTTATCGCCATAACAGTGGCGTGAGATGTGTAATTGTCAAAACAACAGCTGTTTGCATATATTGACTAAAAATTGACTTTTATAAAGGAATAATACTGACTTTACACTCTTTTAATAATAGAAAGAGCCATGCATTTATGCATGGCTCTTTTTTAAATCAGTATTTTTGAAATATTATTCTGCTTTCCCTTCGCTTCCGAGCACGGCAATAATCTTGTGCTTATAAAGTTTTTCCATCTCGTCGCGAGCAGGACCAAGATATTTACGCGGGTCAAACTCGCCGGGTTTCTCGTTGAATACTTTGCGAACAGCGGCTGTCATTGCAAGACGGCTGTCAGAGTCGATGTTGATCTTGCATACATCCATCTTTGCTGCTTTGCGCAACTCCTCTTCCGGAATACCGATAGCGTCAGGAAGTTTACCTCCGTTTGCGTTGATGATGTCAACATATTCCTGTGGAACAGAAGAAGAACCGTGGAGTACAATTGGGAATCCAGGTATCTTGGCCTCTACAGCCTCAAGAACATCGAATGCCAATGGTGGAGGAACAAGACGACCGGTCTTTTCATCGCGTGTGCATTGTGCCGGTGTGAATTTGTATGCACCGTGAGATGTGCCGATAGAGATAGCCAGACTGTCGACACCTGTACGATGTACGAAATCAACAACCTCTTCCGGGTCTGTATATGTGTGGTGGTCTGAGCTTACCTCATCTTCTACACCTGCAAGAACACCAAGCTCTCCCTCTACTGTGACATCATATTTGTGAGCATATTCACAAACTTTTTTAGTGAGGGCAACATTCTCTTCGTATGGAAGATGGCTGCCGTCGATCATTACAGATGAAAAACCATTGTCGATACAGTCTTTGCAAAGCTCAAATGTGTCACCATGGTCAAGGTGAAGAACGATCTGGGGCTTTTCCCATCCTAATGATTTTGCATATTCAACAGCACCCTGTGCCATATAGCGAAGAAGGATAGGATTTGCATAGTTGCGTGCTCCCTTTGATACCTGCAGGATAACCGGAGATTTTGTGTCAGATGCAGCTTTGATTATAGCCTGAAGCTGTTCCATGTTGTTGAAATTGAATGCGGGGATTGCATATCCTCCGTGTACAGCTTTGGCAAACATTTCTTTGGTATTGACCAAACCTAAATTTTTGTAATCTACCATTGTGTTTTATATTAATAGTTATCTGTTTAAATCATCTATTCCGTCGGTAAGGGCTTTTTCACAAGAGCGCTTATCAAACAAATGTCTGAGAACTTAAAATTTCTCTTGGATAATTTGTGCAAATATAGAAAAATTTCTTTATTTAACCAAAATTTCTTTAAGCCCTCTTTTGGGGACATGATGTACGCAGTTTTTATCTCTCCAGTATTTTATGTCTCCTTCTTTCATCGGTTCGATTACAACTTGTTCCGCAGGATATCCCAAAGCCACAATATGTGTCGGACATATGTTCTCCGGAAGGTTTAAGATATCAATAATTTTTTCCGGATTGAATGATTTTATAATACAAGTCCCTAAACCGATAGCTACTGCGCCAAGTGTTATTGCTTCAAGTTGTAGCCCCTCGTCGCACATCGGGTTGTCTGTTAAATTCTTATCGAGGCATTGCACAAAATAAGCGGAGGGGCGTTCCCCCTCCTGTGGCCCATCCCAGTCTTTAAGATAGCCTGCCCATGCGAGAGTGTGGAATATCCTTTCGCAATCCTCTTCTGTCGAAACTATCTTGTATTTAAGTGGCTGGAGATTACGTCCTGAGGCGCATAGTGTAGCCAATTCTATAATTTTAACCAGAGATTCGGGCGATATCTTATGACTTTGGTCAAACCTCCGGTACGACCTGTTTTTTGCCAGCAGATCTTTTAGGTTGTCAAATTCCATGTTCAATTAATTCTATGTGAAAGCCTCCCGGTGAAGATTTCGGGAGGCTTTCAGTTATAGCATTCAGATATAGTCTATTATTCAAAGTGCATATTGCGGAAAGATAGTTCGCGTTTGTTCTGACCTCCGAAGTCAATGCGGATTCTGTTTCTGTTCACAATCTTTCCACTTCCGTCAGCTTCCGGAACCCACATGCCGTCATAGTCGAATTTGGAATTGAAAAACGGTCTGAGGTCTACACGTACTGTTTTCCAGAAACCATTGGTCATACGAAGGCCGTTATACTCTCCTGTTGAGGCAACGGTATCAGGGAGTTTGATGTCAACCATGTCATTGGCAGATCCCGGAGCATTACCCTTATAGAATATCTGTACACCGGAAATGTTCTGAACAGATTTATAACGGAACACAAGTGTTGTGCCTACGGGTTTCCCGTTTAGTGTTGTATATATATACGGGTCGCCACCGGATGTCACGATGTTGAACTCATTCTTGTTCTCGTCGGTCCATTCTATAGTCATCATGTTGGCAGATCCATATACGTTAGTCGGGAAATACTCAATTGCAGGGTTGAAGATATCCTCCACAGGCGGTAATACCTGGAAAGTGGCTGTCATTGTTTCCGATTTTTCACCGGATTCGTTATCCAGGATATAATATTCAACCTGACAATCTGTCTCTACCGGAAGTGAATTGATAACTTCAGTGTGAGGGGTAGTGGCATTCACTTCTCGTGTAAGCAGTGGCAGTTCTTCAAAGGTTACTTTCTTGGCATAATAGTAATAGTCTTTCCATGACATCACAAGTTTGATATCAGCGCCAAGGCTGTTGTCCCATGTCACGGTTGCAGATTCTACACCCGGTTCGAATTTTACGGATTTGACTATATATTCCTTTGCCATTGCCTTGGACTGGGGAGTGCCTTTCACCGTAGTCGGTGCGGAGGCATTGTCTGCGAATGAATAGTTTGTAAGAGTGAACTCATATTCATTGGTGTCGTTGAAACCTCCGATCAATGCTCTGACTCTTCCCGGATTCTCGGGATCAACACTGTATTTGCTGACTTTACGGTTTACTCTCTCTCCGTCTGCATTTACATATGAAATAAGAGTATAGTAGTAATTCTTATTTTCAGGCATATCCCAGGTAAGAATAACCGAACTGATAAATGATTCAGCCTGTAATCCGGCGACAGGTTCCATCTCCGTGTCAACTGCGACATCGGTATTGGAGTAATCCTCACCGCAACTTGCAAAAATTAGAGTAACAATTGCAACAAACGGTAACAATATATATTTTTTCATTTTATTGAAATAATTTAAAAGTTAAACAACAGGGGAGAATGGGGAATATCCTGTATTCTCCCCTGAATCGTTATTACCATCCCGGATTCTGCCAGTTGGTGCCTGTATGTTGAAGCATCTTGTTCACCTCAGACTGATTGATTGGGAAGTAGTAGTATTTGGATTCCGCGCATCCTCTGTCATTAAGTTTAATGCGCTGATATTCGAATGTACCGTCAGCTTTTTGGGTTATCTTCATACCGGTTACGAACTTATCGGTCTGGTCAAGAATCATCCAGCGGCGGACATCATAGAAACGGTGATCCTCAAAAGCAAGTTCCACGCGACGCTCTTTACGGTAGCGACGCTCGAAGTCTGCTTTGCTCATACCGGTTGGGAGACCGGGCATACCTACACGGTTACGTACTGTGTTCACTGCGTCGACAGCACTCATTCCATTGTATTTCTGGTCTGGAGAACTTGCCTGATATGCTGCCTCGGCAAAATTGAGGTAAAGTTCTGCAAGGCGGAAGATCGGCATGAAACCGTCGGATGCGTTAGAGCTGTTTGATACGTAGTTGTTGAATTTTCTCATGTAGTAGCCTGTGCGGGTGAAACGTACATCGGTTACCCTGTCAGAGATCCCGCAATTTCCGCCTACGTATGTATAGAGAATAGAGTTTTCGTTGTTTAGGTTTCTCTGACATCCGTTGTAATAGATGGATGAATAGAAACGCGGATCCCTGTTGGCATAAGGATTGCTCTCATCGTAGCTTGAAGAGGCATTAACGTTTGGTACGAGGTGGTTGTCATCCTTATAGCCGAGGATAGGCTCAGTGCCGTCAGCCATGTCATAAGAATCAACAAGTTCCTGAGAAGGACAAGGTCCTGCCTCCTGCATACCCGTATTCATTGGAGTCCCTGCATATTGCCAGATTTTCAATCGTGTACCGGACTTAAGGAAAGATTCTTTGTCATTAACACGGTTAGGGTCGTTTGCGATGATGAAATAATTGTCATAGCAATTGATTGCCGTTCTGGGAGTAGGAGTAGTCTTATAAAGCTCGGCACCGTGAGCCAGACACTGGTCAAGAGCGTCTTTGGTTATCTGAACCGCGTAATCCCAAGTGTACTTACTTGTGCCGTCGGGGTTGTTTAACGGACTTGCTGCGTAGAGCGCGACTTCTGAGCGAATTGCGTGAGCAATGAAACGGGTCATTGATGATGTGTACTGCTCAACCCATTTGAAACCCACTGAGAGAGACTCATCTTCAGGACAAGCAAGAGCTTCATTACAGTCATTGATGATGAAATCAGCACACTCCTCGAAAGTAGCTCTTCTTGCATTGGCATAATTGTAATCCATTGGTAGCGGTTCGCTCATCAGAGGCACACCTCCATAACGTTTAACCAATTGCCAGTAATAAAATGCTCTAAGAACTTTGGCTTGCGCAATCCATCCATTCTTCTGGTTGATATCGAAGGGGTAAGTTGCAACAGCAGGATCATTAATATTTTTGATAAATACATTGCAGTTATATATTGCTGCAAAGTATGTATCCCAATAATCAATACCCTTGGCAGTAATAGGGAATGAAGAAGCCGAAGCTCTTCCGCTATACCAGTTGTTTATAATGTGTGTGATACCGTCGTTGGCATCCTGGGCTTCGTCGCTGAAACCTGCAAGCATCAGAGTTGTTGTGCCTCCGTATGTAAGTGTAGTTTTGGGCAACGCGCTGGACAGTTTTGAAAACATTTGGATTGTGCGGTCGTGACGCGAGAAAATATCTTTCATCTCCAAACGTCCGTCATTATCCATATCAAGCGCATCGGAGCATGACACAGCTCCGAGAGCAACAAGTCCAATGGCGAATACTTTATATATTGATTTCATTTATTCAAAAATTAGAAAGTTACTTTAACTCCGAGGCTTATCACGCGATACGTTGGGAAAGAGGATAGATCTCCAATTTCCGGATCAATGTGTTTTGAACGGAGATGGGAAATTGTAAATAAGTTCTGGCCGTTGAGAGCGAAGCGAATCTTGCTCGCCTTGATTTTGCGGCAGATGCTCAATGGAAGGTTATATGCGATCTCAGCATTTCTGAGTTTGAAATATGAGCCATCCTGGATGAAATAGTCGTTATCTGTCAAGCTTGTTGATTTAGATATACTTAATGCGGGATATTCTATTGTTTCACCGTTAAGCCAGCGTTCTTCAGTCCATGCGTTCATATGTATGTCTGAGAAAATACCCTGGTTAGGAGTCTCATATGAACCTGCACCACTCAAAGCCACAGATCGTTTTGATGTGCCCTGGAACAGGAAGCTGACTTCAAAGTTTTTATATGCGAAACCACCGTTGATAGTAAAATAACCGCGTGGTACGTTGCTATAACCGATAGGTGCTTTGTCCTTGGTATCTATTTTTCCGTCACCGTTCAGATCCTTGTATTTGAAATCGCCAAGACGAGGTGTGCCAAGTGCGGAATAATCGAGACCGCAGCCTGTAATTTCATCCGCGAAGTTAAACATACCGTTTCCATTGCTGTAGTCTATGACATAACCCCATTTCTGACCTATGCTCTGATCTTTCTTTGCATATGGGTATGCGTAATCTTCGCGATACGTCTCTTTCATGTCTACCATAGTGTTGTGGTTATAACTGAAAGAACCGCCTACAAATATTGTCCAGTCCTTGTTGAGAGGTTTGGTGTAAAGTGCCGCTACTTCAAAACCATTGTTTTTAATTCTACCTTCATTTACAAGAGGATAATATTCCAGAGGTACACCCTGGAATGAGGGTATGATTGTAGATGAAGATATCAGCACATTGTCACAGTTCTGTTTGTAGTAGTCGAAAGAAACGTTCAACTCGTTATTGAAGAAACCGAGGTCTATACCGACATTAAATTTTTTGATTTTCTCAGGAGCGAGGTAAGGGTTGCCTCGTAGAAGCTGTTGGCCTTGCCATGTCACGTTGTCAGCATAAAGCATGCGCCCGTCTGTCTCGAGCTGGTCATTGTCGTTTATACCCCATGATATGCGAGGCTTGATAAGGCTTACCCATGGTTTGAGACCACGTAGGAAAGATTCGTCAGACGCAATCCAGGTAGCTGACACGGAAGGTGTCCAATAGAATCTGCGGTCCGGATGGAATTGTTCTGAACCGGAATACGCTATATCTCCGCGTATAAAGTACCTGTCCATAAAACCGTATGTTGCGGTAAGTCCCATGGACTGACGCTTGTAGGGAAGTATCTCTGCTCCAGAATTAGATTCAACTTCACGATTCTGATGCATAAAATATGCCATCGCGTTTACATAATGATTACCAATTGTTCGCTTGTAATCGATTCTACCCATTAAATTGAGATTGTAATACATCTGGCGTGTTTTGGAATAGCTCAAAGGGGTATTCTCAGTAGATCCGAGACGTGTGTATTCAAGCACATCGTTTTTGTTTGACCTGACCCAAAGCTGATAATCCTGAGCGGTAGTCTGTTTATTGTTAGAACTTGTCTGATAGGCTACGATTCCGGAAATTGAAAGACCTTTTGTCACTCCGGAAAGATCTGCTGTAAGACCACCGCGCGCATTAATGTCTGTTTTCAGGTATTCAATGAATCCGCTTCTGTTAAGCATACCGTAGACAGGGTTGCTGACACCGTCAATTGTTACAATCTGGTTTCCGTTTGCAAGGAGATTGCCTTCGCTGTCGTAGACAGGGGTTGTCGGGCTGCCAAGAGTCGGTGGCAATTGAAATAATGCGGCATAAACATTGGTGTTGCTGTCTCCGGCTGTCTTGATGGCGTTTATGGATCCGCTTATACCCATGAAAGCGCTTAACCAACTGTTGATTTTAACGTCCACGTTGGAGCGGAAGTTGAATCTGTTGGTAGCGGGAGAAGGATTATATTTCCAATGTTTGTTCTCTTCTGTTTTGAAAGGGGAGGACTCATACATATAGTTGACATTGGCGAAATATTTCACTCGTTCTGTACCGCCAGATACGGTAAGGCCGGCCCGTGTCATCCATTGAGTCTTATTGAACAGGTCTCCATACAGGTCACTGTCCAGATAAAGATTGTTTGTGGGATCATCATACCCGTCTATTGCTTCCTGTGAGAATAGTGCGAATTTGCCAAGACCGTCGTTATATGCGGCCTGGTTGCGCAACCGTGCGTAATCTCCGGCAGAAACGCGCATTGGAGTTTTTGTCGCCTGCTGCAACGATTCATCAACATATACGGATACTCTCGTAGATCCGATTTTACCGTGTTTTGTAGATATCACAATCGCTCCGTTGCCACCCTGAATGCCGTAGATTGCCATTGCTGAGGCATCTTTAAGCACGGTAACTGTCTCAATCTCTTCGGGAGTAATATATGTATAGTTAACGTTAGGACAAACCTGACCGTCTATGATGATAAGGGGTTTGTTGCCGTTGGCTGTGGTCAGACCACGGATAATCATTGATAAACCGTTGGCACTTGATGAAGACGTACCGCGTCCCGGTTCACCATTATTTTCCATCACGGTCAGTCCCGGAAGTCGTCCTGCAAACGTCTTGCCCAGATTGGATTCGGGTGATTTGGCGAGTACATTGCCTGTTACGGTAGATACGGCTCCGGTCAGTTCTCGACGAGTCACCTTATAGTAGCCGAGATCTATTATCTCGTCAAGGGGGCCTGAAGGCTCTCCCATGGATATATTGCCATTGGTCTGCGCTCTCTTGAGATCAATACTCTTGGCATTTAGCCCTACATATTGGCAAACTATGCCATCGCTGCCGTCATTGACTGTCAATTCGTAATAACCGTCAGCGTCTGTAACGGCTTGATTGCCGAAATTCTTGCTGTTTACCACAGCTCCAATTACCGGCAGCCCGTCGGCATCGGTAACGACACCTGAAATCTTGATTGGGTTTGCAGTTGTCTGGGCATAAGCTGAGAGCATAGAGAAAGCCATCAATGACCCGGCTGCAAATATTTTGATTCTTCGTTTCATAAAAATCATCTTAAAATCTTTGAAAATAATATTTACCATCCGGGATTTTGCCAGTCCACACCGGTATTGGTTTTCAGACGCTCTGCTTCAGACACGGAGAGGGGAAGGAGAAGGTCGCGGTTTTCAGCTCCACCGCGTTCTTTGTTCCAGATATTCTTTCTCTCGTATGTGAATGTGCCGTCGTTATTCTTGGTGATATACATAGCTGTGAGCCATGCGCAGGTAGCTTTAAGGTTTCCGTCCGGTTTTTGCCAACGGCGGAGGTCAAAGTAGCGGTGTTCCTCCCATGCAAGCTCTACCCGACGTTCGTTACGTATCCTTAGGATAGTGTTCTTCTGATCTAGAGTAGTGGGAAGCTCTGGCATCTGTACACGATTTCTGACCTTGTTTGCTGCCTCGCGGGCCTCTGGAAGGTGGCCTGCCTCGGCAGCTGCCTCAGCAAGATTCAGATAGATCTCGGCAAGACGGTAGAATTTCCACGGAAGCATATCGTTGTAAACGTTACCTGAACCTCCATCGGTGTTAGGTTTAACAAGTTTGCACGGCAGGTAACCTGTACGTGTGTTGGTGCGTCCGGAAGATTTAATTTCATGCTTGCCGCCGATGTATGCATCAACGGTCTTCTCCCTGCCATCCCATTTGAATTTAGAACCGTTGTGAAGCACTGTCTGTTCGAGACGGGGGTCACGGTACATATAAGGGTTGGCGGGATCATACAAAGTGTTGTTGGGATTATAGTTCGGTTGGAGATGCTGATCGTCAAGATACGGTTTTTCCAGATCAAGAACCGGCTCTCCGTCAGTTGTCTCAAACGCATCTACAAGTTCTTGTGTAGGACCTGCGCCACAGTATGCGGTATTATTTTCACCTGAACCTACATATCCGACATGCCAGATCCAGTGCCCGTTGTTTATACGGTGCTGGAAGATAGTCTCGTGGTCTTTACCGGAGAAAGCACATTTGGTTGCTACAAGCTCGCGGAAAGCGTTGGCAGGACCTTTACCATAGATACCGGTGTTCTGGCATTCTGTGTAAAGTTCATATCCGTTTGCCTTAAGTGCGTCAAGTGCATCTTTGTTTATCTGGTATGCCCACTCCCAGTAGTCGTTACCCTCGTTGAAGAGAGGACTTGCTGCTGTAATACTCATCCTTGATTTGATGGCCCATGCGAGAGCTTTTGTCATACGCATGTTTTCTGCTGCCGTCGTAATTCTCCAAGGAAGGTGGTTACAGTTGATCGCGTAGTCACAGTCCTCGATAATGAAGTCAACGACATCCTTTACTGATTCACGCTTCATCCCTGCATATGGATTTTGCGCAGTAAAATCATAAACCTTATCAATGATTGGAAGTTTGCCAAACCATCTTACAAGTTCTGAATAGAAGAAAGCACGTAGCAGACGAGCTTCGGCTTTAAAGCGTGACCGTTCTTCCTCATTGTTTACAGCGGCAGTGTCAATGTTGTCAAGAAAAAGATTGATATTATAGATCTGTCCCCAGTAGTTGGCCCAATAGTTTCCTATAGCTGCTCCGGCTGCGGTCCCACCGTTAGCAACAATGCCGCCTGTATCGCGCAGAGGATGTGATGACGCATTATGGCGTGCATTGTATATGGCAGTCACAGGCACACCTGAGGTGGCGTCGGCAGAAGACCATGCATCGTCGCTGAGGGCAACTACAAGTGTCTCGAAATTTTGGTAGGTATTGGCTTTCTGCGGAATTTTATCGTAGCATTTTGCCAACATGCCGCTCACTTTCACCGGGTCGCTGAACACTTCCTCCCATGTCAAGGATCCGTTAGGAGCAGTATCAAGCACGTCGCTGCAGGAGGTCATCGTAACTGATGCCGTAAAGAGCGAAAGTGCAGAAATTATAATTGAACTATATTTCATTGCTGATAAATCTTAAAAAAAATTTAGAATGTTACGTTAAGACCGAAAGTAAACATCTTGGTGATAGGATACTGGTTTGCCTTTGTCTGCTCCGGGTCTATGCAGTTTGTCTTCAGATGGTGCCATGTAAAGAGGTTTGTACCGCTTACATAGAATCTCAATTTAGACATACCTACTTTTTTGAGCACTTTCTTTGGCAAAGAATAGCCCAATTCAATGTTCTTCAAACGCAGGAACGAACGGTCCATGATGAAGAAGTCATTTGCTTGGTGGCTTACAGTACCTGCGGTTGAAAGAGCCGGATATGTGATCTCGCTACCCGAAAGATAGCGCTCCTCTGTCCATGCATTAAGATGGTACTCCGTGTAGAAACCTGAGAGCCCAAGCTCGTTGACACCTGCTCCGCTATATGCCATAGATACCTTGCCGATACCTTGGAACTGTGCAGAAAGGTCAAAGTCGTAAGCTTTAAGGTTTACACCAAAACCGTAGGTGATACGTGGTATTGGTGAATACAATACGGGAGCGAGGTCCTTTTGATTGATCTTGCCGTCGTTGTTCACATCCTGATAGAGGAAATCACCGAGGCGGGGTGTCCCGATCTCGTACATTGCTTTTGCGCGTTCAAGTTCTTCGCGCGTATTGATGTAACCGTTGCCGTTGCTGTAGTCAATCTTGTAACCCCAGCATTGGTCAAGGCTGTAGCCTGTCTTGCGGTACTGATACGCATAGTCATCACCGAGTTTTACCTCGTCAACCTCCTTCACCTTGTTTTGGTTGTAAGCGAAGTTGGCGTTGATGGAGAAGTTAAAGTTCTTGTCTATTCTCTGGAACCAGTTTGCATCGATTTCGAAACCCTGGTTGTCAACTTTACCCATATTTACTTTAGGAAGGGTTGCGGTAGGACGCCCTTGGATTTCCGGAACAGTAGAACGGGAGATAAGGATGTTTTCACGGTTCTCGCGGAAGTAGTCGAACGACAGTTTCAGGCGGTCACCGAAAATTGTGAGGTCTACACCATAGTTCTGTTTGTATGCGATTTCCCAACCGATATTCGGGTTGCCGATCTTGTCTACTTTCACATATTCGCCATTACCAAGAGACGGAATGCCAATAATGTTGCTGCCACTTTCCATAGTGATATTATCAAGATACAGGAAACGTGCGTCACCGAGTTTGTCATTACCGACTTTACCGTAGCTGCCTCTAAGTTTCAGGAAGCTGATGAATTCGTTTTCTCTCAGGAATCTTTCGTTACTTGCGATCCAGCCCAAGGAGAATGCAGGGAAGAAACCGAAACGGTGCCCTTTGGCAAACTGCTCTGAACCGTTATAACCGATGTTCACCTCCGCGAGGTAGCGGCTGTCGTAACCGTAAGTGGCACGGGCAGCGATACCTATCATGTTGTACTGTAGGTCTGCGGCATATTTCTGCCAGCTGTCTCGCTGAACAAGAGCCATTGCAGTAACCTTGTGGTCACCGAATGTCCTGTCGTAGTTGAGTGAATACTGAATGTTCAGGTAGTAGTTGGTGTATGTCTTTTTTGTAAGTTCAAGAGCATCGTTCTTGTTTACAGAGACGGCTGTATAGTAGTTTTGTTCTCCTGCGTTGCGCGCCAGTGTGGTGCTGTATGCGTCGTATTCACGCTGTGCATTACGTTCGCTGTAAGCTTTGGAGTCAAAAGCTACAAGAAGTTTTGTGCTGAGACCTTTGGTGATGAAATCAAGATCCCAGTCTGCAATGATGGATGATTCGAGACGCATGTTTGTTTCAGCCATATAACCGCGGCGGTTAAGGTCTCCGTAGATGTTACGTCCGGCAGGCATATTGGTCTGCTGGAGAATCTGTCCCGGCTCAACAACCGTGCCGTCTGTGAGAGTGTAGCCCTCTGTAGTGATCGGACCCGGTTGTGTCGGGTCTATAGCCCATATAGAGCTGATAGCTTCTGTAACCATGTTTGCGCGGCTGGTGAAAATACCGCCGGATGCAGGACTGTTCACCTTCCCAAGATATGAAGCCATGTTGACTGAAAGCTTGAAATTCTTGAAGAGGTTGAAGTCGAGGTTGGAACGGAAATTAAAACGGTTGCTGTAAAATCCCGGATCGTAGCCGAGCTTGTCTTTGTCTTCTGTCTTGAGCTGACCGCTCTGCCCGAGATAACCGACATTAAGGAAGTATTTCACTTTCTTGTTTCCCCCGTTTACGTTCACGTTCACTCGTGTCTGGGGAGCCCATTTCTTGAAATACTCTGCATATATGTCTCGGTCAGGGAAGAAAACAGGATCCTCGCCACTCTCATACATCCCTATCTGATAAGGGGTATAGAATGGGGCAATCCCGTCGTTGCTGGCTGCCTCGTTACGGAGATTGGCAAATTCCCAGGAGTGTATTCTTGTGGGTTTTGCCACAAATTTCTGCATACTGAAGTTGGCGGCAACACTTACGGAAGCCTTGCCTTCCTCTCCACGGCGTGTGGTAACGAGGATAACACCGTTAGCACCGCGTACTCCGAACACTGCGGTAGCGGAAGCGTCTTTAAGGATTGAGATTGATTTCACCTCATTCGGGTCAAGTGTGCCGATATCGTCACGCGGCACTCCGTCTATAAGGATAAGCGGAGACTGTCCGTTGGTGGTGCTGGCACCACGAAGATAAATTGTTACATCATCAACACCGGGCATACCTGAAGTCTGTAGTGTTGTCAGACCCGGCAGACGACCGGCGAGTGCCGTGGTGAGGTTTGCAGCGGCTGTCTGTGTGATAGCCTCGGCATTGAGGGCTGCAACCGATCCGGTCATAGTCTCTTTCTTCTGTGTGCCGTAACCGACTACCACAACCTCGTCAAGCATCTGCTTGTTTTGGCTAAGCTTTACTGTAAGTTCCTGGGTGCTGGTTACTTTAACAGATTGTGTTACATATCCGATATAGCTGATGGTTAATTGAGCAGGAAGTTTCACTGTTAAAGTGAACCGGCCGTCTATGTCTGTGGCCGCTCCTGTTTTTGACTTTGCATCCATCACTGTAGCTCCGATAAGCGGCTCTCCCGTTTCATCAACCACTGTACCCGATATTTTTATGGGTGTTGCGGTGGCGGCTGCAGACACATTCAATGGCGTGATGTCAGCCAGAGCTTTGACAGGCATGAAAAAAAAAGAAGCAAGCAACAACAGGATTGAGCTTCTTTGCTTAATCAGTCTTTCAAACATAAAAATAGATATTATTAGGTTAGTTATTGTTCTCTGTTTGAACTTATTTAACTTATTTAAACTTTTTAAGTAAGTGTCCGAATTTAACTTAAAGCGAGTTCGTTTTTAGGCGATTTTGCCGGTCAATGAAGCTGCAATCTCTCGGTTGAAGCTGATGAGAGCGGTAAAAGCGGCAAAAAAGAAACGCTAATGTCTATGAAAAATGTATTCAGTAATTCATTTTTAACATTCGGTAAAAAGTTTAAATGAGTTTTTTATCCCATTTCAACAACGGGATAAGTGCAAATTTAATTCTTTTTAAGAATATTTCATACCTTTCCTGCAATTTTGTGCAAAAAAATTTGAGGAATAATTTGATTAAAATATAATTTATGTTAATTTTAGAAATAAAATAACGTTACTATGAGCAGGCAGCTATATTTTAAGAAACAGAGATTAGAAAACCGGTTATATCTTGTTGCTGTGTTGTTTTTGCTTGTGTCCGGAAATGCAACTCTTTTTGCCGGTGTGCCACCGCTTGAGTTTACTTCAGGGCATACCCTTACTTTGATAAATAAACTGCTGGACACCCCCCGGAGATTTGCGCGTGTCGATACGGTAGAATATACCGGTTTTACGGATTTTCAGCGTAAAGAGCTGGTGCAGCATCCCGCCGGTCTGGCACTTGCATTTGAGACTAATTCCGATTGTGTATATGCCAACATAGACTACATTAAAAGGAATCGTGACATTAATGCTCCGGATATCAGCACTTCTGGTGTCTCCCTTTACATTAAGTCTCCGGAGGGCATCTGGACTTTTGCCGGTGACAATACTCCCGGCGCGAATGATTCCGAAACATTTGAATTAGTTAAGAACATGGCACCGGGTAATAAGGAATGTCTGTTATACATGCCAATGTTCTCTGTTGTGGATTCTGTCAATATCGGTGTCAGCCCCGGTTCATATGTACGTCCTATTGTCAACCCGTTCAGACATAGAATCGTATTTCATGGCTCAAGTTTTACTCACGGAGCATCTATATCTCAACCGGCTATGTCTTATGTCCTTCAGTTTGAGAGAGCAACAGGTCTGCATACTCCGGTTTTAGGTGTCGGGGGTAATGCCCAGCTCCAGCAATCATGGGCAAAAGTACTGGCTGATACTCCTGCTGATGCCTTTGTCCTTGATGTCTTTTCTAATCCGACTGCCGGTGAGGTGGATGACCGTTTTGACTCGTTTCTAGCCACAATCAGGCAAAAGCATCCTGAAACTCCCATAATTTTCATGCAGACCATATACAGGGAAACGCGACATTTCGACACATATAGGGATATGAGGGAGAAAGAGAGGATTGATGTGGCAGAAAGAAAAGTCAGAGAGGCTATGCGTAGAGACAGGAATGTGTATTTCATTCATCCCGATGCGGGAATCGGAACAACCTGTGACGGCACGCATCCCTCGGATCTCGGTTATTATTTTTGGATGCAGTCTATCAAACAGCCGATACTTGATATTTTGGCGAGATACGGGATTAAATAGGAACGGTTTCAGTATGTTGCGGCAAGTGCAAGAAAACTGATTCGGGTTGAGGGGGAAACCTCTGCAATTTTTTTTGCAGCTTCTGTCAATGTCGCTCCCGTTGTGCAGACATCATCAACCAGAAGAATATGTTTGTCCGAAATATTGTATGCCGGGTCTGTTTTAAATACCCCCTTTAGGTTGTTCATACGACGGCTTTGAGTCATTGAGGTCTGTGTCTTGTGCGGCCTTTTCGCTTTAAGAATTGTTTTGACTTCTATTCCTGTTGCCATGCTTATTCCTTTGGCTATTTCTTCTGCCTGATTGTAGCCCCGTCTGGCTTTTTTCCAATAATGCATGGGTATTGGTACAATCATGTCTACATCGCGGAATATCTGTGTGGTGAAAAGTTCTTTACCGACAATTTCACCCAATTCTTTTCCGATACCTTTGAAGTGCCTGTATTTCATATCATGGATGAGGAGCGAGAGTGGAGTGCCGCTGGAATAAAGGAAGTGAGCCGTGGCTCTTTCAAATTTAAGGTGGCCAATGAAACGCTGTTCCATTGGGTTGACAGGCATAAGATGATATAAAGACCGGGGCAGTTGTTCCCGGCATGACGGACATATATACCGTATCTTTTCACCAAGACTGTTGCCACATATATGGCATGTTCGTGGAAAAATGAAATCAGTCATGCTCCCTATTGTGTCGTGCCAATTCATTCTTTTTTATTGAAGTGATTTAAACTTTTTTCATCGTTAAGCTTCGTTAAGATTTTGAGGATATTTTCCATATTGAGAAAGGAGCAAGTCTGGGAGCCGAACTTCGGCCGGGCTATGTGACTGACGAAATATGGGAAATATACCAAAATATTAATGAAGATTGATGATGAAGAAAACATTTTTTACATTATTTTAATTTTCGTAAAAAGTTTAAATCACTTCATTGTCTGTCTGTAATTTGAAAAGTGCCTTTTTGATAATGTCTCCCGAAAATCCGCGTGTCATCATGGAACGGTAAAGTTTTGCAACATCATCGTGAGAGTTAATGTCAAGATGCCGGCATTTGCTTTCAATAAGATCAAAGGCAACCTTAAAATACTCCATATCGTCTATGTCGTCTATGGCACGGTCAATGACAGACGCAGATATATGTTTTTGAAAAAGGTAGAAGCGTATTTTTCTCTTTCCCCATTTTGAAAATTTCAGTTTGTCTCTTACAAAACTTCCTGCAAAGCGAGTGTCGTCAATAAACCTATTATCTTTCAGGAATGTAAGAATATCCTCTTTCTGATTGGACGATAGAGAGGTTTTATCAAGCTTGGTGCGTATGTCGTGCTCACACTGCTCTGATCTTGCACATAATCCCGCAAGGCGAAGTCTTTCTTTCTCTATGTCAGTTTCTCTCTTTCCGATCATAATTTTGCTGAAATAAATCTCTCTCTATTATAGGTGTCCTTTGTGATTTCAATATCCGAGAATCCGCTTTTTTCGAGCAATCTTTTGAGTTGGTCGGAATACAAGGGATTGATTTCAAAAAACAGGGAACCATTTGGAGATAAGCCGGTTTTTGCAGTCATCGCAATGTGTCTGTAATATCTCAACGGATCATCGTCCGGTACAAACAAAGCCGTGTGTGGTTCGTGTTCAAGCACATTGTCTTCCATCTCCTCTGCTTCCGACAAACATATATACGGTGGGTTGGAAACAATAATATCGAATGATTCCGGCTCCGGTTCAAATTTGAATATATCGGCTGTAATAAATTTTATATTATTGCATTTTAGACTGTCGGCATTTTCCTTGGCCACTTTGACTGCATCTTTTGATATGTCTATCGCTGTGAGCTTGCTGAAAGGCAAATTCCTTGCCAGGGCAAGTGCTATTGCACCGGACCCTGTTCCTATATCAAGAATACGGAGATCGGATATCCGGGAATATTTTTTCACAATCATGTCAACGAGTTGTTCCGTTTCAGGACGTGGTATCAGTGTTGATTTGTTTACGTTCAGATACAGTCCGTAAAAATTGGCTTTCCCGAGTATATATTGTATGGGTTCTCCTGCTTTCAGCCTGTCAAGTATACTGCTGACCGAATCTTTAAGATATTCGGAAGCGGGAAGGTCATAGTTTATAATTAAATTTGTCAGATCCCAATTTTTGAGGTTCTGAAAAATCAGAGATATCATCCCCTTTGTTTCCCCCTCGCCATATATGGGAACAAGCTGGTTACGAATGAATCTTACAAGTTCCGCAATGGTCTTGATATCAGGAAATTTATTCATTGGTTATTGTGGGTCAAGCTGTAGTTTTACGGATTCCTCATGAATTACACTGAGGATTTTTTTTATGAAAGCCGGATTAAGTCCGGCATCAGATGCGAGCTCTGCTCTGTCTGTAACAAGTTTTTTATATCGTTCGTTTTGGATTACCGGAATCCCGTTAAGTTTTTTTAATGAGCCGATAGCGCGCGATACCTCCATCCTTTTTGCCAGAATTTCAATCAGTTTGTCATCAAGTATGTCGATTTCGTTGCGAAGATTTTGTAATTCGGTGTCAGAACTGCCACAATTTACCGGCTTTGACAAAGTGTGGATAAGATCGATTAGCTGGGCAGGGGTAATTTGTTGCTCTGCGTCACTTAATGCGCACTCCGGATTATTGTGTACCTCTATCATGAGTCCGTCGAAATTTAGATTCATGGACTGTCGGGCAATTTTTGCGACATTTTCACGGCGACCGCTTATGTGCGAAGGATCGCAGATAAGAGGAATTTCTGGATGTCGGCGGTGAAATTCAATGGGTATTCTCCATTCCGGAGGGTTCCGGTATGCTGTAGCTCCGTATGAAGAGAATCCGCGGTGTACGGCGCCAAGACGACGTATGCCTGCTTTGTACAGCCTCTCGAAAGCTCCGATCCACAGTTCAAGATCGGCATTAACCGGATTTTTGATAAGGAAACTGATGTTGTTTTTAAGTTCGTCCGGCAATTCATTCCATGCGTCAGCGATTTCCTGAACGGTAAATGGATTTGCCACAGTGCGTGCTCCGATCCAAAGGATATCCACCCCCGCTTTTGCGGCAAGTTGAAGATGTGTCGCGTTTGCAACCTCTGTGGCAATTGCCATTCCGGTAAGTCTCTTTGCTTCCTGAAGCCAGGGTAAAGCCGCTTCTCCTATACCCTCAAAACAGCCTGGTCTGGTGCGTGGCTTCCAGACTCCTGCACGGAAGATAGAAACACCGGCTGCACGTAATTCCTTTGCCGTGGATAATACCTGGTCTCGACTTTCCGCACTGCATGGCCCCGCAATTATCAGCGGGGTTTGAAGTGTGCTCCCGTCGGTTAAAAGAGATTGTAGAAATTTAAATTCCATCTAATTTTAAACAGTTTCTTGTGTGCAAAATTAAGAAATAAACTTTATAAGCGGTAAAAAATTAAAAGTAAACACACTCTAAAGTATCCGTCCTGCAAATAATACTGATTATGAAATTTATCTATTGCGCAATTATTTAAAATATCTTAATTTTGTATCATAATAACAGGGATAATAGAATATGGAAATAGATAAGCAAGTTACTGTAAACGGACTGACTTTCGTCCCTTATCTCACCCGTGACAAGATAGCAGAGCAGGTCAAGAGGGTAGCGAACGAGATAAGGAATGATCTTAACGGCTCCTCACCTGTATTTATCTGTGTGCTTAATGGTGCCTTTATGTTTGCGGCTGACCTTTATCGCGAAATAGGAATTAATGATTCTGTAATTACTTTCGTGAAGTATTCAAGCTATGAAGGCATTTCCACCACTGGAAAAGTCAAAGAGGTGATTGGCTTGAAAGAGGATATTGAAGGGAAAGACGTTGTGATAATAGAGGATATTGTCGATACCGGGCTTACGGCAGTCAGGATGATTGAGGATCTCAAAAAGAAGAATCCGCGTTCCGTAAAATTTGCTACGCTCCTTCATAAGCCGGACAGCTCGAAAACTGGGTTTAATCCGGATTATGTGGCATTCTCTATCCCTCCGAAATTCATCATAGGTTATGGTCTGGATCTGGATGGAAAAGTAAGGAATTTAAAAGATATTTATATCATTCGTGAGGATTGATAACGACTTTAGATGTTATAAGTAAAGGCTTGTTATGGCGACAGCTTGTTTCCATAATGATGACATATAGAAGTTATTACATAATCCATAATTAGATTGTTTGTATGTTGAATGTTGTATTGTTTGGTGCTCCCGGAAGCGGAAAAGGCACCCAGAGCGCAAAGCTCATAGATGAATATGGCTTGTATCATATTTCAACCGGTGAGGTTCTCCGTGATCATATAAAGAGAGGAACTGAATTGGGTAAGATTGCAGACAGCTACATTTCCAAAGGTAATCTGATACCTGACGATCTTATGATTCAGATTCTTGATGATGTCTTTGACAAAGAAGCCAATGGCAAACCGGGAGTTGTGTTTGACGGATTCCCTCGTACTATTCCGCAGGCTGAGGCTTTGGAAAAGCTTCTTGCTAAAAGAGGTACGGATCTTGCCGCTGTAATTGGTCTGGAGGTTCCGGAAGATGAACTGATGAACCGTATGATTCAGAGAGGTAAAGAGACCGGGCGTGCAGATGACACTCCGGAGACTATCAAGAACAGACTGGATGTCTATCACAAGCAGACACATCCGTTACGCGCATATTATCAGGAGAAAGGCAAATATCTTCCGATAAACGGCTCAGGTGTTGTTGATGAGATCTTTAACGATATTGCTGCCGGCCTTGAGGAGAAGACCGGTGTCAAGTGTCGCATCCACTGATAACTGTATCACTCTATACAAAGTTGAGCAGCCCTCCAAAAGTCAGATAACTGAATTTTGAAAATAAAATAGCCATGCACATATATAGAGCATGGCTATTTTGTTTTGGAGCTTGTTTTAATTATTCAAAGGAGATTGGGGCAAAAAATTCCGGCAAATGGAAGTTTGGTGTCGGTGCGTCTATGAGTGCCCATGAGAGGAAGTGGGGTGTGGTCAGCGCGTCTCCACATTTGTAGAAATTGGCTCGGAATCGCTTCCCCGTAGGGACCGTCTCAATGCCTAAAACAGAAAAAGGTATCATCAGTGACAGATGCCAAGGTGCTGACAGTGTTTTCTCGCAGAAAGGTTCTCTCCCAAGTGAGGAATATCGTTTTACCTTTGCCATTTCTGCCGGTGACAACTGTGTGCGCTTGTCGCGGTTCTCTCCCTTTGCTATCAGAAGTGTGCCTGCGCAGTTGCACTCTATGTTAAAGTACTCTTTACCGTCTTCAGGACGTATAAAAAATTCGACGCACGAATCTTCCCAGACATTACCTCCGTCACTCCCGGCAACCGCACGTGCTGTAGCTTCAGAAACCTCATAATCAAGCAGGATATCTGTATCAGTGTATGCTGTTCTGAAAATGACCTCAGGTTTATAAGGGAAATCTTTTTCCCAGTTTACACATCCGATACTGTTATACTCTATACAGTTATTATCCAATATAGCTGATACTTCTTCCGGAGTCTTAATGGTTGCACTGATTTTCTTTATTTTCATATTACATCACAAACTGTTAATGAAATCTGTCATCTCCCGTTCTTTCTCGCTCGCACTGTCAAAGAGTTTCATCTGAGCACGGGTGCGTACAAGGTTGTGTTCCGGATATTGTATTTTATAGTAAACATCTCCGTTCAGGTAATCAGTAAGGAATCTTACTGCCTGCATATATGGGAAAAGACGGGCTGCGAAAGGCAGCAAGCTTTTCTCAAGCGGAGTCAGGAAGCTTGCCGATTTAATATACCCTTTTGCAAAAGAACGGAAAATATCCATATTGAAATTAACTTCGGACAGATCTGTCGAGTCCTCTTTTCCTGTATTGGCCGCACTTCGTAGAAAGTCCCCGAAATCGGATGATACGAATGAGGGCATTACCGTATCAAGGTCAATGACACACAGAATATTGCCGTCGTTGTCAAAAAGAATATTATTAAGTTTTGTGTCGCAGTGGCAAGGTCGCTTCTCAATTCTTCCCTCGCGATACAAACGTTCAAGCTTGGTCATCTCTTCCGCATTCGCTTTTACCTGCTCAATCAGGTCGGTAACATCCTTGGCTCTTCCGACGGAATCTGCCTCAAGAGCGTCGTTGAACTGTTTCAGGCGAAATTCCATATTATGAAAATCCGGGATTGATTCTTGAAGCTCCGATGTAATTTCAAGAAGATTGTTTTCAAATTCACCGAATGCAAGGCCAACGGTATATGCGCTTTCTACCGTCAGGTTTTCCCGGGTAACGGAATGCTTAAGGTAAATCATCATACGCCAGTATTCACCATTTACCTCGGTATAGCTTTTGCCTGTTTTAGGATTTGTCAGGAAACGAAGACATTTTCTGTCTATGTCGGAATTGTCACCTGCCATGAGTTTTGTCCGTAAGTGCGAAGTGACAGCTTCTATATTCTTCTGCAGAAGATCCACATTTGTGAAAACATGGTGGTTTATTCTTTGAAGCACATATTCGTCTTTGTCGCCATCTATCGTTACTTTAAAAGTATCATTGATAAGTCCGTTGCCTAACGGTGCTATTATGGCATTGTCGGAAGGTATCCCGAATTGTGCGACTATATATTTCAGTTTCTCCATGATTATTAGGTTGGTGTGTATAATTTTGTCAAAGATACATAATTTATAAGTAAGTAGCAAAATTAAGAAACCGTTTAAATTTATTTTCAAGAAATTTTCACTGTCCCAACTTCCCTCGCGTTTGGGCTTTACCCGACGGTGGGGAATGCGACTTGTCCCCAAGTCGCGTAAGATACAGGTTAAGTAAGTGTTCAAATCAGATGATTCAAAAAACGGGATATAATAGTGTTAGGGTTAGTTTCGTTAAACTAATATGAGATTAAAGGGAATATCAATATTGTTACTCACGTTGTCCGGAGTTTTATTCTGTGGATGCAAGACCCCTAAATTGTCGGAGGCGAACGAGCAATATGAGCGAGGAGAATACTTTAATGCCGCCAAGACATACAGGGCGGTTTATAACAAGCTTTCACCCAAAGAAGACAGGGAGCTGCGAGGTGAGGTTGCATATAAACTGGCAACATGTTACCGTCGTATAAATCAGGCTCCACGGGCATCTGCTGCATACCAGAATGCGATACGCTATGAATATCCTGATTCAATGGCTTATTATTACCTCGGACGCTCCCTGCAGGCAGAGGGTAAGTACCAGCCGGCAATAGATGCGTATACAACGTTCCTGGAATGGAATCCTGACGACGCATTGGCAAAAGAAGGATTGCGGGGATGCCGTAAAGCGTTGAG
This sequence comes from uncultured Muribaculaceae bacterium, assembly GCA_948788915.1. Classification (GTDB taxonomy): domain Bacteria; phylum Bacteroidota; class Bacteroidia; order Bacteroidales; family Muribaculaceae; genus Lepagella. The sequence goes on along the minus strand of CAQFOZ010000004.1, from coordinate 22,456 downwards.
AGCCAAGAATGAGCCTAAAACACGTTATATTGTAAAGAACGCCAAGATATTCAATTCCCAGCGTTCCGATTATTCCCCCATGTATCTTGACAAGTCTCTGACCACTCTGTATTTCACATCTTCGACGGAAAAAGCAACGGGTGATAATAGGTCGGAAATTACAGGGACGAAGAAGGCGGATATATTTTTTTCAACAAAAAATGAGAAAGGGGAGTGGCAGCGTCCCGAACCTGCCGGGGGAGAGTTGAACAGTGATGCGGAAGAGGGTATTGTGAGTTTTTCTCCTGACGGGCAGACAATGTATCTTACAAAATCGAGGCGTGCTCCTGATGCCGACACTTCTGTTGAAATATATACTTCCCGTCGTTCGGATGCGACATGGAGCTCTCCTCAGAAATTTGAGATTACAGCTGATACTCTTTCTGCATTCGGACACCCGGCAGTCTCTCCCGACGGAACATATCTGTATTTTTCATCTGACATGCCTGGCGGTTTTGGCGGTAAGGATATCTGGAGGATAAATCTTAAATCACAAGTGGGCAGTCTTGAGAATATGGGAGAACAGATTAATACTCCCGGAGATGAGATGTTTCCATATGTGCGCACCGACTCATTGCTATATTTCTCGTCGGACGGACATCCCGGATTCGGTGGCCTCGATCTTTTTGTGGCAAAGTTGAATAGTACAGGTCAAAGATGGAGTGTTGAGAATATGGGGCTTCCAATGAACAGCAGCGGTGATGATTTCGGCATAACGTTCGGGGAGGGTGAATCCGGATTTTTTAGTTCAAACAGAAGGGATGCCCGCGGATATGACAATATATACAGCTTCGAACTGCCGGATTTGAAAATTACAATTTCAGGGTGGGTGGTGGACAAGGATGAAGAACCGGTCCCGAATGCCATAATCAGGATTGTCGGAAGCGACGGATCGAACCAGAAAGAGATAGCAAGAAGCGACGGATCTTTTTCGTTTAGGCTACAACGTGGCGTGAAGTATGTAATGAAAGCCGGAGCCAAAGGTTATCTGAATGTAAAACAGGAATTTGAATCCGGATCAGAAGAGGAAGATGCAGATTATACGGTTGATTTTATTTTAGCTGCTGTGAACAAACCTCAGGTGGTGGAGAATATATTCTATGACTTTGACAAGGCTTCTTTGCGACCTGAGTCAGAAAAGGCTCTTGATGAAATGGTGCAGATGCTTAACGAGAATCCCAATGTCACAATTGAAATGGGTGCACATACCGACCGTAAAGGTTCGGATGAATATAATGTGAATTTATCTAACAGACGAGCCAAAAGTGTTGTGGATTATCTGATAGGACATGGTATAAATCCAGAGAGACTTACTTGGAAAGGGTATGGTGAGACAATCCCAAAGACTGTGACAAAACGGATAAACAGGGAGTTCCCGCAATTTGCGGAAGGAACGGTGCTCAGTGAAGAATTTATTGAAGCGCTGTCTCCCGAAGAGCAGGAAGTGGCGGATCAGATTAATAGGCGCACAGAGTTTAAGGTAACTTCGATAGATTTTGAAGCATGGTAATTGCTTTTGACAGTTTCTAAGAAAATAAGATGAAAGAGATATACGACTTTTTAAAAGACCTGAAAAGGAACAACAATAGGGATTGGTTTAATGCCAATAAGGACAGATACATTGATGTTAAAAGAAAGATTGATGAGTTTGCATCGATGCTTATAGCGGAATTGTCGACAATAGATCCTGATGCGTCAGGTCTGACACCTTCCGACTGTACTTACCGTATTTACCGCGACACGCGTTTTTCTGCTGACAAAACTCCGTATAAGACACATGTCGGTATATATATATGCCCGAAAGGCAACAAGAAGAGTTACAGAGCCGGATATTATATACATCTGGAACCGGGCGGCAGTTTTATAGGGGGAGGTTGCTGGTGTCCACCCGCTCCTTTGCTAAAAGAGATCCGCAAGTCAATCTATGATAATGTGGAAGAGTATCTTGAGATTATAGGTTCCGGGGATTTCAAAAATCATTATACCGAAGTCGGATCAAATTACCTTAAAACCGCACCAAAAGGATTTCCAAAAGATTGGGAACATATAGATCTTTTGAAACCAAGAGATTATACGGTTCTCGCACAAGTGTCTGATTCTTTCTTCCAGAAGAAGGACTCCGTAAAGAAAATCGGGGAGTATATGCGTGCTTTGAAACCATATAATGATTTTATCAATTTCCTAATAGACGAGGATCCGTCGCTTGATCCGAATAGATAAAAGAACGGAGATAATCAGCCAAATATTCTGTCGAATATCATGCGGGTAGCTCCCGTTTTGCTGCGGATGTAATCTCCTGCTTTCTGCCCTTTGGCTTTGCGTGAGTCCGGTTCGTAGAAAAGTTGGTCTGCAAGATTGTTGAAATCTTCTTTCCCTTTTATAGGGAAACCTCCTCCTGCTTCGGCCATCTCGCGGGCTTCTATGAATTTGGCGTTGTTGGGACCGTAGATTACCGGAACATCATATACTGCCGGTTCATTTATGTTGTGTAGTCCTGCACCGAAAGCACCACCCACATATGCCACATCACAATAAGCATAAGCCGATGACAATAAGCCGAAACAGTCTATGATCATTACTTGTGCGTTTTCAATAATAGCCGGATTGTTCTGAGCCTCGCTCATAAGTATGGCCCCGTTGTCAAACAGATTTCTTAACGTTTCGATTCGTTTGCTGTCAAATTCGTGTGGAGCAACAACAAGCTTTATATCCGGATGGGAGTTTATCCAGCCGGCATAGACTGACTCGTCTTCAGGCCAGCTGCTGCCGGCCATCATTACAGGACGGTGCGCGGGAGCTGAATGGGATGTAAATCTTTCAAGAAGAGGTATCTCTTTGCGTGTGGCGCGTATGTCGGAAACTCTGTCGAACCGTGTGTCCCCAAACACAACAGTATTTTTTATCCCTATGCTTTCCAGAAGATTGCGGGATCGTTGATCTTGCAAGAATATGAAACTATACCATTCCAGCCATTTGGCATACCATCTTCCATATGGCTTGAAAAACATCTGATCCGGACGGAAAACTGCGCTTATAAGATATGTGGGAATATTTCTTTTGTGTAACTGGAACAAGAAATTTCTCCAAAATTCATATTTTACGAATATGGCCATCTCTGGCCTGGCCATATCAAGAAAACGTTTTACATTTCGGGGAGTGTCAAGTGGAAGATAGCATACACAATCTGCGAGACCGTAATTTTTACGAACTTCGTAGCCGGAAGGAGAGAAAAAAGTGAGAAGCACTTTATATTCCGGCCTTTCTCTTTTTATCATCTCAATAAGAGGCCTCCCTTGTTCAAATTCACCTAAGGAGGCCGCATGTATCCATACGATGCGGTCTCTTTCGGTAAATTTGTCTTTAAGTATGCTCCAGGTGCTATTCTGACCGGTAGCCAGTAATTTAGCTTTCCTGTTTCTTAATCCCGCGACTCTTATGCCTGCTCCATATGCGGAAATGGCAGCGGAATACAATTTGCTTTCCAACGACACTGCTGTAAAATTACTTTATCGTTTCAATAGCTTTCTGTATACGGGCTATTATTTCATTTTTCGGCATCAGTTCGGTAATATCGAACATGTGCGGCCCACGGCAGGCACCAACAACTGCCAGACGGAATGCATTCATAACATTTCCTAGATGATAACCTTTTTCTGCAATCCAGTCGAGCACGATTTTTTCTGCATTTGCCGAAGTCATGTCTTCAATCCCTTTCAGAACCGAGATAAGTTCAGCCATTATTCTCGGGGTATCTTCGTTCCAACGCTTCTTGACATCCTTTTCTGCATAGCTTTCAGGTGCGGTAAAGAAAAAGTCGGCCTGTGTCCATAGATCGGGAATCAGATTGGAACGCCCCTTTACCATGCCGAGGGCTGTGGCTATATATTCGTCAGAGAATCCGGTGATCCCTTTTTTCGTAAGAATAGGTTTGAATAATTCAGCCAGTTCTTTATTCGGCTTTTTCATCAGATATTCATGGTTGAACCAGATCCCTTTCTGGTAATCGAACTTGGCTCCAGCCTTCGAACAGTGTTCAAATGAGAATTTTTGAATAAGTTCGTCCATTGACATCAATTCTGAGTCATCACCGGGATTCCAGCCTAAAAGTGCAAGAAAATTGACAACTGCCTCTGGCAGATACCCCTTCTCGCGATAACCGGACGAGGTCTCCCCTGATTTTGGATCGTTCCACTCCAACGGGAAAACAGGAAATCCGAGTTTGTCCCCGTCACGTTTTGATAGTTTGCCGTTTCCAACAGGTTTAAGAAGTAATGGAAGATGAACGAATTGAGGCTGTGTGTCTGCCCATCCGAATGCCTCGTAAAGGAGTTTGTGAAGAGGTGCGGAAGGAAGCCATTCCTCTCCGCGTATAACGTGCGTCACCTCCATAAGGTGGTCGTCAACGATATTGGCAAGATGATATGTGGGCAGATCATCTGCACTCTTATAAAGCACTTTGTCGTCGAGAATGGAGGAATTGATTTTAACTTCCCCTCTGATCTGATCATTTACGACAACATCTTTTCCCGGTTCTATTTTAAAACGCACCACATATTGTGCTCCGTCTTTGATCAGTTTCTCTACCTCATCTTTAGGCAGCGTTAGAGAATTGCGCATCGATCCACGGGTAGAAGCGTCATACTGGAAATTTGGAGTGGTTGCGCGGGCTGCGTCCAGCTCTTCTGGTGTGTCGAAAGCGATATATGCCTTGTCCGTGTCGAGAAGCTGCTGTACATATTTGCGGTATATGTCACGCCTTTCGCTTTGTTTGTAAGGTCCGTATGCCCCTCCCTCTTTAACGCCTTCGTCTATCTTTATGCCGAGCCATTTGAGCGATTCATTAATATAATCCTCGGCTCCCGGCACGAAGCGGCGGCTGTCGGTGTCTTCGATACGAAGTATCATGTCTCCGCCATTGCGACGGGCAAAAAGATAATTATAGAGGGCGGTGCGTACACCTCCGATATGAAGAGGCCCTGTGGGCGACGGGGCAAATCTTACCCTTACTTTGCGTTCCATGAATGTATGTTTTATATAGAATCTTATATAAACCGGTCGTTTGGCGGATCGGAATTTTATCGAACAACAAAATTAATCTATTTTAGTGATTTCTGCAATTCGTATCGTTTCCCGTTCCAGATATAACAGATTTCAGTTTTCAAAAATCCTGAAACTTTATTGTATCCCTCTTTGCCGATTAATTCTTCCGATGTAAGCCGTGCCGTGAGAATAGATGTTTCCGGGTCGAAGGAGTAGGTGATGGTCGGAAACGGTATTGCCTGTTCTATCATGGCAATGTCCCCCTTTTTCTTTTTGGAAGAGGCATCGACAAAGCTCTTAAGTCCGGGTAACGCTATATAAATTTTTGTATTTAGATCTTTATAATTTTTGTCGTAAAACTTTATTTCCGAATCATGCGCCTGTGTGTCTGACCCCAAAGTGTATATGCACTGGAAGATTGTGTCGTTCTTTAACGGCAATACGGCAACAGACATGGTTGACACTGATGTTAGTGACAGCTTGAGATATGTTGGCGTAACTTTTTCCAGATAAGAGAATCCCTCCATTCCGTTAGGTGCATGATAAATGCTGTCGGCTTCGTAATAATCAAGCATATCCATACGTTTGCTGCGACTGATCATTTCCATGACAGACAGGGGCATGTCGGTAAAGAACTTTGCGGCCGGTCCCGGAGAAGCTTCTTCGGCAGAAACAGAAGGAATGAAAGCTGAGCCTATAAGGAGAAATGCCAGCAGAACAAATATATGTCTTGTTTTGTCCATTACTTCATGAATATATCATAATTGCCGTTGTACTTAGCCTTTTTCGATTGCTTCTCTCTTTTTGTTTTCTTTGCTTTTTTTACATTCTCGGGGAGCAATTCAAGCGCGTAATCATATTTTTGTTGTTTCTCTTTTCCCTTTTTCTTGTCGGATCTTTTTGATTTTGAGCTTCCTTTTTTGTCTCGTCCGGAATGGCGGCTTTCATGAGCCTTTTCTTCGCGGCTATTGGCCTGCTTCTTTCCGCTTTTCCGTTTTTTTCGTGAGTCGGAGGCATAATCATGGTCTGTGGCTATTTCCGCATGAATCTTGTCTCCGAAAAAGTCTGTGTTTTTAAGAGCGTCAAGTACTCTGTGGGCATCCTCCTTTTTGACATCAAACAGCGTGTAGCCTGGCAACAGATCTATCCGTCCGATTACAGGTTTTGATCCTTGCGTATTCTTGTTTACAAGTTCCATCAGATTGCCCGGGAAAAAGCCGTTAGACTTTCCGACATTTACCATCAGACGCTCAAAACCGTTTTCAGCTTCACGACGATCTTTATCCCGCGAAGTTCTTGGCTCTGAATCCTTGCGTCCTTTCTTACCCTTCCCCTTGTCCGACTCATTGAGATCTATATCAGGCATGTTCTGGTAATAGGCAAGCAGTCTGTTGAATTCAAGTGACAGAACTCTTTTGAGAAGATCCTCTTCAGACAGCCATTCGAGTTTCTTGCGCACACCGGAAAAATACTTCTCGATTTCACCTTCATTCACTTCAACACGTTCAAGTCTGTCTGCAAGGTTGTATAGCTGTTTTTCTATGATATGATCGGGGGTCGGAACTTTGCGGTATTCAAATTCCTTACCGATAATTTTTTCAATCTGTTTGATTTTACTCTTTTCACGGGAGTGGATGATCGCTACCGACACTCCGGTTTTATTGGCACGTCCGGTTCTTCCTGAACGGTGCGTATACACTGCGACATCATCTGGCAGACCATAATTTATAACGTGTGTGAGGTCATCAACATCCAGACCGCGGGCTGCCACGTCTGTGGCAACCAATAATTGTGTGACGTGGTCCCGGAATTTTTTCATGGCAAGGTCTCGTTGGGCTTGAGACAGATCTCCATGCAGACAGTCGGCATTATAACCGTCGGCAATAAGTTTGTCAGCTATTTCCTGTGTGTCTCTCTTTGTGCGGCAGAATACAATGCCATAAATATTCGGACTGTTGTCTACAACGCGTTTTAAAGCGAGATATTTGTCCTGGGCTTTAACCATGTAATATATATGGCGTACATTTTTTGCTCCCTCGTTTTTGTTGCCGGCCACAAACTCCACCGCATCTTTCATGTATTTTTTTGCAATGCCTGCTATCTCTTTCGGCATTGTGGCCGAGAACATCAGCATCTTGCGGTCTTCAGGCACATGGGAAAGGATTTCATCTATATCCTCAAGGAATCCCATGTTCAGCATTTCGTCTGCTTCGTCGAGGATTACGGTGTGTACGTCATCCAGTATCACAACACCTCTTTTTATCAAGTCTATAAGACGTCCCGGGGTGGCGACTATCACCTGAACCCCGTTTTTGAGGCTTCTTATCTGGCTTTCAATACTTGATCCTCCATATACCGGCAGAATTTTTACCCCTTCCAGATGCTTGGAAAAATCTGCAAGGTCTCCGGCAATCTGTAGACAAAGTTCTCGTGTAGGTGCTATTATAAGAGCCTGCGGCTGTCTTTTTTCTGTCTCTATGCGTTGAAGGACTGGTAGACCGAAAGCTGCGGTTTTACCGGTTCCGGTCTGGGCAAGACCTATTACATCTCCGTCTTTCTTAAGGAGATGAGGAATAACCATTTCCTGAATTGGCATGGGATGTACAAAGCCAAGTTCTTCAATGGCTTTCAATAACTTTTCGTCAACACCCAGATCTTCGAAAGATTTTAATTCGGCGCTATTTTCTATCTCTATTTCATTAACTTCCGGCAGAAGCTCAATTGTTTTGTCGATAATGGTTTCATCTGTTTTAATCTCCTCGGGAGTATTGAGATTTACCATTTGTTCATCTCTGACCGGATCTTTTTCAGTTTTATTCATAAGATAATTACGTAATTTCTATCGTGAGGAACAGTTCCTGTTTATGTGATCAATTTATAGGTTGATGGTAATATTCCCCTAAAGTAATTTGGAATAGTGGTAAATGGTATATGTGCTCAGCCAATTTCTAATCTAATCATCTGCCAAAAGAATGTTGTATCAACGATAGTGTATATAGTGTATATTGATATAACGAATATATAAGATAATTGCTTAGACACACTCTAAATTTAAGCCAAAATTTTTTAACATCTCTCTCCTTGTATGAAAAACTGAGGCTGAATTCTCGTGAAGTCGATTCTGTTGAAATTCAATAAATAAAAAGGAATTGGAGGTGATGTCCCTTTCTTGTGTGAGAAGACTCCTTTACAGATTTTACTGATTCACAACTGTTGCTAACAAATTCTTAAATTTTCTTTAGAAACTGTTTAAATTTATTTTCGAGGAATTTTTAGAGTTGTTTTTGAGGTGGTTCCGTGAGTTGAGAAGGGAGAAACCTATCGGTTTTGACCGACGAAACTTGGCGGAAGCAACCAAAAGAGCCACAAAATTACCGAAAGAACTATTATATAATTTTTTCGTAATAAATTTAAACAGTTTCTTAGAGTGCAAAGTTACAACAAATTTTGTTAGAAACGCGATATGGCCGGAACAAAATGGAAACAAACTGCCTTTATATGGATGATATAACAGGATGTTTTCGAAAATTATTTTGAAAATTATTGGTGACGGATATAACAAAGAGTTGAAATATTTGTTGCTTAATTAGATATATTTTGGTACATTTGCAATTTAATATAAAGAAGATATAACTCTACAAAAATAAGGCAAGAATCCTTTGATTGGATTCTAATTTAAATATTAAATAAATATTAGTCGACTTAATTAGAAAGAAACGGAGACCCCTGAACGGCAGCGATGTCGCGGGTCTAATTGTAATTGTTTTATGGAAGAAGCTAAAAAATCTAAGAGACCAAGAATTGGAACTCTCGGTCAAAATGCTCCGTCAACGGAGGGGTATGATCAAGAAACCCGTTATGAAAAAGTGAATTATCCGGGAGAGGGTTATCGCAAGGATGGCGAGTTTACAGGGGATGAACAACCTCAGCGCCCGTATCAGAGAGGTTATGGCTATAACCAGAATCGCCAGGGCGGTGGATATAACCAACAGCGCAAGCCGGCCTACGGCCAACGCAATTCCGGGTATGCACCTCAGAACCGTCAGAACGGATATAATAACCAGAATCGTCAGGGCGGTTATAACAATCAGAACCGTCAGGGTGGTTACAACAACCAGAATCGTCAGAATAATTATCGCCAGGGAAATTATGGACAGAACGGAGAGTATTCTCCACGTCAAAATAATTATGCCCAGTCAGGTGAGTATGTGCAGCGTCAGCCGGGCCAATATAATCAGCGCAATGGCTACGGACAGAATCGCCAGGGTAACTACGGACAGAACCGTCAGAACGGATATAATAACCAGAACCGTCAAGGTGGTTATGGACAGGATAGGCAAGGCGGCTATGGACAGAACCGTCAAGGTGGATATAATAATCAGAACCGTCAGGGCGGTTATAATCAGAATCGTCCGGGAGCTCAGCGACATAACAATAATCAAGGGATGCGCTTTATGCCTCGTCCCAAACAGGTAGACTATGTTCTGGATGATATAGATCCTAACGAGGAGATCCGTCTGAACAAGTATATGGCAAACGCCGGTATCTGTTCTCGTCGTGAGGCCGATGAATATATACAGGCCGGGAAAGTAAAGGTTAACGGTGAAACAGTAACTGAGCTCGGTACCAAGATATCTCGCAACGATGTTGTTGAATATGAAGATAAAGTGGTTACTCCTGAGCGTAAATGCTATGTGCTGCTCAACAAGCCTAAGGATTGTGTTACTACCAGCGATGACCCCAACGGTCGCACAACAGTGCTTGATATCGTGAAAAATGCATGTAATGAGCGGATATATCCTGTAGGCCGTCTGGATCGTAATACCACAGGAGTGCTCCTTCTTACAAACGACGGAGATCTTGCCTCCAAGCTTACACATCCGAAATTTGTAAAGAAGAAGATATACCATGTATGGACAGATAAGGATATTGCTGAGGAGGATATGCAGCGTATCGCAGATGGAATAGAACTGGAAGACGGCGAGATTCACGCTGATGCGATCAGCTATGTTTCCGATACGGATAGAAATCAGGCAGGCATCGAGATTCATAGTGGGCGCAACCGTATAGTCCGCAGGATTTTCGAGAGTCTCGGATACAGGGTAGTCAAGCTTGACCGCGTTTATTTTGCCGGACTCACTAAGAAGAATCTTCCTCGTGGACGTTGGAGATACCTTACACAGGAAGAGGTAAACTATCTCCGCATGGGTGCGTTTGAATGATAATGGACAAATATATAATTTAGATTAAATATCTCTCCATAATATTTTTAACTAATGAAAGATATAAGAAGAAAGACCGTCAAAGATTTGCTCTCTTCTCCGGAAAAATATGCCGGACAGGAGGTTGATGTAAAAGGTTGGGTACGTACCCGTCGTGGGAATAAAAATGTACAGTTTATCGCTCTAAATGACGGATCTACTATAAATAATCTTCAAATAGTTCTTGATCTTGAAAAATTCAGTGAAGAGAGCCTGAAGCCTGTTACTACAGGATCGAGTATACATGTTCAGGGCTTACTGGTTGAAAGTCAAGGTAAAGGTCAGTCTGTCGAGGTTCAGGCAAATGAACTTGAAATATACGGCACCGCGGATCCCGCGGAGTATCCGCTTCAGAAAAAGGGGCATTCTCTTGAGTTCCTTCGTGAGATAGCACATTTGCGTCCGCGTACAAACACTTTCGGAGCTGTCTTGAGGATTCGCCATGCGTTGGCATATGCCGTGCATAAGTTCTTTAATGATAAAGGTTTCTATTATTTTCACACTCCGCTCATTACCGAATCTGACTGTGAAGGTGCCGGAGCCATGTTTCAGGTTACGACTCTCCCTTTGAATAATATACCGTTAACCGAGACCGGAGAGGTGGATTATTCACAGGATTTCTTCGGCGGCCAGGCAGCTTTGACTGTTTCAGGTCAGCTGGAAGGTGAGCTGGGTGCCACTGCTTTGGGATGCATCTATACATTCGGACCTACTTTCCGCGCTGAGAACTCCAATACTCCACGCCATTTGTCTGAGTTCTGGATGATTGAACCGGAGATGGCATTCTACGAGATTCAAGATAATATGGATCTTGCGGAGGAGTTTATCAAATATTGTATTGCATATGCACTTGATAACTGCAAAGATGACATTCAGTTCCTCAACGATCATTTTGACAAAGGTCTGATAGAGCGTCTTAATTTCGTGCTGTCTAATGATTTTGTTCGTCTTTCTTATACCGATGGTGTCAAGATTCTTGAAGAGAGCGGACAGAAATTTGAGTTCCCGGTTTATTGGGGTGTCGACCTTGCTTCCGAACATGAACGTTATCTTGTGGAGAAGCATTTCAAACGTCCCGTTATTCTGACTGATTATCCCAAGGAGATCAAGGCATTCTATATGAAAATGAATGATGATGGTAAGACAGTGCGGGCAATGGACGTACTCTTCCCGCAGATCGGTGAGATAATCGGTGGTTCGCAGCGAGAGGAGAGTTATGAAAAACTCCGTGCCCGTATGGAAGAATTGAATATGCAGGATATGCCGTGGTATATGGATACTCGTAAGTTCGGTTCGGTTCCTCATTCAGGATTCGGTCTCGGTTTTGAACGACTGGTTCTTTTTGTTACTGGTATGCAGAATATCCGTGACGTGATTCCGTTCCCTCGTTATCCTAAAAACTGTACTTTCTAATATATCAGATAAGTAAGTGTTCAAATTTAGTTTATACTTAATGTGAGTTTATTTTTTGAGGCGATTACGGTGCGGAGTAAGGGAGCATATATGTATATGTGACCGAGCGACAATCCGTAAGCGGACAAAAAGAAACCGCAGTAAGTATAAAAGATTAAAAAAACTTATTATCGTTTAAATTTGAATACTTACTTAAGTAAGCTTATTTAGAGATAGATTTGAAACTGACCGTCAGAAACTTGATTACAATATTGTGTGTCTTGCTTGGTTTTTCCGCCAATGGTGAAAAAACCGGGCAAGACTCGATTGTTGTTAGCCTTCTGACGTGTGATCCGGGCAGAGAAATATATGAACTTTGCGGCCACGAAGCCATAAGAGTCCGCGGAGTGGCGGATGGTGAGAAATTGGATTCGGTGTGGAATTATGGTGTATTTGATTTTAATCAGCCAAATTTTGTCTGGCGGTTTGTAAAGGGAGAAACCGACTACATGCTTGCTGGTTATAAGTTTACCGAATTTTTGCCCGAATATATCTTGGCAGGGCGTGGTGTGACAGAGCAGCAGCTTAATATTTCGCAGAAAGAGGCGAGAAAACTCCTTGATATGTTACGGGAGGAATCAAAACCCGAGAATCGCGAATACCGCTACAATTATGTGAGGGACAACTGTTCAACACGTGTGGTGGATAGAGTTGATGACGCATCCGATAGCAGGATTATTTATCCCGACAACGTGAAATACGGCACATTTAGAGAAGAGATGCGTCATTATCACCGCAATTATCCCTGGTATCAGTTTGGAATTGATCTTGCTTTGGGTTCTGGTATTGATGTGCCTATAACCGGCAGGGAGGAAATGTTCGTTCCTGTTGAGTTAAAAGAGAAGGTTGGTAACGCCAGATTTGAAGACGGCAGATCCGTCATAAAAAATACGGCAGTAATTGTGGCGGATTCCGGAAATGCGGTAGATGGGCCGACAAAATGGTATCTGACTCCTCTGGCTATAGGTGTCGCGGCTTTTATTCTGGTTACATTGCTGTGCTGGCTGCAGATACAAAAAATAATTGTTTTCCGTTGGCTGTATTTCCTCTGGTTCGGAATAACAGGATTGGCCGGCTGTTTGGTACTTTTCCTTGTCGCTGTCTCTACGCATGAGGCAACGTCTCCAAATCTTCTTCTTGTATGGCTTAATCCTCTGCAACTTCTTTTTGCTGTCACAATTTGTTTTAGAAGATGCAGGGCTTTTAACATAGGGCTTGCATGGTACAATGCGGCCGGAGTGGGATGCTTGTTGTTGGTATGGGCATTCCAGAAGCAGGTTGCAAACCTTGCGTTTTTCCCAATGATGGGGATATCGGTGATGCTGGCAGTTACATATCTGCTTGTGTCATCAAAAACTAATAAGAATAATGAAAAGAATAGTTTCATCGGTACTGGTAGGCATAGTAGCGATCAACGCCACAATACAGGCCGCAGGCGGAACGTCGGCAGAGCCAAAGCTGGTGGTAGGAATCGTCGTTGACCAACTTCGTACCGATTACATAGAATTTCTGCAAAGCTATTTCGGAGACAAGGGTTTCCGCAGGCTGATGAAAGATGGCGCATATATGCGTAATGTGGATTTCAAGGTTCAGAACCTTGATGAAGCAAATAGCACGGCCATGCTTTTCACAGGTGCCTATCCGGCTCAGACCGGGATATCCTCGTCTATGGAGTTCAATCCTCAGAAGGGAACTGTGCAACCGGCTCTTTCCGATCCGAAGACAATGGGTAATTTCACAAACGATTCATTCTCTGCCGAGAATCTCCGTTTGTCTACCCTCGCTGATGAACTTCAGATAGCCGGCAACGGTCTTGCTGCAATATATTCCTTTGCCGCGGATCCCCAGCAGGCAATAATAATGACAGGTCATGCCGGCACTTCTGCCTGCTGGATTAACAATACTACTGGAAACTGGGCTACAACAACATATTATAAGAGTCTGCCTACACCTGTCAGCACGAGGAATTATTCAACTCCTCTCGCCAACAGAATCGATACGATGCAATGGAAGCCGTCGATCGAACTGAGCAAATTCCCTGGTGTGCCCGCCCAAAAGAAACTCTATCCGTTCAGATATACCTTCCCCCGGTCAGACAAAAATGTATACAACCGGTTCGCAACTTCTCCGTTAGGGAATAAGGAGGTAACGGATGTCGCCATAGAATGCCTTCGCCAGTTGCGCATAGGATCCAATCCTAATGCTATAGATATGCTGAATGTGGCATATACGGTAGAACCGTACAAGTATTCTTCGGATGCCGATACGAGAGTTGAGACAACAGATGCTTATCTGAGACTCGACGGCCAGATCGGCAGACTCCTTGATGCGGTAGACAAATATGTAGGTGCCGGTAATGCCGTAATATGGGTGTCTTCTACAGGATATTGCGATGAGGCAGTGGTGGAAGACAAGAAATACAGGATTCCGGGTGGAGACTTCTCTATGAAGAGGGCGAAATCTCTGCTTAATTCCTATTTGTCTGCACTTCACGGTAATGCCGATTATATAACCGCTTTTTATGACAACCATCTTTATCTCGATCACAAAGTATTAGAAGATAAAAAACTGGATGTAAGCGAGGTGGTGTCAGACGCAAGAACGTTCCTGACTAAGATGAGCGGTGTGGCTGATGCCTATACCCTTCACGATATATTGTCACCATCTACTCCGGAAGAGGAGAATTTACGTCTTGCGCTGGATCCAAAGACAGGAGGGGACATTATCCTGAAGTTTTCTCCGGGATGGAACGTTGTAAATGATCTTGAATATCCAACGACATCAAAATCTGTTAGACAGAGTCCGGTACTTACCCCCGCCTTTATAATGGCACCTGGGTTGGCCGCGCAGACTGTTTCCGCACCGGTGGATGCTGTGGCTATTGCTCCTACGATTTCCGGAATACTCAGGATCAGGAGCCCCAATGGTTCGCAGGAGAAACCTCTCGCTTTTTGAAATTGACTTATAATTAAATTTAAATAACTAATATAAAATATACAACAATGCTTTCAAAGCTTCTACATAAAATATTTGGTGATCAGTCGGAAAGAGCGGTGCGCCCGCTGTGGAACCGTCTTGAAAAGGAGATAAATCCCATCTCTGCGGAAATTCAGAATATATCGAATGATGAATTGCGCGGAAGAATAGATAAGATTCGTGAAAATATTCGTGGCGGTGCACAGGAATATAAAGATAAAATGTCTGAGATCCGCAAAGAGATCGAGACTCTTGAATACGATAAACGTGAGCCGCTCTGGAAAAAAATAGACGATTTGCGTGAGGAGATGTTCGCGAACTATGCCGTTGAACTTGACAGAGTTCTCCCGGAAGTGTTCGCCATAGTTAAGGATACTGCTCGCAGATTCAAGGAGAACGAAACCATAGAGGTGACCGCTACAGAGTCTGACCGCAATCTTGCCGCTGCAGGGAAGGATTTTGTCAGGATAGAAGGAGACAAGGCTATCTATAAGAATGAGTGGATTGCCGGAGGTAATCTTATCAAGTGGGATATGATGCACTATGATGTGCAGCTTATCGGTGGAATGGTGCTACATGGAATCATGAATAACGGAAAGGTAACCAACAATATCGCGGAGATGGCAACCGGTGAGGGTAAGACTTTGGTTGCAACTCTGCCGGTGTTCCTTAACGCATTGACCGGAGAAGGTGTTCATGTGGTTACTGTAAACGATTATCTTGCCAAACGAGACTCCGAATGGATGGGACCGTTGTATCAGTTCCATGGACTTTCCGTGAATTGTATCGACAAGACAGAACCAAACTCGCAGGAGCGTCGCGATGCTTACAGATGTGATATCACTTTCGGTACAAACAATGAGTTCGGTTTTGATTACCTGCGCGACAACATGGCTCTTCAGACAGAAGATCTCGTGCAGCGCGACGAACATTATTATGCGATTGTCGATGAGGTAGACTCCGTATTGGTGGATGATGCCCGTACACCGCTGATTATTTCAGGACCTGTGCCTAAAGGAGATGATCAGATGTTCAACGACTTTAAACCCAATGTAGAGAAGGTTGTAAATGCACAACGCAAACTCGCTCAGAAACTTCTTCTTGAGGCAAAGGAGAAAATATCAAGCGGGGATACAGAAGAGGGTGGATTGGCATTGTTCCGTGTATACAAGGCTCTTCCCAAACATGGCCCGCTTATCCGCTATCTGAGTGAAGAGGGTATCAAGCAACTGATGCTTAAAGTGGAGGCTAAATATATGCAGGATAATAACCGTGAGATGCCCAAGGCTGTTGAACCGTTGTATTTTGTTATAGATGAGAAAAACCACTCGATCGAGCTTACTGACAAGGGTATAGAGGTTCTTACCGGAACAACGCAGGATCCGGATTTCTTTATCCTTCCGGATATCGCAGCGTTGCTGTCGGAGGTTGAGAACGAGAATCTGACTGCCGAGGAGAAGCAGGAGAAGAAAGATCAGCTCCTTCAGAATTATGCGATCAAGGCAGAACGTGTACACACTGTGAACCAGTTACTCAAGGCATATACGCTCTTCGACAAGGATGTTGAATATGTGATTGATGACAATAAGATCAAGATTGTTGACGAGCAGACCGGACGTATCATGGAGGGGCGCCGCTATTCTGACGGCCTCCATCAGGCTATTGAGGCTAAGGAAGGTGTCAAGGTTGAGGCCGCTACACAGACTTACGCTACTATCACATTGCAGAATTATTTCCGTATGTATCGCAAGCTTGCCGGTATGACCGGTACTGCCATGACGGAGGCAGGTGAGTTTTATGATATTTACAAACTTGATGTTATAGAGATTCCCACAAACCGCCCGGTTATCCGTAATGATATGAACGATCGTGTATATCGCACAAAAAAAGAGAAATACGCGGCGGTTATCCAGGAAGTGGAGGATATGGTCAAGGCCGGTCGTCCTGTGCTTGTCGGTACAACTTCTGTGGAGATTTCCGAGTTACTCTCCAAGATGCTTAGACTGCGTAATATCCCTCATCAGGTACTTAACGCCAAATATCACCAGAAAGAGGCGGATATTGTGGCTCAGGCCGGACGTAAGGGTGTTGTTACAATTGCAACCAATATGGCGGGACGTGGTACCGATATCAAGCTTTCCGATGAGGTGAAGGCTGCCGGAGGACTTGCAATTATTGGTACGGAACGTCATGAATCGCGTCGTGTGGACCGTCAGTTGCGTGGTCGTGCCGGCCGTCAGGGTGACCCCGGTAGCTCTGTATTCTTTGTTTCGTTCGAAGACCAGGTGATGCGTCTGTTTGCCAATGACCGCGTTGTGAAGATGCTTGACCGTCTCGGCTTTAAGGAGGGCGAGATGATTGAGAACAGCATGGTCACTAAGTCTATTGAAAATGCACAGAAGCGCGTTGAGGAAAACAACTTCGGTATTCGTAAGCGCCTTGTTGAATATGACGACATAATGAACGCACAGCGTAAAGGTGTTTATGGCCGTCGTCAGAATGCGCTTAAGGGAGAGAGAATCGGGACGGACATAGCCAATATGGTGTACGAGATGGCGGATGAACTGGCAGCCCGTAAATTTGATTCTTTCGACGAGTTCTCTGCGGAAGTGAACCGCAATCTTGCCATCGAACTGCCGCTTACCGAAAAAGAGTATTCCAAACTTGACCAGCGAGAGATCGCAGATCGTCTTGCGGAGAGCGCCTTGCATACATTTGAGCGTAAAAAGGAGAAAATGGCGCAGACTGCCGCTCCCTATATAAAGGAATTCGTAGAGGAACGGGGAGCAAAAGGACTTATAGGAGTGCCTGTCACCGACGGTCGTCGCATGTTCAATATCAAGGCGGACATAGAAGAGTGCTATGAACAGAACTGTCGTCCGCTCACAAAAGCATGGGAAAAGGCGGTGTTGCTTTCTTCCATTGACTCTGCATGGCAGGAGCAGCTGCGTGAGATGGATGAATTGCGTAAATCTGTTCAGAATGCCTCATATGAGCAGAAAGATCCGCTCGTGATCTATAAGATTGAGGCATTTGAGCTTTGGAAGAAGATGTTGTGGGAGATGAATTCAAAAGCTGTCGCAACATTGATGAGAGGTAAACTTGCTGTTGCTGATTATGACGAGGCTAAGGCTGCGGAGGCTAAGGCCGCCGAGGCGAAAGCGATGCAGGCCAAAGCTGCGTCTGCCACAGCATATAATCCTTATGCTAATTACAGTACCACACGTGACACATATCCCGGAGAGAGCGCACAACGTGCGGCCGCAACAAATGTGAACCGTCCCGCTGCGCCTCAGCAGCCTTTCAAGGCCGGTCCGAAGATTGGCCGTAATGATCCTTGTCCTTGTGGTTCCGGAAAGAAATATAAGAATTGCCACGGAAGAGGCTTGTAAAACTAAAAGAATATGAACAAACAGTATTTTATCATAAAGGATGGCGCGCAGCAAGGTCCGTTCGGATATGAGCAGTTGAAGCAGCTTGCCATCACACGCGAGACATTTGTGTGGACTTCAGGTATGCAGGAGTGGGAGAAAGCCGGTGACGTTCCGGAACTTGCCTTCATCTTCGGTATGCCCCAGGAAGAGGAATCTGCATTTGGAGGATATGCGAGACCCGAGGAACCGGTTGCTTATAATTCCGCCCAAAAGTTTAATAACTGGAATACGGCTCCCACTCAGGTTCCACCGCATACCAACTGGCTTCCGTGGGCAATCACGGCGACGGTGGCAGGTGCCTTGTTTTCGTGCATAGGCCTTATCTTCGGGATCATTGGAATCACTAATGCTTCGAAAGCCAACAGACTTTACATGGAAGGAGCTGTAGATGCGGCTACAACTGCAAATTCAACGGCTCGTACGATGACAATTATTGCACTTGCATTGGCTGTTGTGGGAATTATACTCGTAGTCAGTGGACTTTCTTCCGAAATTTTAATGAAGTTGATGGAAAATTACCAGTAGAATCCGGAAACGGAATTCGGTTAATTCAGAAATGCTCGTATGACACAGTATTTTGCGATGCTTAACGATAGCTGCCAGGGACCATTCCGGCTTGATCAGTTGAATCAGGCCGGAGTGAGACCTGATACCTATGTTTGGTCGAAAAATATGACAGACTGGGAGAAGGCCATTGATGTAGAAGAGATCCGGGATTACTACAGAGACCGTCTGTCGGAGAAGAGAGACAGGAATGCCTCTGCGCAAACGGATACTGCGGACAAAAAGAACATGACCGGTGGAAACTCCATACAGCAGATCAAGGGTCAGTTTTCCAGATACGGCATTGATTTCCCGGTGCAGGAAGAGGAGGAAGATCTTGACAGACCGCCTGTGTCTTATGTGGTTCCGGCAATTATCTTAACTCTTTTCTGTTTTCCGATAACAGGAGCCATGGCTATTTACTATTCGATAAAATCACGGAAAGAATGGGAATTTGCCGTGATGAGTGAATCCGAGAAAAGCCGGGAGCTTTATACTCCGGAAGAGAGACTTGAGTATAAGAGAAATGCCCGTTATTATGAACGGATGGCAAAGATGTGGATAGGGATAACATTCTTCATCGGTGTAATAGTGTATGCTACTGTTATCGGTAATATGTAAAGTACAAGTGTAGAGAATTGAATATAAAATTGTCCGGAAACTTGTAAGATATTTTAAAAACAATTACCTTTGTAGTGCAAAGGTAAAAATGCGGTAATAGCTCAGTTGGTAGAGCATCAGCTTCCCAAGCTGAGGGTCGCGGGTTCGAGTCCCGTTTACCGCTCCCTCCGGAGAGTGAATCAAAATGAAGATGTTTGATTCACTCTCCGTTTTTTAGAAGTTGAAGTGATCGTTGAAACCCATTGATTTGGCCAATAGTAACTCGTAGATGGGAAGGACATTTTCTTGTCTTAGGCTTCTGATGGTGAAGGTGGAACCGGGTGTAGACAATGTGAGTGAAACCCGACCTGTAACTCGTGACAGTGGGGTACGGGTTATTCTTACGACCTCCACGTTGTGGTATTTCAAGTAATTCTTTATTTCAGCAAAGCGCCCCTTGCTGATGACGAGATAAGACTCTTTGAGAGAGATGTGGCTGTGGCGCATCGTCATTATGCCTTTGGGTATGCTTGCCAACAGATAGATGGCAGGAATGGTTATCCAGCTGTATAACTCGAAATACCATAATATCGCAGTTGCCACGGAAGAGAGAATAAGATCGGGCATCAGTGAATGTATGATCACCCCTTTGCCGGATTTCGCAGTATAAAGGTCTGCCTCCGATCCGTATCCTTGTCCAAGCCACCAGTCAAGGAAAAAGACGGAACAGTCTTTACCGTAGATCTTTAAGTTATCGTCCTCTTTTTGTGCGCTTGCGTTCAATGCTTGCTTCAGAGTGAGAGTGCAAAGTTTGAATCGTTTTTCGAAATAATTGCGTTTGATCCACACCGAACATATTTTGTCGTGGGAGAAGCGGCTGGTAAAGCGTGAAAACAGACCATGGGTGAAAATGAGTGTCTTGTTGTTGTATGAAAGCGTGAGGTCGGAATATCGTAGGAGTACTTTCCCGAGCCAGAGCATAAGCGATACCATGTATGCGGATGCCATGATTATAACGGTTCCTGCTATAGACACAGAGAAAAGATCTAAATGCGATTCAATATAGCTCGCGATCTTGTGGATGGCATTTTCGGAGAGGTCTGACAGGAAGTTGAAGATAATGGCAATGAATCCGCCCAACACCACCATCCCTTTCAGGTGGTTCTGACACAAAGCGTCAAGCACAAGATTTTTATTGCTGAATTTCTTGAATGAAGTCGGATTAAAGACAGGCGGTATATCCGGATTTGCGGGCTGTTGCTTTTGCCGTTCAATACGGCCGATAAGGTTTTGCCAGTCAGTTTCGCTGAGTATAAGTTCTATTTCCTCACCTTTGGCGGCAAGAGTGTCGAAAAGGATGCCTCTGAGGTTGAGAAGTCTGTAGAGAAGACCTTGTCGTGTACGCAATGTGTGTATGCGATTGAGAGGAATTGTGGTGATTTCACTGCTGATCAGATGGTGGCGGTAGATGAGATTGCCGTCTTCAACATAAAATTTTATCTTAAAAAACGCCATGGATGCAAGAATCAGTGCCAATACGGCAGCACAGCCTATCATGGCGGCGATCTTCAGCAGATTCCCGATGAAGCCACTGTCAGATTTGAAGATTTCATATGCCAGAAATATGATGCTTGCATTTAAGGTAAGTCTGAAGAATTTTAGAAAATAGATAAAGAACGCGCCAAGGCTCATTCTCTGGGGAACGGAGAAGTCAGTCATTATCGTTGTTCAGTCTTTGGGTTATGACATTCTTGATCTTTTCTGCCTTTTCCTTGGTGAGACCCTGAATAACGAGCGATGATAAACTTTGAGCTCCGTTGACAACATCGATTGCGCATAAACCGAAGTATTTGGATATAGGGTTCTGGCTGATACTGACCTGCTGTATTTTTGTGAATGGCACTGTAGTAATTTTAGGAAATATCACTCCACTGCGGTAGGTTATGTCGTGTTCACGGAGTGCATACCCCTTGAACTGATACGCTTTCCTGAGTACCAGAAGATTGATGAAGAAGGAGACAACAATCACGGTTTCGGCAATTATGCACAGCCATAAGTTATCGGTGAGAAGCAGAAACAAGGCACAGGCAGATAGTAGGGCGTAGGCGATAGCGGCGCTTGTCGTCTGTACCGATCTGTATTTTGGACTCACAGACTCGTAACTGAGATCATCAATCCTGTCTGTTGTCTCATTATTTATTTCAATCTGGAGATTATTCATATCAATTGCGATTTTCAATAATTTATTGCCTTGCCGCTGCAAGAACTCTACAATAAAAGTAATATTTTTTTTCAAGGCTTTATAGTGGGACTGACCGTTAAAAGTCCTAATTAACATCATCAGGCATACCACCATTTGTTGAATATACCATCTGCGAAGGGTATATTTATTGTGTCAGGAACACTCTCCAGCTACCCTCTTTTTCTCCGCGCTCTACATACTTTTTTGAAATGAGCCGGTCGAGCAGTTTTTGAATGGCTGTAATGCTGATGCCGGTTTCTTCTTTCATGTCTGAGAGTGTCAGTGTCGGCTGGGTGCGCATGGCGTTCAAGATTTTTGTGTAGTTAGGCGTGCGGAAGGCAATACGCTCTCCGTCATACCACCATACATTTTCATTCTTCTCGCTGACAAACAATACATCATTATATACCTCCGTTGCCACCAACTCGTTAAAATATTTCAGGAACGGGCGTATATCCTTGATGTCTGCGTGGGCACCGTCGCTCGGCACAGGACCTACTTCGAGATCGGCTTGATGGAGCGCTTATATTGCCCTGCGTGTATGACATAGCTTGTCTGTGCGCCACCCGGCAAATTACGATAGACTGTATAATCATCGCGTAAGAGGGTCTTATGCAAAGTCCGTATAAAATTCTGTGTCAAGGGTATATCCTTAACTGCAGCTTCCTCTGTCATCATCCGTAGACCGACATTACTTGCTGTCATTTCCTCAATGTCGCGTACATCAGCCTCTCCGATTACCTTGCCGAACAGTAACAAGATTTCTGTCTGCCCATAAGTCAGCGTGTTGCCCTCGATATGATTGCTGTTGTAATTGAAATCCACGGTAAAACGACGGCTAAGCCTCTCTCTGTCTTTCTCAGATAGAG